>NZ_LSJS01000298.1 GCF_001557325.1 Erythrobacter donghaensis
CGTCCAGCACCGTGCGCCCGCCGCTCTCGGCGCGCATGACGCGCTCGATCCATTCTACCGGCACGCCGAAACGCGCCGAGGCTGCCTCGATATAGGGCCGCCAGTGAACGACCGACTGCGCGTCAGCCGGTGCCGCCGCCAGCAGCGCCAGGGCGGTGATGGCGACCCTCAGCCCAGCCACAGCAGTCGCACCTCGCCGATGACGTCGCCGCGCGATGTCGGTCCGAAATAACGCCCATCGAACGAATCCGGGCTGTCCATCAGCAGGAACAATGCGCCCGAACGCAACATCACGCAGCCATTCCACCACGGCATCGGACGGTCGCGGCCATCGGCTTCGCGGCGTTCGGCCACCGGGTGGCCGTTGACATAGATCTCCCGCCCGCGCGCACAGACGCGATCGCCGGGCGCGGCCGCGACGCGCTTGACCAGCGGGATATTGATCGGAATGTAGCGCCGCTCGGCGGCGAGCCGGCGCCAGCGGTCGGGCACCCGGACCAGCACCATGTCGCCCGATGCGATGTCCTGCCGTCCGCTGACGGCATAGAGACCGATCGGCGCGCTGGCCGATGCGTTCCAGACCAGCCACGGCGTTGGCGGCAGCGCGATCGTGGTCGCCAGCGCGGCCGCGCCGAGACCGATCAGCGCGGTGGGTTTAGCCGGCAGACGGGAGGGTAGCAGCCTAGCCATTGCCTCCCTCCCGCATGTTCGCGCGCGACCAGGCCTCGATATCGTCGATATGGTAGCGCCAGACGGTGCCATGCTTTCGGCACGGCGGGCCGCGCCGCTCCCGGCGCATCTTCTTGAGCGTGTCCCCCGCGAGACCGAGATGGAACGCGGCCTGCTTGGTTGTCAGAAACGGGCAATGCTCGCGTGCCCGCCGAGCGCGCTCCGCGGCCGACGACGCCGTGGCTCCACCGTCCACAGCGGATGAATCCGCCTCGATCCGTGTTCGCGCGCCGCCGCCTGCTTCGGGGTTTGGATCGTGTGTCATGAGTGCAGCGCCCGGTCCGACGAACCCGCGTTACCCGCCGATCAGGCCCGCACGCGCGGCTTCCTGTTCGGCGACATAGGCATCCAGCATGTCGGCCTGGCCGGGGAGCAGCGCGTCGATCGCAGGGAGGCCGTCGATATCGTCCCGGTGAAGCAGCACGGACGGGCACTGGCCTTCGACATTGCCGAGATTGGGGCGATGCTGGGCATAGCCGATGAGCGCGGCCAGATCGGGATCGAACGCTCGAGCGATGGCGGGCGGATAGACGAGATACTGATTCTCGAACGTCCGCAGCCATCCGAGGCAATAGGAGGTGATGACCGCGCGGCGCACATGATCGGACTGGTTAGCGCCGGCACCATGCAGGATCGATCCGAGGAACAGCAGCGCGGAGCCGGGTGGCATTTCGGCGGCGACCGGACGTGCATCGCCCGGTTGCGATGCCGCATCGTGATGGCTGCCCGGCCAGACCAGCGTCGCGCCACTCTCCAGCGTGAACGGATCGATCGGCCAGATGACGTTGATCTGATAGTGCATCCCGGTCTTGACGCCGCCCCAGAGATCCTGGTCGCGGTGCGGCACCTGCGCGAGCGCGCCGGGATGGATTTCGATCGCCTGGGTGAGGTTGAGAACGATACGATCGCACCATTCCCCGAGCACCGTTTCGGCGATACCGCGGATGATCGGGTGCAGCACAAGGCCGGCGATATGCCGTGAACGCCGCAACAACGCGCCAAAGCGCTTGGTGCGGGCTCCGTAGAATCCGCCTTCGCAAAAGGGCGTGGCGACGAAGCGCGGTGCGAGTTCGGCTTCGAGCGCGGTGATTAGCTCGGTCGGCACGGCGTTATCGACAATGACATAACCGTCGGCGAGCAGCATCGCGGCGAGGCGGGCGGGGTCGTGCATCGCCATTCCCTTCACGCGGCTCTTGCCGCCGCATCGGGAGTGATCGCACCCGGTACATAGATGCCGTTCGACGCCAGCAGCGCAGGCGTACCGGCGCAGATCTCGATGCGGAACGCTCCAAGGAACGCGCCATCGATGCGGCGCGCGGGGCCGAGCGGCGCTGCGCGCCAGCCCATCGCCAAAACCTCCTCGCGAAAAGCAGCGGTCACGACGCCGGTTAGCATGGTGATTCCGCTGCCGAGCGCATGATCGACCATCGCCGAGATGAGCCGGTTGCGGACACGCAGGCGTCCGGGGGCGCCCAATCGTTGCGGCAGGCAAAGTCGCGTAATCTCGCGAACCTGCTCCCCCCGGGGCGCATCGCACTCGCAGAGCGACGCGAAACGATCGGCGAGAAGATGTGCGCCCTCTGTCGATAGCAGCCGCATCGACCCCTGGTGAATGCAGCCATCGTCGGTGGCGATCAGATAGACCGCCTTGTCGCCGTCATAGCTGTCGATTTCATAGCGGCCGCCGACGACCGGAACATCCCAGCCCAGCAGATCGACGAACAGGGTCTTGCGGTCCTCGAACATCGAGGCGGCGCGCGCATCGGTAAGCGAGCACCCTTTGACAATATGGATCATGGCAGTAGCTCCCGTTCAAATTGAACAGTCGCGAAGGGAGCAGAGATGAAGGGCTCAAACAGTCGTCAATATTGAGGATGCGGCGATCCCGCTCAGAACCGCGGGACGATCTCCTCGATGCAGACGATTCCGCAGGCGAGCGCGATCGCCGGGAGCTGCGCGCGGGAATAGATTCCGAAATGTTCGCGCAGGTCACGCATGTAGGTGCGCACTGTCGTCGGGGCGATGTTCATCATGATCCCGATCTCGACGTCGCTCTTGCCCATCGCCGCCAAGCGAAAGCATTCGAGCCGCTTTGGGCTGAGATGGGGTAATTTCAGCGGGCGCGCCGGAAAGCCGTGCAAGCGCCGCGCCTCGGTAAACGCCTCGCTCGCCATCAGCGTCGCGATCCGGCAGATATGCGATGGCGGCAATTGCCCGTCGCGCGTTGCGAACGTACAGCATCCGGGCGGCTCGCCGGCGACGCCAATCGGAACGGTGAGGCCGTTGCGCAGGCCATGACGCGCGGCTTCGCGCACGATGCGCGCCTGTCGCCGCGTGAAGCCGCCCAGCAGTCGCTCCATTTCGTGCCAGCAGAACGCCCGGCTTGTCGAGCGCGCCGCGAGCAAGGCGGGATCGTCGCGGTAATAGCCTTCGGCGACGAAAACGTCGCCCCAGCTCTGGAAATTGTCCATGCGGAAATATCGCCCACCGGGCTGAAAGAAGGCCATGCTCTGGACGATCGCGAGCCATGGGAGGCCGAGCTGGCGTGCGGCGGCCTCGCTGCAACTGAACAGCTCGCGATCACTGTTCGCGCGCCTGGCCTGCTTAATATAGGCATCGAGGTCGCGAAACGGCACCGAGGGGCACTCCTTTCGACGCGCGCGTTGCGGGCGCGTCTATCGGGCGCGTGGTTCCAGCCCACGCGCGTGCAGCCCCCGATGATTTACTTGGTCTTGCTCGGCCGCCCCGTCGGCTTGTGCGGATGGCGCCGGAGCGTCACCGCCGGGCGCGCCAGTATCGCGCCGATTTCCAGTTCGTCGTCCGAAACGATCGAGATCGATATCCGGCCGGACAAGAGATAGACGGCATTAACGCCGAGTGCCTTCGCGAGCCGCTCCATTGCTTTCAGCGTCGGGCTCGACCGGCCATTTTCGATCGCACTCAGATAAGAGCTGCTCGTGCCCGCATCATGGGCGAGCGCTTCTTGCGTGATGCGCATCGCAAGCCGCAATTTCCTGAGATTCAAACTGAAGGACTTCGACGCATCCATAAGGGCGTAAGTTCACGCCCTGCGACCATTACTCCACACTGGATACAGGTTGGAGTTATTATCTATATTATTACGTTTTTACAAATATTTAAATGAGATTCCCGAACAACGCGCACTCAACTCTGATGCGGATTCTCAGGCGCGCCAAAAGACCGCATTCGGACGGTCGAATCGGTCGATGACCGAAGCCCTCACGCCAGGACATTGGCCGTGGACGCCGCAGTGGAAATCCCATCGGCGTCGTCACATCCGGGGCGAGCATTGATTTCAAGCGCCGAGCGAATCACGATGCGAACAACGTCCCGTGGACACGTCCGCAATCGCCGTTCCGGCGTGGCGTACAGGAATCATCGGATAGTTTGACGTGCCTGTGTGTCGTTGTCTCCTTTGATTTGAATGCAGCGCAGCGAAGCGGAGCGTCGCATTGGTTCATAGTTATGAAATCACCGTTCGTGTCGGGCCGCTGGCCGCCCACCATGCCAACCGACTACTCGCAACAGTCGGTTCTGGCGGTAATCCCGCAGCGGTCCGGTTTGCTCCAGCCCCGCCGAATTGTACTCGGATCTTCATGATGCAGCGGGATCGGTCCGGGGATCGGTAGTGACGAGCCCGAAAAACGTGGCGCCGGCATTGCCTGGAGGATATTGTCGATCTCCCGATAGACGCCTCGCGCTGCCATATGAGGATGGCGCGCCGCTTCGTCCGGATCAAGCACGGGGGCAAAGCAGGCATCGCTGCCTTCCAGCAGTGTGCGCCATTCTTCCCGTGTCCGCATGGCGAATATCTCGCTAAAACGCTGCTTGAGCTCGGGCCAGGCATCACGATCATAGCCGTCGTCAAAACTGCTATCGCCGGCCAACCCCAGCTTTTTGCAAAGCAGCGCATAGAACTTGGGCTCGAGTGATCCGACTGAGATGAAATTCCCGTCGGCGCACCGATAGGTCGAGTACCAGTGAGGGCCGTCAAGGATGCTGCAGCCGCGTATGCTGGCAACCTGGCCGGCGGCCTTCAGGCTCAGGAGCAAGTTCATCATGTGAGCGCTCCCATCGACGATCGCGGCGTCAACCACTTGCCCATTCCCGGTATCCCGCGCGTGCATTGCCGCTGCGAGGACGCCGATGGCCAAATAGAGCGCTCCACCCCCAATATCGCCTACCAGGCTTGGCGGCGCCATTGGCGGTTCACCGGGATGCCCAGCATACCAAAGGGCTCCTGACAGCGCGATATAGTTGATGTCATGGCCGGCCGCTTGGGCGAGAGGTCCCTGCTGCCCCCAACCCGTCATGCGACCGAATACAAGGCGGGGGTTACGCGCTAGGCAAACCTCGGGACCAAGGCCGAGCCTCTCCATCACCCCAGGCCGCATGCCTTCGATCAGTACATCGCCCCTTTGGACGAGATCCAGGACATGCGCGACGCCTTCGGGGGACTTCAGATCCAAGGCAATTACACGTTTCCCGCGGTTCACAATGGCGCCGCTGCCAAGATCGATATTTTCGGAGTTAGGGCTTACGCGTTCAATGACGACGACATCGGCGCCAAGGTCGGCCAACAGCATTCCGCAAAACGGCGCCGGGCCGATGCCCGCAATTTCGAGTATTTTGAGGCCTGCAAGCGGACCAGTTTTCGTCATTCAGGCATACCTGCGTCTGAGACCTTGGCGCTTTGATCCAGGCCGTTTCGCCGCTCCAGATTTCGAGACGGGTTGCAGTCGTGCTGGGCGGCAGTGTCGAAAGTAAGATTGGCAAAATGACCTTGATTCGCCTAATTCATTCTCTGGAGCAATTATTCCTGTGGGGCATGTCCATGCTCGATTCTCGCCTCAAGCATGCCGTCGCGGTTGGTCAGCTTCGTTCCTTCTCCAGGGCAGCGGATGCGGTTGGTGTCACGCAGTCGTCGGTGACCAAGAGTGTCGCTGAACTCGAACGGCATCTTGGCTATTCCCTTTTCCATCGGACCTCACGGGGCGCGATGCCGACAGAGGAGGGACGCGAATTTATTGATCGCGCAGCGCGCTTGCTTGCCGACGCAGCTGAACTACTCGGAGATACAGCCCGCCGCGCCGACGCCTATGCGGGCCCGCTTCGAATCGGACTGTTCCCAGGGTCAATCGACTGGTTGCTCACCCAACCTCTGGTTTCTTTGCTGCGGCGCCATCCGGCAGTGCGCGTCGAAGTCGTTTCGGGCAACAGCGAAAGGGGCGTGCGACTCCTGTCGCGCGGCGATATCGATGTCGCCTTTGGACTTGAAGCGGCCTTTGCACGCTGGCCGGAATTCAAGTGCGAGCGGGTCGCCTCGATCGAAATACTGCCTTTTGTGCGGAACAATCATCCCATTCTGGGGATAAACCCGACCAGCAAGGAGCCGCTGGTCCAGTTCGAATTCGTAGTGCCCTCATCTTCCGAACCCTACACATCGATCATTCAGCAGATGTACGAAAAAAGCGGTAAGCGTCCCGCTGACTGGATCCACATGACAGACTATTTTCAATTGGTTCGACGGATCGTTGCCACATCCGATGCTATCGGGATGGTTGCAAAACAGTTCACCGAGAACTCATGGTTTCGCGCCAATTTCGTGGCCTTGGAGGGAATCGGTTTATTCGATCCATTGACGCTTTGTTATGCTGTGCGTAGCCGCTGGCAGGTAAAACCGGCTGGCCGTGCGCTCGTCAGCCTTGTTCGTCAGGCATGGCGCACCGCATCATCGGATTAACGGCAAGGGGGCGGGGTGCGATCGGAAATCCGCTGCATCCGTCGCGATCAGCTAGAGCATTTCGCGCAGAAGTGGGAACCGGCTTTCCGGCAGGAAATGCTCTAGCAAATTGATCTTGGGCATTTTCCGAGTTGGCGGGTGATTCCACTCGCCTCGAAAATGGCCTAGAAGCTAATCGCCACTTCTCCGCCGATGACGCGCCCCCTGTTTAGCGGTGAAAGGCTTGCACCCGTGCCCCCGAAGGCCGCCGGCAAAGGTGTATCGCCGCCAATCGTCACCTCATTCAGGAGGTTTCGGCCATAGATGGAGAAGCGCCAGTGCTTGTTGTCGGTCGCCAATGTGAGGCTCGCATCGAGCATATCGGCGCCCTGAAGGAAGCCGACGTTGTTGTCGGTGAATGCCGCCTTGTCGCGATGCGTGAAGCTGACACGCGCCGTTGCTGTCCCCAATTCGCCAAGCTGCTGATCATAAGTCAGCCCCACGCCATAGGTCCATGGCGACAGCCTTGGCAATTTGAGCGCACGATCCACATCGTTGATGACGCCATCACCGCTGAGGTCGAACTGGACGTTGCGATACTGGCCATTCACGTAGCCGAGCTGACCCGAAATCACGAGGTTGGACAAAAGAAAAAACTGCCCCTCGGCCTCGACGCCTTTGATTGTGGCGTCGGCGGTGTTCCGTATGACCTGGCTGACGCCAAGCGGTCCGGGCAGGTTGATCTCGCGCTGCAGGTCCTTCATGCGATTGTAGAAGGCCGCCAGGTTGATCCGGTGGCGCCCGAATTGCTTCTTGGCGCCGAGTTCGAAACTGTCCTGGGTCTCTTGATTGAATGGCCCCGGCGGCACAGCGGGATCGGTGTTGCGCAAATTATATCCGCCGCTGCGGAACCCGCGCGTGTAAAGGCCATAAATCTGCGTGTCGTCATCCGGCTTCCACTGAAGGCCGATTTTCGGCGTAAACCCTCGCCATTTTGCCGCGTCGGCGAAATTGGTTGCACAGATCAGCGTGTCTAGATTGCAACCATTTGCGCGTAAGGCCGAGACCCGAACGGCTTTGCGTTCCCAACTATACCGCGCGCCGAGATTCAAGGTCAGCGTATCGGTGAAATGCCAGTCGGTCGAAGCAAAAATGCCCCATGTTGTCTGGTCTTGCGTACCCCCACCGGAAACGATCCGAGCACCGCCCAAAAGATTCCGCAGCTCGGCGTAACGAAGATCCTAGGAAAAATAGTATAGACCGGTTGTCAATTCGACGTCACCGAACCTTCCGGCATAACGAAGTTCGTCGCTGAGTTGATCCTGGTCGATTTCGAAAAAGGCATGAAAGAAGGACTGTGGTGTTCCATCGATATCAGCGCCCGCGGAGGATCGGAATTTCCGATAGCCAGCGATGTTGGTGAAGACGCCTTCGCCCAGACCGACATCGATGTTGGTTTCCACGATCGCCTGGTCCCATTTGGCATCATAGAAACCTGGGAAATTGATCGAAAACCTGAAGCTGTCGCGGGGAAACAGCGCGTGACTCTGGACAGGGGCTCCATCGCTTTCGACATCGCCATGCTCATAGCGGAGATCCATTCGGAAGCGGTCGCCACCCTTGAGCGAAAGTGCCGGGCGAATGATAAGGTCATGTGATTTACCGAAGCTGCGATTGTCGAAGCGGTTGCGAAACCAGCCATTGTCGTCGCTGTAGTAGACGGCCAATTTGGCAGCCAAAACGTCATCGACGATAGGTCCGGTAACCGTGCCGCTTACGGTCTTTTTCAGTCCCGTTTCAATGGATAGCTTGGCTTTGGCTCCAAAATCGAAGCTGGGCCGCGTGGTCCGCACAACCACGGCACCGCCGGTAACGTTGCGACCGAAAAGCAAGCCTTGCGGTCCACGCAGAACTTCGATCCCCTCAAGGTCGAAGTTGTCCAGCACGACACCAGCGTTGATGCCGAGGTAAATACCGTCAGTGAAAACGCCTACGGTGGGGTCGATCGATGGGATCGTGCTGTTGATGCCGAGGCCCCGGATAGTGAAATTGGCATAGCCCGGTGCCGTACCCACATCCTCGAGCTGGACGTTGGGAACGTCGTAGCTCAGACTTTGAAGATTCTGGACGAACTTGGCATCCAGCTGCGCTTCACCAAAAGCCGTGACCGCCATCGGTACTTTCTGCACGCTTTCGCCATAGCCCTTTTTGGTGGCGGTAACGACAATGTCCTCAGCCAGCGCTTCCGTGGCGCTCCCGGTTTGGTCGTTCGCCTGGGGCGTTGCTTCCTGGGCAAATGCTGTTCCCGAGCACAACAACGCGGCAGAAGCCAATAGACATCCTCTCATGGCTGATCCTCTCTTCCCAGGAGATATTGTGTAGTTCATGCCGTTTGGCGGCATTTGAGGGCCGTCGTCCAATTCAATTCGCTGCAGAACTATTCCTGCTGCTCATCGATATCTGGCGGCAGCACGACGCCATCGGCAGCCCGACGGCCGCTCAAAAATATCATGGTAATTCATCGGGTTGATTACGCTCTCAGCGCCCGTTCTACCGCCTCAAGGCTGTCATTCAGCCCGAGCGGGTGCTCGGCATCCGTGAAGTCGACAATTCTACCCCAGTGCCGGGCGACATCATCGAGCGTGAACGCCCTGTCCGCTCCGAAGGCGTGCCCAAGCGCGCGCTCCCACCTAAGCTTGGCGATATAGCCGGCTCCAACTTCAAAAAGCCCTTTGGTTTCGCTGCAATTCTCGTGCGCAAGCCAACCGACCAATGGACTGATCGCTTCCGCTCTGAGATTGGCGAGAAACTCTTGTGGAAAGGCAGTCGCGGTCATACGCGATGCGGCGATTGGGGCGATCGTATTAACCTGGATGTTTCTGGACCGCCCCTCCTCCGCCAGCGCGTTCGCAAGCCCCAATATTCCGAGCTTGGCTGCGGCATAGTTGGCCTGACCGAAGTTGCCGTAGATTGCGGCTGCAGACGTGGTCATGACGATGCGGCCATAGCCCTTGTCGCGCAGTATCGGCCATGCTGCCTGCGTCACTGCCCGCGTCCCATTCAGATGGACCCGCTGAAGCAGTGTCCAGTCTTCGTCGGTCATTTTGTGGAAGCTCACATCGCGCAGGATGCCGGCATTGTTGATGACGACGTCAACGGTTCCGAAGTTGTCAACCGCGGCTTGGATGATCAGCGCGCCCTCCTCGACCGACGCATAATTTGCCACCGCCTGACCGCCCGTGGCTCGAATTTCGTCGACCACATTGTCAGCGGCTGTGGAGCAGCTGCCGCTCCCTTTCTCGTCGCCACCCAGATCATTCACCACCACCTTGGCTCCGCGCCCGCCAAACATCAGCGCGTACTGGCGCCCAAGTCCGCCTCCGGCTCCGGTCACAACCACTACCCTGCCATCGAAACGAAGCTCTTCGTCCATCGCTTGTCTGCCTCTTTTACCTGAGCGACGCATCTGCGCATTTGATCCTGTGCGAGTCAGGCACGCGGCTCCATTTCCGTCGACGCTGTCGTTTTCGTCTGAGCCTTACCGAAAGGCTTGAATGCCGGTCAGGGCGCGCGAAACAACAAGCTTTTGAATCTCCGTCGTGCCATCGGGGATGGGGCAAATGATCGCCTCACGCACCAGCCGCTCAACGATGAATTCGCGGGTGACGCCGTTGCCGCCATGGATCTGAAGCGCATCGCGCGTCGCTTCGATCGCCATTTCGGTGGCGTACCACTTGGCCATCGAGCATTCCGTCTCTGCGCGCGTGCCCGCCTGGACGAGGGATATTGCCCGGTGCGTCAACAGACGGGCTGCGTCGATCTTGGTCGCCATGATGGCGATCTTGTCGGCGATCAGCTGATGGCCGGCGATCTTCTTGCCATGCTGCGCGCGATCGCGAGCGTACGCGATCGCCTCATCCATTGCTCGCCGTGCGATGCCGATACTCCACATCGCCATATGGCAGCGGGCAATCTCGAACACTTGCAACGTATTGCGCAATCCATCGCCGACCCGGCCGATCGTGTTTGCCACCGGTACGCGGCATTCGGTCAGGAATATCTGTGCAGTCGATTGGCCGTTGAGCGCCATCTTCTGGATATCGCGCACCTCATACTCACTCTCGTCACGATCGACCAGGATGTGAGTGACTTCATTTTCGCCAGTCTTGCACGTACAGATGAAGATGTCCGAGTAGGCTCCGTTGGTGATCCAGGTCTTTTCGCCATTGATGACCCAGAAATCGCCGTCTCGTACGGCGCGTGTCTTGATGGCGGCGACGTCCGAGCCGACATCGGGCTCCGAGATGCCGAGCGAAACGAACTTCTCGGCCGCGACGAGGTCGGCAAGATAGCGTTGCTTGATCGTCTCCGGGGCGAAGCGGCGGATGAGTTCTGCGCCAACCGCGTTGATGAAGCCGGGTATGGCCACATCGAGCGAGGAATAGGCGATCTCCTCGAAAATGAGCAGATGAGTGAGCCATCCCATATCAAGCCCGCCCCATTGCTCCTGATGCGGTGCGGTAATATGGCCATAGCCGGTCAGTGCTTGAGTCCATTCCTTCATGAGCGGTTTGGGGATGAATCGCTCCCCATGCCGGCGGATTTCCGGCTCAAGCTTGTTGTCGAGAAAGCGGCGGACGGTTTCCACCGCCATGCGTTGTTCATCGGACAGCTCAAAGTTCATATCGTGACCCCGTGTTTCCCTAGGCGCGCTCTGACAACTACCGGCCCAGGATCGTGACGGCGACCACCGCCTCTTCCACCCCGATGAAACCTCCGCCGTTCTGCGCGATCGCGAACCGGGCATTCGGAACCTGTCGATCTTCCGCCTCGCCGCGCAATTGCAGCGCAAGCTCGTAGATTTGGCCGAGCCCGGTGGCGCCGATCGGATGTCCCTTGCATTCAAGCCCGCCCGACGTGTTTACCGGAATACGCCCACCCAGCGCCGTCTCACCGCGCTCTGCCGCGAGTCCGCCCTCGCCAGGCGGCGTCAGGCCGAGCGCCTCGATTTCAATGATCTCGCCAACCGCCGTGGCGTCATGCACCTCCGCGACGCCAATATCTTCTGGCCCCACGCCGGCCATCGCATAGGCCCGGTTCGCCGCAAGGCGGCTGACATGGTGGTCATAATCAAAGGGATCGCGCGCGGCGCCGGTTTGCAGCACAGACGCCAGGATTCTTAGCGCCCTGTCCGGGGCTGCCGACAGTTTGCGCCGACCGGCTTCGCTGCAGATGATCGCAGCGGCGGCGCCGTCGCTGATCGGGGAGCACATCGGCAGTGTGAACGGGTAAACGATCGGAGGCGCAGCGAGTACACTTTCGACGGTATATGGGAGGCGATACTGGGCAAGCAGATTGCGCGTCGAATGCATGTGATTTTTCGCCGAGACGGCCGCGATTTGCGCTTGCGTCGAGCCGTAGGTCTTCATGTGCGCGCGTGCCATCGCGGCGTATACATCCATGAAAACGCTGTAAGGCTGACTCGATGTCGTTCCTTCCGGAACATCGACGCCATTGCCCATGGCCAGCAGCTGCGCGCGGCCCGACTCGGTTTCATGCACGTCCCAAGCGCCATCGAATGCACTGAACATGAGCGCCTTGTCGGGCGAGTACATCTTCTCCGCGCCGAGCGCGAGTACGACATCCGCTGCCCCCGATCGAACATAGGCGGCGGCCATGTGCAAGGCCGTGGAAGCCGTCGCACATGCGTTTTCGACATTCACCACGGGAACGCTTGAGATGCCCATCGCTCGCGCCACGATTTCGCCGCGGATCATGTCCTGGCCCTCCATATGCCCCTGGACGCAATTGCCGAAGAAGATGGCTTCGACATCGCCGGCGGTGCATCCTGCGTCGGAAAAGGCCTGCGACGAAGCTTCGGCGCAGAGCATTTTCAGGCTCTTGTCGAACTGTTTTCCGAACGGGGTCATCCCAACCCCCATGACGAATATGTCGGTCATTCGTTGATCCATTCTTCCAATGTGTTCCGCATCCGATCAGGTCTCACCGGTCGGAAAAATCGGGCTTCCGCTTCTCCCGGAATGCCGCCAGTCCTTCGACAATGTCGTTGGACAAGGCGTAAGCAGCCATGGCTTCGAGTTCCTGACGCAGCCCGACTTCGAGCGAGCTATCCTGCGCAGCGCGGACTAGCTGCTTCATGTAGGCGAGCCCTGGCCGGCTCTTTTCTGCAAGAGATTCTACCAGCGCTTGCGCTGCCGCAATGAGATCCTCGGGAGCAACCAGTTGGGTCACGAGTCCGGCTTCCTTCATCTCGGCAGCCGAGATGGTCCCGCCGGTCATCATCAGATGTTTCGCACGCGCTTCGCCGATCTTCCTAGGGAGTCGAACCGACCCTCCACCGCCGGGCAACAGGCCGTAATTTGCATGGGCGTCGCCAAATCTGGCCGGGTGCGCGGCAATGACGAGATCACAGCACAACACCAGTTCCAAGCCGCCGGCGAGCGTAAGGCCGTTGACCGCCGCAATTATCGGAAGGCGCGACGTCTCGATCCTGTTAAAAGCCTGACCGAGCCGCGGCAGAAACAGATTTAAGCGTTCGGCGAGAGTTTGTCCGCCTGTTCCATCGCCAATTGCGAGCAGATCCGCGCCAGCGCAAAACGCCCGTCCGGCGCCGGTAAGAATGCAAGCGCGCACCGTCGCATCTGCTTCCGCTGCCTCGATCGCTGCGGCGAGTTCCTCGGCCAAAGCCAACGACAGACTGTTCAACGCTGCCGGCCGGTTGAGGGTCACCCAAAGCGCTGGGCCGCGTTGCTCAACCAGGATGTATTCATAGTCCATTGCAGTCTCCCGCGCGCCGGCAGGCGGTCACCGGAATAGAGGATGTGGCTAGGATGGCTGCGTCGGTCATGCCCCCGAAATGCGCCGGTCCTGGCCCGCCCAATAGGGCTCTCGAAGCTTTGAACGAAGCACCTTTCCGACATTGCTCAACGGCAGTGGCTCGGCGGTAAAAACGACCTTGCTTGGCTTTTTTGCGGAGCCCAGACGCTGGCGCACCAAATCTATTATCTCGGTCTCCGTGATTTGTGCTCCGGGCTTGACACGCACCATTGCAAGCGGCGTTTCACCCCATTTTTCATGGGGCACGCCAAAGACCGCGACCTCGAGTACACCGGGATGGTCGGCAATTACGTTTTCGATTTCGGTGGGATAGATATTGAAGCCGCCTGACACGATCATGTCGTTGTTGCGATCGAGCAGATACAAAAATCCGTTTGTGTCGATCATGCCGACATCGCCGGTTTTGACCCAGCCATCTTCCATGCGCCGGGCGGTTTCCTCCGGATCGTTCCAGAATTCCTCCATCTGGCCATTTTCGAACCGTGCGACGATCTCGCCGGGCTCGTTTGGTCCCAGCACCTTTCCGTCCTCGTTACGGATTTCGATATCGGCGCCACTCATGGGACGTCCGACCGCCCGAATTGGGGCAGAACCTTCAAATTCGCCGAACCACTCGTTGGGCCCCATAGACGCGATGGGCAGGATTTCGGTCTGTCCATAGGCCGAATGAAGAACATGATTCCCGAATATCTGGCACGACTTGCGAAGCGTCGGCTCGGAGATCGGCGCTGAAGCACTCAGCAGAAACTTCAAATTCGGAAAGTGGCGGCCATATGCCCCGTCGTGATGCACTATGGCATTGAGCATGGTGGGGGCTACAAAGGCATGGCTGATCCGTTCCTGCTCGAGAGTGTCAAGAAAGGACGCTGGATCGAAGCCGTCCATCATCACGTTGCGGGCGCCGCAATACCAGGCCGGCACGAACAGGAAGCCCGATGCATGGGACAACGGGCCGACATGCAGAATGGCATCCCCTGGAGCCACTTGGGGGCCGATGCTCAAAAATGCGGCGGAGATCGTCATCCATGAACGGTGCCGATAGGCAACGCCCTTGGGTTTGCCCGTCGTGCCGCCGGTGTGGCGGATGACACAATAGTCCTCCGGCGCGACGACGGGATCGGGATCCCGGTCCGAGGCTGTCGCCAACCAATTCTCATAGTTGTGATCGCGGATAATGATCCGCTCAAGCGTCGGAGCTTGGGCATCCAGCCCCGCCAACTCCGAAGCCAATGCCTCATCGACCAGCGCCAACCGAGATCCGGTACTCGCGATCATATGGGCGTGCGCTTCACATCGGTTGCGCGCATAGAGAGGAACACGCGTATAGTTTCCAATGGCAGCCGCCAGTATGATGTCGGCGGCCTCGATGGAGTTCTTCTCCAGCGTAGCAATCCGGTCACCCGGTTGAAGGCCGCACTCCGCAAGAGCATTTGCGAGCTTCACGCCGCGCAACCAGGCTTCCGAGAAAGTCAACCGCCTGTGGCCGTGAACGAGAGCCTCTTGCTGGGCGAAATAACGTGCGGCGCGACGTATTTGCGTACGGACGTCCATCAGCCGCGCTCCTCTAAGGCGCTCGCCCACAATGGCGCAGTCGACACATAATAAACTGACATGCGATAGGCCTCTCCGGACTTCTTTTCGTAAGCATCTGTGTCTGCAGCATTGATCCAATCGTCCAATTCAATATTCTGCGATGCTATTCTTGCTGCTCATATTATCGTGCCGGATCATGTCGGCGGCTTTCTCGCCGATCATGATGCAGGTTGCATTGGTGTTGCCGTTGACGATTGATGGCATGATCGAGGCATCGGCCACGCGGATATTTGCGAGGCCGTGAACGCGCAGGCGGTTGTCGACCACCGCCATCTCGTCGGTGCCCATCTTGCATGTTCCCACCGGATGATAAGCATGATTGGCTTCTGCCCGGATATAGGCGTCGATCTCTTCATCAGTTTCAAGGTAGCGGTCAGGATAGAGAGGCCGTTTCATCATCGCCTTCATGCGATCCGAATGCAGGATCTCCTGCACGACACGGAAGGCATTGCGCAACGTCTTGAGGTCGTCGGGATGACTCAAGAGATTGAGGTCTATCTTGGGATCGGATTCGGGGTTTGAGTCATGTAAGGCAACCCAGCCGCGGCTCTTTGGGCGCCCAATATTGAGAATGATCGTATAGCCCCATTTCGTCATCAGCTTGTAGTCGCGCGCATGGTCGCGATAGGCGAGCGGCACGACATGGACCTGGCAGTCCGCCCGGTTCTGCCCCGGCGCGGATCGCAAGAAACCGCCTGCAGCCGTGGGCGGCGATGCCAGCCAGCTTTTCCTTTGCGTGAGATACTGGAATAGGTCTCGCACGGTCTTGAGCGCGCCAACGACATTGAGTGCGATCCCGAGCCGCTTCTTCGACTGGTAGACCAGCATCAGGTCAGGATGGTCGTGAAGATTCTGGCCGACACCGGGAATATCATGAATCACTTCGATTCCATGCTTCTCCAACTCATCACGCGGTCCGATACCGGAAAGCATCAACAGTTGGGGCGAATTATAGGCGCCGCCGCTGACAATGACTTCCTTTTCGCACGGGATCGTCTTCAACTGCCCGTCCTGGGAATACTCGACTGCCACCGCGCGGTTGCCCTCAAACCTGATACGATGGACGCGGGCATGTACTTCGACGCGGAGGTTGCCGCGCCTGCCCATCACCGGATCAAGGTAACACGCCTTCACGCTGGCGCGCTTCCCGTCCTTCACGGTAAACTGATAGATGCCGACACCTTCCTGGCTGGCACCATTGAAGTCCGGATTGGCTGGATGGTCCAGTCCAGTCGCCGCCTCGATGAAAGCATCATAGACATCGAATTCGCGCTTGCCGTTGGATACGTGAAGCGGTCCCGACGAGCCGTGAAACTCATCCTCACCGCGCTCATTATTCTCAGCCTTGCGGAAATAGGGCAGGACATCGTTGTAACCCCAGCCGTCGTTGCCGAGTTCGGCCCAGTGGTCGAAATCCGACCGGTCGCCGCGGATATAGACCATCCCGTTCATACCGCTCGATCCACCCAGCATCTTCCCGCGCGGATTGTAGAGGCGGCGGTCGTTGAGCGCCTTTGAAGGGTCGGTGTTGAACCGCCAGTTGAGCGTATTGATCCGATAGTCTTGGATCAGCGCCGCAAAAGCGCCGGGCGTGGACACAAGCGGCGAGGTGCCTGGGCCGCCTGCCTCGAGCAGGCAAACGGTGACATCGGGGTCCTCGGACAACCGGCTGGCGATAACGCCGCCCGACGACCCACCTCCAATAATTACATAGTCAGCCATTTGCTTCCCTTGTCATTCGACCCATGCTGGCGACCCGGCGTCATGCAACATGCCAGCATCAACCGCCGCAGCCACGTCAGAGGATCTTTTCGAAGATGTTGAGTAGTCCTTCGGTCTTGCTCGAATAGGGTGGCAGAAGTTGACCAAGCAGGCTGAGTTTCGGCTGAGAGAACACCGGCTTGTAATGAGTGAAGCGCTCGAAACTGGCGACGCCGGTATAGGCACCGATGCCGCTCTGTCCGATGCCACCGAAAGGCAGCCGGCGCTGGAAGACGTGCATGACCGTGCCGTTGAGAGTCACGCCGCCAGCGTGCGTTTCGGAAATGATCTTGCGCCGTTCCTCACTTTCGTCGCCAAAATAATAGAGCGCCAGCGGGCGCTCATGCCGGTTTACGTAGCGAATGAGCTCGTCTTCGGAGCGATATGGCATGATCGGCAGGATCGGTCCGAAAATCTCCTCCTGCATCATCGCCATGTCATCGGTAACGTCGAGAACCGCCAACGGCACGATCCGATGCCGTTCAGGAAGCGTTCCATCGCCGTTGTCCGAGAGGTTGAGCACCGTCGCGCCCTTGGCTTCGGCATCATCGAGCAAACCTTGGAGCCGCGCGAACTGTCGGTCATTGATGATACTGGTGAAATCGGGGTTGCTTGCCGCGTTGGGGTAGCATTTGGCAACCTGAGCGCGGAGTGCGGCGACGAAGCTTTCCATCTGATCGACATGGACGAAGGCATAGTCAGCGGCGATGCAGGTCTGGCCGGCGTTGAGCAGCTTGCCGAACACTAAGCTTTCACAGACTTGTGCAAGCGATGCACCCTTGCCCACGATGGCAGGGCATTTGCCGCCAAGTTCCAGAGTAACAGGTGTAAGGTTGGCAGCCGCCGCTTCATAGACTTTGCGGCCAACCGCGGGTGAACCGGTGAAGAGAATATGGTCGAAAGGTAGGGCCGTCATCGCCTGTGCCATGTCGGGCCCGCCCTGGACAATCGCGAATTCCTCTTCGGCGAAATACCGGCGCACAAGCCGCTCGCTGGCTTCGGCGGCGTTGGCGGAAACTTCGCTCGGCTTTGCGATCACGCGGTTGCCGGCCGCCAATGCACCGGCCGCGCCAACGAATATGGTGCCGAGCGGATAGTTCCACGTGCCGAGAACGCCCACCACACCTAGGGGCTGGGGGACCAGGCGCGATGAACCGGGAAGGCCGAAGATGTCAGTCTTCACCCGCCGCGGCCTCAGCCACGTCTTCAGATTGCGGCGCGCAAATTTAATTTCCGATATGCCAAGCATCAGGTCGAGCAGGATAGTCTCGTAGCGGGATCGAATGCCGAAATCGGCGGCAACGGCATCGACCAATTCGTCTCTGTGCTGCTCAAATATCCGGCCAAGGCGCCCGAGCAGGTCCATGCGTTCTTCGTAGCTGCGCGAAACCTGCTCACGCGTCCCTTCGCGTTGGGTCGCGAAAATTCGTTCCAGCTCAGTTCTGTTCCGAGACGCATCCACGTTAAATCGTCCGGAGGCGCGCTGGCCGCTCGGCGCTGCTCGCCTGGGCGGTGCTTTCAGCTGCGCCGATCTCAGTGATCACAGCGCGCTCGATTCTGTACGCCGTGCCGATGAATGAGGGACCGTTGCCGGTGGAACGCATCATGGATACTCCTCGGTCTGAAAGTCAGGTCGAAAAAATCGGGGGCAGCGGGCGGGAGAGGATGCCCGCCGCCCCCGTCGCAGCAGCGATCAGAACTTGACTGTCGCCTCGACGCCATAGGTCCGGGGGAAGCCGCGGTTCAGATAATCGAGCCCGAACACGTTGATGTTCAAGCCATAGGTGTAATAATATTCGTCGAACAGGTTCTTCGCCCACAGGCTGACCGACACATTCTCGCGTTCGTAGGTCAGCCTGCCATTGACCAGCCAATAGCTGGGATTGCCGCAGGAAATGTCGGGGCCGGCGAGCGTGATGTTCGATCCCGGCGGCGGCGCATCGCAGGGATCCTGGCCGTAATTGCCGAACGGATCGAAGAAATAGCGGCCGGTATAGGACGCATCGCCGCGCAGCGTGACCTTGTTCTTGCCATCATCCAGGACCGTCCAGTCAGATCCCAGGCGGAAGCTGAAGCGCGGCGCATTGGGAAAGGGATTGCCGTTGACGTTCAGCGTCGGACTGGACGGATCGGTCGGATCGATCACATTGCCCTTGTAGCGGCTGTTGAGATAGCTCAGCGACCCATCCAGCCGCAGCCGGCCGGTTGCCTGCCAGGTCAGCTCCGCCTCGCCGCCGAACAGCCGCCCGTCCGAACTGCGGGTGAAGGTGGTCGCGCCGACCACCTGGGTCACCTGATGGTTCGAATAATCGTAGTAGAAACCGGCCAGGTTCAGCTGCACCCGCCGGTCGAACAGCCGGGTCTTGAGGCCCAGCTCATAGGCGTTCACCTTTTCCGGCTGGATGTAATAGACCTGGTTGACGCCCTGATAGGCAAGGCCGTTGAAGCTGCCGCTGCGATAGCCGCGGCTGTACTGGGCATAGCCCAGGATATCGTCGGCAAAATCATAGCTGACATTGACCCGGCCGGTCAGCCGGTTGGCATCGCGCCGCTGTTCCAGCGGGGTAAGGTTCGGGTTGTACGGGTTGCTGTACGGGATCAGGTTGACCACCGGCGTGGCGCCGTCCAGCCCGTAGATGAACGTGCTGCCGTTCAGATAGTTGACCTCGTCCCAGGTATAGCGCGCGCCGACCGCGATGGTCAGCTTGTCGGTCGCCTTCCAGGTCACATCGCCATAGACGGCGATCGACGGCCGCTCGATATCGTAGCGCTGTTCGCCCAGGATCGGCGTGAAGGGCGGTGCCCCGGCACCGGCACAGGCCGCCGAGAACGCGCCGCCGGCGCCGCCATTGCCGGTATTGTTGATGGCGATGTCGGTCTGCAGCGCGACCAGCGAGCGCGCGTCGAGAAAGCCGTTCGGATTGATCTCCACCGGCGCGCAGAACCCGGCATCGCCCGGCTGAAGCGTCGGATCGAGCGCGAAGGCGGGCAGGAAGCGGATCGCATCGGGCGTGCCGATCGCGGCGTTGTTGAAATTCCCGGGCAGTCCGGCACCCAGCAACAGCGGACGGAGCACCCCGAAAAAGTCCGGATAGTTGACCGTCTTGACCTTGTCCCGGCCGTAGTAAAAGCCGCCGATAATGTCGAAGCTGTCATTGGTGTAGCTGAAGCGCAGGTCCTGGTTGAAATTCTTGCTGGTCGAGGTGAAGCCGATCGAGCACAGATCGGCGGGGCCACCGTCGCAATCGTCGGGATTGTTGATATAGTCGCCGGTGTCGAAGCCGGTGATCGACGTGATCGAAAAGGCGTCGGTCACATCCCAGTTGACGGTAAAGGCCACGCCCTGGGTCTTGCTGACATTGCGGCCGATCCGGTCGACCGCCACCTCGTCTTCGCCCAGCAACCGGCCGCCCAGGAACGGCTGCGGATCGAACCGCGAATAGCCCAGCGCGTCCTGGCGTCCCGCCAGCTGGCCGCCGGCATAGGGCGCGGTGCCCCAGGGATCGTCCTTGGCGGCGTACAGTTTCAGGTTGATGTCGACATCGGGATCGGGCTGCCAGCGGATCGAGAGGCGTCCGCCGATCGTGTCGGTGGTGCCCAGATCGCGTTCGTTGCCCGGCAGGACGTTGCGTTGCCAGCCGTCGCCCTCGGCAAACGTGCCGGCGATGCGGACGCCCAGCACGTCCGGCACCAGCGTCGCTTCGGCCGCACCCTGCAGCGTGAAAGTCTGGTAATTGCCATAGCCGGCGGTGACATAGCCGTTGGAATCGCGCAATTCGGGCTTGCGCGTGAAGAAGCTGATCGCGCCGCCGGTGGTGTTGCGGCCGTACAGCGTGCCCTGCGGACCACGCAGCACCTCGACCCGGTCGATATCGTACAGCTGCAGGCCATGACTGGCGCGGAAGCTTTGATAGACCTCGTCGACATAGACCCCGACCGGCGAAGCGGTCGATGCCGAAAATTCGTTCGCCACCGAAATCCCGCGCAGCGCGAAATTGGGCTGGGTGCGGCCATAGGGCGTGGTCACCTGCAGGCTGGGAATCGCGCCGACCAGATCGGAGGTTTCGGTGATGCCGCGCGATTGCAGGTCGGCGCCGCCGATCGCCGAGACCGCCGCCGGCACATCCTGCAAATTCTGTTCGCGCTTCTGCGCCGTGACGACGATTGTCTCAAGGCCACCTTCCTGCGCCTCGGGCTTTTCGCCCTGCGATGCAGCGTCCTGGGCATGTGCCGGCACTGCAAGCGCACACGCGATCGATAGCGCGGTGGCACAAAGCAAATTTGTCCTAAAGGCTGTGACCATGACTGTCCTCCCCACGGCATTTTTTGATTTGGCGCCATTTGCCGCGCCTTGGGGCTCATCGTCCAATTCAATTTGTTGGCGAACTATTCCTCCCACTCATTGATTAAGGACTGATGAGCCTGCACCGCTGACGCTTCGTGGCGACGCAAATAACCCCATATATTTCATTGAATTAGTCACGCTGAGCGCGTCCATCGGGACGGATGCGCGCGTTCTGCTCGCCCCAATCGAGCCCTTCCAGACGATGTATCGGCGTAATTGGCGGTCCCGGCGGTTTCCCTTGTCGAGTTGCAAGGGGAATCAGCTATGATGAGATGTAGTGAGATACGGTTTCTTGGAGTTCATTCTACTATTCGCGGATGCATCTAAGTAGCTGATATTTCTAACAACTATGGCAGAAAACCGCGCCTCTAAATCGGCGGTTCTGACTTTTGAGGCTCATCGCGAAGCCGCCCGAAGGGGGCGTTGCCAATACGGCTGTCTCTGGTCGCTTGGTGGCAGGTGCTGGATGGGAGCGGAACAGCGCATGAATTGTGAGAACTCGATAGGATTCTTCTCGACATTCGACACTGCGGTTGCCGCGTCGATCACGTCGGCCCAGTCTTGGAGCATCCGCCTTCGCGGTGTGAGATAGAGCGCACTGTTGTAAGCGCCGCGCACCTCATCCTCGTCCTCGTGAGCGAGCGCCATCTCGATCCAATCCGGCTTGTAGCGTTCGGCTTCGTTCGCCCAGGTCGAGCCGAGCCCCCTAAACCCATGTACCGTCTGCCGATGGAGATACCCCATCCGATAACAGGCATAGATCATGGTGTTCTCGGAAATAGACTTTCCAGGCTTGGCTCCGGGAAAGAGGAACGCATCGTTCGTCGCCTGCAAGCGGCGCTGAACGATCATTGCGGCCTGGCGGGACAGCGGAACAAGATGCTCACGTTCCATCTTCATGCGCTCCGGCGACAGACGCCATAGCGGGTTCGGTCCATAGAGATCCTCGAACTCGTCCCTGGCCGCGAAGCGGGTTTCGCTGGTTCGGACCCATGTGAGCAAGGTGAACAGCAGCGCGTCACGGGTGATCTCGCGGCGGCGCGGCGTGTCCTCGCCGTCATAGGCGAAGATCGCTCGCACCAGCTTCGGAAACTCCGCGAGCGGCACGCGCGCCATGTGCCTGACGGGCGGCTTGGGCTTGAGCGCATCGTTGAGGCCGAGCGTCGGATCGATGGTCGCCCAGCCGCTCGCGATCGCGAAGCGATAGATCTGGCTGACGTTCTGCTTGAGGCGACGGGCGATATCGAGGGCGCCGCGCGCTTCGACCGCGCGGATCATCTCGAGAATCTCGGGCGGGTCGATTTCCGTGATCGGACGCTTCCCGATGACCGGAAAGACGTCGCGCTCCATCCGGTTGATGACGCGCAGGGCATGGGCCGAGTCCAGCCCTTCAATACGATTGGCGTGCCAGGCCCGCGCAATCTCTTCGAACAGCTTGAGCGCGGCCCTCTGCTTCTTCGCCCGCTTCCTGGCCTCGGCGGGGTCCTCACCCTGATCGAGCAGCCGCTTGGCTTCGGTCCGCTTCTCGCGGGCGATCGCCAGCGTGACGGTCGGATATTTGCCGAAGCTCAGCAGTTTTTCCTTGCCGTCGAAGCGGTATTTCAGGCGCCAGAGCTTCGATCCGTTCGGCTGGACGAGCAGGTGCAGGCCTTCTCCATCGGACAGCTTGTAGGGGCGCTGCCGCTTGGTGGCGTATTTGACCTCAAGTTCTTTCAAAGCCATCTGGGGGTATCGCCTGTTTTGGGGACAGCCGAAAAATACCCCCAAAATACCCCCAATCCAAATCGCCGTGGGTGGCCGCAGCCGGTCGCACCGGGACGCCGGCGTACGCAACGGGACGCGAAAAATATTTGATTTTCCTCGAAAAATGTCTGCCAGTGGCCTCAGTGGGTCACTGGTGGACAATCCGGGTTGGTAGCGGAGGAGGGACTCGAACCCCCGACACGCGGATTATGATTCCGCTGCTCTAACCGGCTGAGCTACTCCGCCCCATGGGGCAACCGGCGCTGGCGGGCCGGATCGGACACGGGTCTTCCCCGTGCGAGGCGCGCCATTAGGGCGGTGCGGGCGCGGGGTCAAGCCCCGTTGCAAGCGCGCCTCACAGCCGCGCGCGTCCGCGGAAGGCGCAGGTCTTGATCTCTTCCCACGGCCCTCCGCAATAGCGGTGCAGCGCGAGCGCGGGGAAGGTGAAGGCGCCCTTGGCGACCCACGGCGCAAGCAGCGCCGGGAGCGTTGCCTGGAGCGCGCGCGCCTCCTCCTTGGTCACCTTGTTCTGGATCGTGATGTGCGGGCGCGGCTCGTAAAGATCCTGAGTGGTGAGGCTGCCGCGGAAATGCTCGGCCACCCCCGCGCGCAGGGCGAGCAGCTGCGGTGCAGCGAGCGCGATCGCGGTGCCCTTGCCCAGATCCATCACCCCCTTCACCGCCCCCTCGGGCGCGGCGAATTCGGCGGCGAGCCGGGGGAGGTAGTTGCGCAGCTCCTCGAGCAGCGAGGGCGCGAAGGCGTGGAACAGCGTCACGTGCGCGTGGAGATGGTTCTTCTCGGACGGATAATGCGCGCGCCGGAGCCCTTCGGCGAAGGCCTGCAGATCGCGCGGCAGGACAGCGGTGAGGATGAAGGGCTGCGGAATCGCCCTACCCCCTACATCTCTCCCCGCTCGCGGCGGATCGCGTACCACTTGGCGACATTGGCATTGTGCTCGGCCAGCGTGTCGGCGAACCAGTGCCCCCCCGTTCCGTCGGCGACCATGAACAGCGCGGCCGTCGTCTCGGGGTTCATCACCGCCGCGATGCTGGCGCGGCCGGGGTTGGTGATCGGCCCCTCGGGCAGGCCCGTGCGGGTATAGGTGTTGTAGCCGTTGACCGCGGCGATCTCGGACTGGTTGATCCGGCGCCCGAGCGGCTTGCCCCTGGTGATCGGGTAGATGATCGTCGGGTCGGCCTGCAGCTTCATGCCGGTGCGCACGCGATTGGAATAGAGCCCGGCGACCATCCGGCGCTCCTCGGGCTTGCCGGTTTCCTTCTCGACGATCGAGGCGAGGATCAGCGCGTCGCGCATCGTGTCGACCGCGATGCCGGGGCTGCGCTTGGCCCATTCCTCGGCCAGCGCGCGGTCCATCGCCGCCTGCATCTGTTCGACCAGCTTGGCGCGCGGCTGGCCGCGCTCGAAGCTGTAAGTGTCGGGCAGGATCGAGCCTTCGGGCGGCACCGGGATCTCGCCTGTGAGCAGTTCCTCGCCCATCAGCCGTTCCCACACGAGGATCGAGGGCATGCCTTCGGGGATGGTGACGAAGCGGCGGATCACGTCGCCCGACTGGAAGGCGGCGAGGATGTCGCCCTGGCTCATGCCGGGGGTCAGCAGGAATTCGCCTGCCTGGATCGGCGCGTCTGATCCGAAAATGCGGGCCTGGAGCGTAAAGCCGGAGGCCGAGGTGATCAGCCCCTCGGCCTCGAGCTTGGCCGCGACCGTGCCGACCGAGGCGCCTGCGGGGATCGTGAAAGGCGTGTCCTTCGTGATCGTCGCCGATCCGAGGAAGGTCCACGCCAGCACCAGCCCCGCCGCGGCAAGGCCCAGCACCAGCAGCACGAGACCCCGCAGACGTGTCACGGTGTCAGCCCAGCTTCTGCATGATGATCGAGGCGTTGGTGCCGCCGAAGCCGAAGGAATTGTTGAGGACCGCACGCACTTCGCGCTTCTTCGCCACCAGCGGCACGAGGTCGATGCCTTCGGTGCCTTCGTCGGGATCGTGGAGGTTCAGCGTCGGCGGCACGATCCCGTCGCGCATCGCGAGGATGCAGAAGATCGCCTCGACCGCGCCCGCGCCGCCGAGCAGGTGGCCGATCGCGCTCTTGGTCGAGGACATCGACGCGCCGCCGAGATCATCGCCCAGCACGCGCTTGATCGCGGCGAGTTCGATGGTGTCGGCCATGGTCGAGGTGCCGTGGGCGTTGATGTAGTCGATGTCGCCCGGGCCGAGGCCGGCCTTCCTGAGCGCCATGCGCATCGCCAGTTCCGCGCCGCGGCCCTCGGGGTGCGGGGCGGTGACGTGGTAGGCATCGCCCGACAGGCCATAGCCGGTCACTTCGGCATAGATCTTGGCCCCGCGCGCCTTGGCCCGCTCGTATTCCTCGAGCACGAGCACGCCCGCGCCCTCGCCCATGACGAAGCCGTCACGGTTCCGGTCATAGGGGCGGCTGGCTTCCTTGGGCCGGTCGTTCATGCTCATGTTGAGCGCGCGCGCCTGGGCGAAGCCGGCGATGCCGAGCGGGTTGACGGTGCTTTCCGAGCCGCCCGCCAGCATGATGTCGGCATCGTCGGCCATGATCATCCGCGCCGCATCGCCGATCGAGTGCGCGCCGGTCGAGCAGGCGGTGACAACCGCGTGGTTGGGCCCCATGAAGCCGTACTTGATCTGCACCTGGCCGGTGATGAGGTTGATGAGGCGTCCGTGGACGAAGTGCGGGCTGACGCGCCCGGGCCCGCGTTCGTGGAGGTTGACGCTCTCGATCTCGATCCCCGGCAGGCCGCCTATCCCTGAACCGATCGAGCAGCCGGTGCGCTCCTTTTCGGCCTGGGTCATGTCGGTGAGGCCGGCATCTTCCAGCGCCTGCCCTGCGGCATCGATGCCGTAGACGATGAAGGGATCGACCTGGCGCTGCACCTTGTGATCGACACGCTTGTCGGGATCGAAGCCCCAGGGGTGATCCTTGGGCTTGACCTCGCAGGCGATGGTGCATTTCTGGTTCGAGGTGTCGAAGCGGGTGATCTGCCCCGCCCCGCTTTCACCGGCAATGAGGTTCGCCCAGGAGGTCTCGACGTCGCCACCAAGAGGGGTGACAAGACCAAGGCCGGTAACAACCACACGGCGCATTCGCATTCTCCGCAAGAGAGCCGGCTGCCTGCGACAGGAGGCCGGATCGTAAACAGGGGCCGGCACACCAGATGGCGCGGGGCTCCGAAATAGCAACAGGCCCAACCCCCGAAGGGCTGAGCCTGTTTAGGCCCTGATCCGTGCCTCGGCAAAGGGATTGCCGGAAAATCGACCCGCCTTTTCCCCCGAGGGACGGCAGGCAGGCGCGGACACCGGGGCGGCTTGGACCTTAGCCCTTGTGTTCTTCGATGTACTTGGTGGCGTCGCCGACCGTGGTGATCTTCTCGGCCGCATCGTCGGGGATTTCGACGCCGAATTCCTCTTCGAAGGCCATCACCAGCTCGACGATATCGAGGCTGTCCGCGCCGAGATCGTCGATGAAGCTCGCATCCTGGGTGACCTTGTCCGCCTCGACGCCGAGATGCTCGACGACAATCTTTGCCACCCGGTCGGCAGTATCGCTCATGGTATTCCCTCTTGAAACTGGGGTTAGATAAGTCGCCCCCGCCCTAATGAAGGGCTGCGCGATGCGCAAGTGGGCATGACGTTCAGCGTGGCTCGTCGCCGTAACGAATGGAAAGCTGCCGCTCGGCACGGCGGCGCGAGGCGATCCGGGCAAGGCCCTCCTGCGGCTCGAGCTTGCGCGGGCTGATCGCAAGGGCATCCTGATACAGGCGCTCCGCCGCCTCGAGATCGCCCTCCCCCTCCCGGCACAGGCCGATGTTGAAGAGGATGGTGACGCTTTGCGGGTTGTTCGGCTGCAAGGCCTCGAAGGCGCGGCAGGCCCCGGCAACGTCGTTCTTGGTGAGCTTGAGCGCGGCGCGGAAGGCGGTCTGGTCGGGCTTCGACATCCCCTCGCGGCTTTCGAGCACCCGGATCGTGTCATAGCGCTGGATCGGCGCGAGATCGATGCGCACCGCCTCGGCGAACTGGCGGGCGAGCTCCTCGGCCATCGAATCGACCGGGGGGCTGCCCTCCTCGTCCTTGCAGAAGCGGCGGCTGGTGACGAGCTGGTCGCCCTTGCCGTAGAGCAGCTCGCCCTCGCGCGAGACCAGCCGCACCTCAGGCCGCAAGGTCACCTCGCGGGCGCGGCAGGGGATGTCGACCTTCTTTTTCTCGATGCACTTGTCGCGTTCGTCCCGGGCGGCGCATTCCTCGACCTGCTTGGTGCCGTCGTCGCGGTCGCGCCACGAGAGCTCGGCGATGCCGCGCATGACCGCGTCCGCGTCGCCGCGATAGGCGGCCGGGTCCGCGTCGCGGTCATAGGTGTAGGTGGTGCCGCGCGGGGGCTCCGAGAAGGTCAGCTCGAACCACGGACGCCCCTCGATCACCGCCCCGCGCAGCGCGCTGTCGATGGCGAAGGCGAGCCGCTCGCCGCCGCGTCCGGCAAAGCCCGAGATGGCGATCGAGCGGGCGCGCGAGGGCGCGTCGGTGCCCGCGGCATAGATGCCCTCGACCGGCAGGGTCTCGGCCTGCACCCCGCCCGCGCAGCCCAGCCCTGCCAGACCCGTTCCGATCATCACCCAGAATCGCATTGCCGCCCCCTTGCCTCCCCTGCTCGACCGCCGATGTCGCAGCCTTCACCGCTGCAAACAACCAACATTCGTCGCCGTGCCGCGCATCTTGCCACGCCGGGCCAGCCCATGCCAAGCAGGCCCGATGCTGACCTTCGCCTCCCCGCGCCAGACGGCGCATGATCCGGCCCGCGAACTGATGAATGGCGGGTGGATGAACCATGCCGAAACGCCCGCGCGCTTCGCATCGATGCTCGCCGCCCTGCCCGGCGAGGCGCGCGCGCCGGCCGATCACGGCCTTGCTGCGATCCTTGCCGTGCACGATCCCGATTACGTCGCGTTCCTCGAGTGCGCGCACGCGCAGTGGCTGGCCGCCGGGCGCGAAGGCGATGCCATCGGCTATGCCTTCCCGGTGCGCGGGCGGCGGCCCCTCACCCTCGACCGGATCGACGCCAAGCTCGGCCGATACGGCTTCGATGCAGGCACGCCGATCACGGCGGGGTCGTGGGAGGCGGCCTATTGGGGCGCGCAGGCGGCACTGGGCGCGTTCGAAGCGGTCGCGGCGGGCGAGGTGCGGCAGGCCTTCGCGCTGTGCCGCCCGCCCGGGCACCATGCTGGGGCGGATTATTACGGCGGCTATTGCTACCTCAACAACGCCGCGATCGCCGCGCGGGCGGCGGCGTATCGGGGCATGGGGCCGGTGGCGGTGCTCGATGTCGACTACCACCACGGCAACGGCACGCAGGATATCTTCTACGAGGACGCGGAGGTGCTGTTCGTTTCGATCCACGCCGATCCCGTGATGGACTACCCCTATTACTGGGGCCACGCCGACGAACGCGGAGCGGGAGCAGGCAAAGGCGCGACGCTGAACCTGCCGCTGGCGCGCGGGACGATCTGGGCGGGGTATGAGCGCGCGCTCGGCACGGCGCTGGCGGCGGTCGCCGCCTTCGCTCCGCGCACGCTGATCGTCAGCTACGGCGCAGATACCTTCGCGACCGATCCGATCTCGCACTTCAGGCTCACGACCGATGACATGCACCGCATCGGCGCCGGGATCGCATCGCTGGCCCTGCCGACCGTCACGGTGATGGAGGGCGGCTACGATGTCGCGGCGCTGGGCCGCAACGTCGCCGCCTTCCTCGCCGGGCTGGAGGGCGGTTAGGCCCCCTCCCCTCAGCCAGCCGTCGGCTTGGCCTGCGGCTCGACCACCCGCAGGTGCAGCTCGCGCAGCGCCCGGGGCTCGGCCGGGCTCGGCGCGCCCATCAGCAGGTCCTCGGCGCGCTGGTTCATCGGGAAGAGCGAGATCTCGCGCAGGTTCTTGGCGCCGCACAGCAGCATAATGATCCGGTCGACCCCCGCGGCCATCCCCCCGTGCGGCGGGGCGCCGTACTGGAAGGCGCGGTACATGCCGCCGAAGCGCTCCTCGACATCGCCCTGCGAGAGCCCGACGATCTCGAAGGCCTTGACCATGGTTTCGGGCTTGTGGTTGCGGATCGAGCCCGAGGCGATCTCGTAGCCGTTGCAAACGAGGTCGTACTGGAAGGCCTTGATGGTCAGCGGGTCCTGCCCCGTCAGCGCCTCGATCCCGCCCTGCGGCATCGAGAAGGGGTTGTGGGAGAAGTCGACCTTCTTCTCGTCCTCGTTCCACTCGTAGAAGGGGAAGTCGACGATCCAGCACAGCGCGAAGCGGCTTTCGTCGACGAGGCCGAGTTCCTCGCCCACGCGGATGCGCGCGGCGCCGGCGAGTTTGGCCGCGTCAGCTGCCTTGCCGGCGGCGAAGAACAACCCGTCGTTCTCGCCGAGGCCGAGTTCGGCGTAGAGTTCCGCCATCCGGTCAGGCCCGTGGTTCTTGGCGATCGGGCCGCCGAACTCGCCACCCTTGCGGGTCACGTAGCCGAGGCCCGCATAGCCTTCCTTGCGCGCCCAGTCGTTCATGTCGTCGAAGAACTTGCGGCTCTTCTCGTGGGTCGCGGGCGCGGGGATGACGCGCACGACGCCGCCCGAACCAACGATCTTCTCGAACAGACCGAAGCCCGACTGGGTGAAGTGCGAGGAGACGTCCGAGATAATCAGCGGGTTGCGCAGATCGGGCTTGTCGCTGCCATACTTCAGCATCGCCTCGTCATAGGGGATGCGCGGGAACTCGCCCGCCGGGGTCACCTGCTTGTCGCCCGCAAACGCCGCAAAAGTGCCCTGGATGACGGGCTCCATCGTCTCCCACACCTCTTCCTGAGTCACAAAACTCATCTCGAGGTCGAGCTGGTAGAACTCGCCCGGCAGACGGTCGGCGCGGGGGTCCTCGTCGCGGAAGCAGGGGGCGATCTGGAAATAGCGGTCGAAGCCCGCCACCATCAGCAGCTGCTTGTACTGCTGCGGCGCCTGCGGGAGCGCGTAGAACTTGCCCGCGTGGATGCGGCTCGGCACGAGGAAGTCGCGCGCGCCTTCGGGCGAAGACGCGGTGAGAATGGGGGTCGAGAACTCGTTGAAACCGGCTGCGTTCATCCGCGCGCGCATGTCGGCGATCACCGCCACGCGGGTCATGATGTTCTTATGCAGGGTCTCGCGGCGCAGATCGAGGAAGCGGTACTTGAGGCGGATGTCCTCGGGGTAAGGCTGCTCGTCGGCGACCGGCATCGGCAGTTCTTCCGCCGCGCTCTGCACCGTCACGCCTTGGGCGAACACCTCGATCGCGCCGGTCGCGAGGTTGGCGTTGACCGTCTCGGCCACGCGCGCCTTGACCTCGCCCTCGATGGTGACGACGCTCTCGACGCGCAGGCTTTCGAGCACCGGCAGTGCCGCACTGTCGCTGTCGGCGACGATCTGGGTGATCCCGTAATGATCGCGCAGGTCGACGAACAGCACACCCCCGTGGTCGCGCTTGCGATGAACCCAGCCCGACAGGCGGACAGTCTCGCCCACGTGATCCGAAGAAAGCTGTGCGCAAGTATGCGTGCGGTAGGGGTGCATCTAAACTCTTGTCCTGTTGGCGGCTATGACGCTAGGGCGCGCAGGCGCGTTCGGAGCCCGGGCTCCGCCGTCGGCGCGCTAACAGGGCAAGCCCGCCACTTTGTCAAGCCACGCATGGCAAGGGGGTCGGACATAGTGGGATCGATCCCGAGGGCGGCACTCCGCCCGTTTTGAAGCAAGAAGAACATGAAAATCCATCCGCTGATCACCACCACCGAGGCCCTCTCCGACCTCTGCGAACGCCTTGCGAAGTCCGATTTCGTCGCGGTCGACACCGAATTCATGCGCGAGAACACCTATTGGCCCGAGCTGTGCCTTGTGCAGATCGCCAACAGCGAAGAAGCCGCCGCGATCGATCCGATGGCCGACGGGATCGACCTTGCGCCCCTGCTCGACCTGCTCACCGAGAACGAGGACGTGCTCAAGGTCTTCCACGCCGGGGGGCAGGATGTCGAGATCATCGTCAACCTCACCGGCAAGACCCCGCACCCCATCTTCGACACCCAGATCGCGATGATGGCGATCAGCCAGTCCGAACAGATCGGCTATGCCAACCTCGTCGAGACCTGGGTGGGCCTCACCATCGACAAGGGCGCGCGCTTCACCGACTGGAGCCGCCGCCCGCTCACCGACCGGCAGATCGAATATGCCATCGGCGACGTCACGCATCTTGCAGGAATCTTCCCCAAGATCCTGAAGAAGCTGGTCAAGACCGGGCGCGGCCTGTGGCTCGATGCGGAGATGGAGAAGCTCGCCGATCCGTCGAACTACCTCACCGATCCCGGCGTCGCCTGGAAGCGCATCCGCCAGCCGGGGCGCAATCCGCAGGTGCTCGGGCGGATGAAGGCGCTCGCGGCCTGGCGCGAGAGCGAAGCGCAGCACAAGAACATCCCGCGCGGCCGGATCATGCGCGACGAGACGCTGGCCGACATCGCCAGCCACCCGCCCAAGACGCAGAGCGACCTCGCCAAGGTGCGCGGGCTCTCCCCGGCGTGGAAGGACAACGACATCGGCAAGCGCCTGATGAAGGTGCTGGCCGAGGCCGAGCCCCTGCCCAAATCCGAGATGCCCGAGAAGATCAAGCAGGGCGCACCGCTCGGCAAGGAGGGCGCGCTTGTTGCCGATCTCTTGAAGCTCCTGCTCAAGATCCGCGCCCGCGAGATCGACGTCGCCCCGCGCCTGCTCACCCGCGCCGACGAGATGGAGGCGCTGGCGGCGGGCGTGCGCAAGCTGCCGGTGCTCGAAGGCTGGCGCTACGAGGTGTTCGGCAAGGACGCCCTTGACCTCGTCGAGGGCAAGCTCGCCTTCGCGGTCGAGAAAGGGCGGCTCAAGATGACCCATATCGATGATGTGGTGGTGCCCGAGCCGGCGCCCGAAGCCGATCCGCTGGCGGCGGAATAGCGCGCGGGCCGTGTCCACTTACCTCCCCACTATCAAGCAGTTGCAATATCTCGTGGCGCTCCACGAGCACGGGCATTTCGGCAAGGCGGCCGATGCCAGCTTCGTGTCGCAGTCGACGCTCTCGGCCGGGATCCGCGAGCTCGAATCGCTGCTTGGGGTGACACTGGTCGAACGCTCGCGCCGGGTGGTGCGCTTTACCGCGCTCGGCGAGCAGGTGGTGGCCAAGGCCAACCGGCTGCTGCGCGAGGCGGAGGAGCTCGCTGATCTGGTGCAGGCCGCAGGCAAGCCGCTGGTGGGCGAGTTGCGCATGAGCGTCATCCCGACCATCGCGCCCTTCCTGCTCCCGCGCATGCTCCCGCGCCTGAAGCGCGAGCGGCCCGAGCTCAAGCTGATGCTGCGCGAGGAGACCAGCCACGACGCGCTCGAATCGCTGAGCCACGGGCGGGTCGATTGCGTGCTGCTCGCCCTGCCCTTCGACACCGGCGACGCGGCGATCGCGCATATTGCCGACGACCGGCTGTTCGTCGCCTTTCCCAAGGATGACCCGCGCGATCCGCCCGCGACCATCAAGCCCGCGATGATCGATCAGGGGCGGCTGCTGCTGCTCGAGGACGGCCACTGCCTGCGCGACCATGCGCTGGCTGCCTGTAGCCGCTCGGAGCTGCGCGCCAGTGCGGCGATGATCGGCACGAGCCTGCACACGCTGGTGCAGCTGGTCGACAACGACCTCGGCCTCACCATGCTTCCCGAGATGGCGCTGAAGGCGGGCATCCTCGCCGGCACGCAGGTGGTCGCGCGCCCGGTCGACAGCCCCACCGCCAAGCGCGAGATCGTGCTGGCATGGCGCAAGAACAGTCCGCGCGAGGCCGATTTCCTGCTGCTGGCCGAGGAATTGCGGGCGGGTTGAACCCGCTCAGCACTCCACCAGAACGAAGCTCATCGCGAGGGTCGCGGCCATGGCGATGCGCATGCGGCGCGAAGGCGCTGCCAGCGCCGGGCAGGCTGCGGGCTCGGCCGCGCCTCGGACGTCATAGGCCGCCAGCATTGCCAGCTCGCCAAGCTCGCGCCGCTCCATGTCACCCACCATCCCGTGCACATCCTCGGCGAGCAGTTCGGCATCCCCGATCAGCGCCGAGGCGCGGGTGAAATCGCCGCGCGCCAAGGCATCACGCGCTTCTCGCTGAAGGCGCCGCGCGTGGTTCGCCAATTGTCCGACAAAGTCGCCGTCACGGCGTGTCGATTCCGATCCCATGCGCCAAGGTGTAACCCGATGCCGCCCCCCGCTTCCAGTGCGAAACGTGCAAGCGTCCGGGCGACGTTGCGACTCAATCCATGTGCTTGAGGCCGACGCGGAGGTAATCCCAGCCGGTGATGCAGGTCAGCACCGCGGCGGTCCACAGCGAAACGAGGCCGACAAGGTGCACCCAGCTCTGCGCGATCGTGGCGCAGGCCTCGCCCACCGACTGGCACGGCTGCCCGTGCACGGCCCCGCCGAGGATCAGCGCGCCCAGTGACACCAGCTGGAAGGTGGTCTTCCATTTGGCCAGCCGCGACACCGGCACCGAGACCTGGATCCCGCCCAGAAACTCGCGCAGGCCCGAGACCGCGATCTCGCGCACCAGGATCACCAGCCCGGCGATCACGTGGATATCGCCCGCATAGGGACCGCGCAGATAGCCTTGCGCGGTCAGCACCAGAATCACCGCCGCCACCATGATCTTGTCGGCGATCGGATCGAGGAAGATCCCGAGCTTCGAGACCGTCCCCTGCGCGCGGGCGAGGTAGCCGTCGAAGAAATCCGTGATCGCGATCACGCAATAGAGCACGAAACCAACAAGATAGCCCGCGCGCCACTCGGGCCACCACAGGAAGAAGGCCAGCAGCGGCACCGCGAAGATGCGGCTACAGGTGAGGATGTTGGGCAGGCTCGACATAGGTTTCCCCCGCCCCCTCTAGCCGCTTGCGGCCCCGCGCAAAACCCCTGCTCGGATAAACCCGCCCGGCAGGCCCGCCTCCGCCGCCGCACGGTTTGCGGACTTGTGAAACCGCGCCCCCGCGCTATGTCGCTCGTAACTCGAAGGGAAGCCCCAGCGTAACACCCGCATGACCACATCGCTCCAACTCATGGGCAAGCGCCGCTTTGCGCCGCTGTTCGTCACCCAGCTGCTCAACGCGCTCAACGACAATCTCTACAAGAACGCGATGGTGCTGTTCATCGTGTACCAGCTCTATGATTCGCCCGAGATGGAGACGCTGGTGAGCGGGGTGGCGACGGCGCTGTTCGTGCTGCCCTTCGTGCTGTTTTCGGCAACCTCGGGCCAGCTGGCCGACATGCGCGACAAGACCGGCATCATCCGCTGGATCAAGTTCGCCGAGATCATCATCATGGCGGGCGGCGCCGCCGGGCTGCTGCTCGCCGCGCAAGGCATGATGGTCGAGACCGTGGCGATCCCGCTGATGTTCGCCGCGCTCTTCGCGATGGGGGTCCATTCGACCTTTTTCGGCCCGATCAAATACGCGATCCTGCCCCAGCATCTCGAGGATCACGAGGTGCTCGCGGGCACCGGGCTGGTCGAGGCGGGGACCTATGTGGCGATCCTCACCGGCATGATCCTCGCCGCCGTCCTTACGGTGGGCCAGAGCACGGTCGCGGTCATCGCCATAGCGCTGGTCGGCTATGCGGTGTGCCGCTTCGTCCCGGCCGCCCCGCCGCAGAGCCGCGACGTGACGGTCGAGTGGAACCCGATCCGCGCCTCGCGCTCGCTGGTCGCCTTCTCGATGCGCAATCTCGAGCTGCGCTACGCGGTGCTGGCGATCAGCTTCTTCTGGGCGATCGCGGCGATCCTGGGCGTGCAGTTCTTCCCGCTCGCCAAGAACGTGCTGCTCGCCGACAAGCAGGTGGCGATGGTGATGCTGGTGGCCTTTTCGGCCGGCATCGCGATCGGATCGGTGGCGATCAACGCGCTGCTCAAGGGCGAGATTTCCGCGCGCCACTCGCCGGTCTCGGTGCTGGTGATGGGAGCGCTGCTGATCGGGTTCTACCTGATCTGCCGGATGTGGGACTTGCAGCCTTCGGGCGAGCTGTTCACCGTGACGGAGTTCCTCGCCCAGCCGCTCGCGCTGCTGCTGGTCGCCAACCTGCTGCTGATCGCGGTGGCGGGCGGCATGTTCGTGGTGCCGCTCTATGCCTTTCTGACGACGCGGGTGGAAAAGTCCGAAGCCTCGCGCTCGGTCGCGGCGAACAACTTCATCTCCTCGGTCTTCATGGCCACGGGAGCGGCGATCGCCGGCGTGCTCGGCTTCCTCGGCATCCCGCTGGCCGAGCAATTGCTGCTGAGCCTCGCGCTGTGCCTGCTCTCGGCTCATCTCGCGCGCAAGCTCTACCGGGTGGAAACGCGGCGGGTTGCCGCCGCTGCCGCCTAGGGGTTCCTCAGATGATGAAGGCGAACACCGCGAGCGTCACCGCGACATAGGTGCTGGCGACGCCGCGCACGTCGTCGATCGTCAGCCGCCATAGGCTCTCGGCCGGGATCGGGATCAGGTCGCGCTTGACATGCGGCGGCAGACTCATGCGGAACCAGTGGCGGGCGGTCTCATCGGTGAGAACCAGGCTGCGGCGCATCTTCGCGAGTCTCCGGGTGGCAGGTCGTGCCAGTTTTAAGACTTTCTTAACCTTTGGAAACGGTTTGCGGCAGGTGTGTCGCAGCGTGGGACAGGGCGCGTTTGCGCCGCCCCGCTCTCGGCGTTAGAGCCGCCCGCAGACGACGGGAGAGTTTTTGCCATGACCGATTCCACCCGCAGCGCAGCCGCCCTGCTGGTCGATTGCCTCGCCGCCCAGGGGTGCGAGCGGATCTTCACCGTGCCGGGCGAAAGCTTCCTCAGCGTCCTCGATGCACTGCCCGACCGGCCCGAGATCGCGGTCGTCACCTGCCGTCAGGAAGGCGGGGTCGCCTTCATGGCCTGCGCCGACGGGGCGATGACGGGCGCTCCGGGAATCGCCTTCGTCACCCGCGGCCCGGGCGCGACCAATGCGTCGATCGGCCTCCATGTGGCCCATCAGGATTCGCAGCCGATGATCCTGTTCGTCGGCGATGTCGCGCGCGGGGCGCAGGGGCGCGAGGGGTTCCAGGAGGTCGATTTCACCGCCTTCTTCTCGCCCATCTGCAAGTGGGCGGCGCGGATCGATGATCCGCTGCGCATCCCCGAATACATCGCCCGCGCCCATGCGACCGCGATCAGCGGTCGGCCCGGGCCGGTGGTGCTGGCCCTGCCCGAAGACATGCTGGTCGAAGAGGTGCCCGCGAGCCTCGCCCCGCGCCCGCAGGCGCTGCGCCCGGCGCAGGCGGTCTGCCCCGACGCGATGCGCGCGCTGTTCGACATGATCGCCGATGCGGCGAGCCCCATCGCGATCATCGGCGGCGCGGGGTGGAACGCCAAGGCGCGCCACTACTTCCAGCAATTTGCGGAAGGGATCGGACTGCCGGTGGCGACCGCCTTCCGCCGTCAGGACGCGATTGCGCCCGAATCGCCCGTCTATGCCGGCAACCTCGGCTACGGGCCGAACCCCCAGCTGGTCGAGCGGGTCAGGAATGCCGACCTCGTGATCGCTGTCGGTGCAAGGCTCGGCGAGGCGACGACCGACGGCTACACCGTCCCCACGCTCGAGCACCCCGGCCAGACGCTGGTCCACATCCACCCCGACCCCGAGGAACTCGGCCGCGTCTACCGCACCGACCTCGCGTTGTGCTGCGCGGTCGACGAATTCGCCGAATGCGCGGCGCTGTGGGATCATTCCGACATCATCCCCTTCGATGCCGGGGCCGAGGCGCACGCCGAGTGGCTCGCCTGGTCCACCCCGCAACCTTCGGACGCGGCGATGGACCTTGCGGCCTGCGTCGGTGCGATGCGCGCCATGCTCCCCGCCGACACGATCATCTGCAACGGCGCGGGCAATTTCGCCGGATGGTGGCACCGCTACTGGCGCTACCAGGCCTATCCCGGCCAGCTCGCCCCGACCTGCGGCGCGATGGGATATGGCGTCCCCGCCGCGGTTGCTGCCGCGCTGCGCTTCCCCGAGCGAACGGTGGTTGCCGTGGCGGGGGACGGGGACTTCCTGATGAACGGACAGGAACTTGCCACTGCCGCGCAATATGGCGCGAACCTCATCGTGGTGGTGGTCGACAACGGCGCCTATGGCACGATCCGCATGCACCAGGAGCGCGAATATCCAGGCCGGATCTCGGCAACCGCGCTCGCCAATCCCGATTTCGCGATGCTGGGCGCAGCTTACGGGGCGTGGAGCGCGCGGGCGACGACCACGGCGGAATTCATCGCCGCGCTCGACGAGGCCAGGGGGCGCAGCGGCATCCGCCTGATCCACGCGCTCACCGATCTCGAGCGCATCGCAGCGAGCGGCGCGACCATCTCCGGCCTGCGCGCGCGGGCCAATCGCACCGCCTGACGCGCGAAAGGGCCGCCCCTCGCAAAAGAGGAGCGGCCCTTCGGCTTTTCAGACGGGCAGTCGATCAGGCGCGGTTGACGACGCCCTTGACCTCGCCCTTGAGCCGGTCACCCTTGCCTTCGACTTCCTGCTTGCGGCCCTCGGCACGGGTCTCAGGGTCGGCCGAGCGCTGCTTGGCCTCGCCGATCGTTTCCTTGACGGCGCCCTTGGCCTTGTCGTTGAATTCACCCATGATAACCTCCTGTGTTAAACCAATGTATTTAGTGGTTTTTCACAAGATTTACGGGCCTGGCGCAGCTTCGTTCCCCAATCCGGGGCAAACGGTGGCCGCAGCGCGGCAGGCGCCGGGATTCAGGCTCCCGCCATCTCCCGGATCACGGCCCATTCCTCCGGCGTCACCGCGCACACCGAAAGGCGCGAGAGGCGAATGAGCTGCATCTCTGCCAGCCGCGGCTCGGCCTTGATCGCCGCGAGCGTCACGGCCCGCGGGAACTTCTCCTTCGCCTTGAGCTTCACCGCCGCCCACTTGCCGGTCTCGTCGGTCGGATCGCCGATGCCGGTGACGGTGATCTCGGCGATCCCGACGATCTCGAGACCCTCGCGGCTGTGATAGAAGAACGCCTCGTCCCCCGGCTGCATCGCCATCAGGTTGTTGCGCGCAAGATAGTTGCGCACCCCGTCCCACGTCCCTTCGCCCTCGGCGACAAGATCGTCCCAGCTGTATTTGAAGGGTTCGGATTTCATCAGCCAGTAGGCCATTTTACGCGCGTGCTCCCATGCGAATGACGCGCCCCGATAGACCGCCGGGCGGCCGCTCGCCAAGCCCTGCCGATTAACCCGATGTTTAGCGCAATCTGCGATGAACCGCCGATAGAGGGCAAGGGGCACGCTACGGGATCTCCCTGCTCCACGGCTGCATGGCGAGGCAAGAGGCGACGGTCTTGACGGAGCACGAACCAGACAATCCGCTCGGAGCGGCCGAACGCGACATCATCGCCCTCGGAATTGCCACGGCCTCGATCATCCTGCTGGTCGGCACCGGGGGCACGGTGATGCCGCAGGTGATGGCCGTGCTGACCGGCGACGGAGACGCGCCCAACGTCATCCTCGTCAATGCCCTGCTGCTCAACATCGCCTTGGTCATCTTCGGCTGGCGGCGCTACCGCGAACTCACCCGCGAGATCGAGGAACGTCGCCGCGCCGAGGCCCGCGCCCGGCTGCTGGCGGCCACCGATCCGCTCACCGGCTGTCTCAACCGCCGGTCGATGTTCGAGGCAACCGAGGAACTGCGCGCGCGCGCCGCGATCCGCGGAGAGGCGATCGTCTATTGCATGATCGATCTCGACAATTTCAAGCAGATCAACGATATGCACGGGCATACGGCGGGCGATGCGGTGCTGGTGATGCTGTGCGAGCGGGTCCGCGCACTGCTCCCGCGCGAGGCGCGGCTGGCGCGGCTGGGGGGCGACGAATTCGCCTTCGTCATGCCGTTCCCGGCCGGCCACGCCGACCGGGTCGACGATCTCGTCATCCGCCTGTTCGAAAGCCTCGCCCAGCCCTTCCGCATGCCCGAGCTGACGGTCGACCTGACCCTGTCGATCGGCCTTGCCGCCGATCACGACGCCGATGGCACGATCGGCCCGGTGGTCGATGCTGCCACGCTGATGCACCGCGCGGACATGGCGCTCTACCACGCCAAGAAGCAGGGCCGGAACCGCTACTTCTGGTTCGAGCCCAGCATGGAAAGCGAGCTGCGCTTTCGCAACCAGCTCGAAACCGGCATCCGCCGCGGCCTCGCGCGCGGCGAGTTCGTGCCCTTCTACGAACAGCAGGTCGATCTCGACACCGGCGCGCTGGTCGGCTTCGAGATGCTCGCCCGCTGGCGCTCGCCGCAGCTCGGCCTCATCAGCCCCGAAATCTTTGTGCCGATCGCCGAGGAGATCGGCCTCATCAACGAGATGTCGGAACGCCTGATCGAACAGGCCCTTGCCGACGCGCGCGAGTGGGACGACCGGCTCACGCTCTCGGTCAACATCTCGCCGGTGCAGCTGCGCGACCCGTGGTTCGCCCAGCGCATCCTCAAGAAGCTGGTCGCCGCCGGCTTCCCGCCGCAGCGGCTCGAGATCGAGATCACCGAGAGCTGCCTGCACGAGAATATCGGCCTCGTGCGCTCGATGATCATGTCCCTGCGCAACCAGGGCGTGCAGATCGCGCTCCACGATTTCGGCACCGGCTATTCGAGCTTGGAGCAACTGCGCAGCCTGCCCTTCGACCGCATCAAGATCGACCGCAGCTTCGTGAGCGAGCTCAAGGCACCGGGTGGCAGCTCGCGGCTGGTCGAGGCGATCGTCTCGCTGGGACGCGGGCTCGATCTGCCGCTGACGGCCGAGGGCGTGGAGGACGAGGAAATCCTCAAGGCGCTGAAGTCGATGGGTCGGCTCAAGGCGCAGGGCTATTTCTACGGCCTGCCCGAGGACTCCGAGGCTGTCCGCACGCGGTTGCGAGCGGCGGGGATGCTCACGGGCAATGGCGGCGCGGGCGTGCCAGCAACCCGCAAGGCCGGCGAGGACGCACAGGCGCTCCACCGCATCGCCCGCCCCTGAACCCGCCCGGGGACTGGACGCGCGGCCCCTGCGTGCATAGATGCTCGCCCAGTGAGCGAGACCATTCCTTTCATCAAGATGCACGGGCTCGGCAACGACTTCGTGGTGATCGACGCGCGCACGGCCGCGCTGCCGGGTGCGATGACCGCGGCGATTGCCCGCGCCCTGGCCGACCGGCGGACCGGGATCGGCTGCGACCAGCTGATCCTGCTCGAGCCGAGCGAGGCGCAAGACTTCCGCGTGCGGTTCTTCAATGCCGATGGCAGCGAGGCCGGAGCCTGCGGCAATGGCAGCCGCGCGGTGGCCCTGCTCCACGGAACGCCTGCGACGGTCGAGACCGGCGGCGGGCCGATCGCGCTCGAACCGCTGGAAGCGGGCGCGCGGGTCGACATGGGCGCCGCGCGATTCGACTGGGAGGCCATTCCGCTGGCCTACCCGATGGACACGGCGCGCATGCCGGTCGGGTGGGAGACGCTCGAAGGCCCGATGGCGGTCAATGTCGGCAATCCGCACGTGGTCTTCTTCGTCGATGACGCCCTTGCGGTCGAGCTCGAGCGGCTCGGGCCGGTCATCGAGCACGACCCGCTGTTCCCCGAGCGTGTCAACGTCAATGTCGCGAGCCTTGCGGGGCCCGACCACCTCCACCTGCGCGTATGGGAGCGCGGCGCCGGCCTCACCCGCGCCTGCGGCACCGGCGCCTGCGCCACTGCGGTCGCGGCGATCCGCCGCGGGCTGGTGCGCAGCCCCGTGCGCGTCACCCTCCCGGGCGGCGACCTCGTGATCGCGTGGGAGCCCTCCGGCACCATCGTGATGAGCGGGCCGGCCGCGACCAGCTTTCGCGGCACCTTCGCCTGGGACGACTACGCAGCGGGCGCTGCAACTTGAACGCGCCCACGATCATCAGTCTGGGCTGCCGCATGAACATCGCGGAGAGCGAGCGGATGCGCGCGATGCTGGCGGGCGAGGACGATCTGGTCGTGGTCAATTCCTGCGCGGTCACCGCCGAGGCGCTGCGCCAGACCCGGCAGGCGATTCGCCGCGCGCGCCGCGATCACCCGCAAGCGCGGCTGGTGGTGACGGGCTGTGCGGCGGAGATCGACCGCGCCGCGATCGGCGCGATGGATGAGGTCGACGCGCTGGTCGCCAACGCCGCCAAGCTCGATCCGCGCGCGTGGAACGTGCCGGGCGAAGCGCCACCCCTCGCCCCGGCCCGCACCCGCGCCTTCGTCGCGGTGCAGAACGGCTGCGATCATGCCTGCACCTTCTGCGTCATTCCGCAAGGGCGGGGCGCGAGCCGGTCGCTGACGGTGCCGCGGGTGCTCGGCGAGATCGGGGCCCATCTGGCGGCGGGCGCGCGCGAGGTGGTGTTGACCGGCGTCGATCTCACCTCCTGGGGCCATGATCTGCCCGGTTCCCCGCGGCTCGGCGCGCTGGTCGCAGCGATCCTCGCGGCCTTCCCCGCCCTTTCCCGCCTGCGCCTTTCATCGGTTGACGGGATCGAGATCGACCCGTTGCTGTTCGACCTCCTCGCGGGCGAGACGCGGGTGATGCCGCACCTCCACCTCTCGCTCCAGCACGGGGCGGACCTGATCCTCAAGCGCATGAAGCGGCGGCACCTCAGGGCGGACGCGGTTGAACTGGTGGCGCGGCTGAAGGCGCTGCGCCCGGAGATCGCGGTGGGGGCGGACCTGATCGCCGGCTTCCCGACCGAGACCGCGGCGCACCATGCCGAGAACCTCGCCATCATCGACGAACTGGACATCGTCCACGCCCACGTCTTCCCCTACTC
>NZ_LSJS01000299.1 GCF_001557325.1 Erythrobacter donghaensis
AGGCCCCGCCGAGGTTCAAGTCAATCATATTTCATTCCTTTTTTGGTTGTATGGCGGCCTGCGCTGATGCCGCGCAGGCCCAAGCCCCTCCTTTTCCCTTTTCAAAGAGGCTCATTTTCATTTGTCAGAACAGGGACGGGGCGGTGCTTGGCGCACCGCCCCGTTTCTCAGGACTAGCCGGCCAGCAAGGCCGCCCCGTCACGCAGGATCAACAGTATCGCTCATGCCAGGTAATCAGCGTGCGCCTCACCCGCAGGCGGGGATAATGCCGGGTGATCCAGCTTTCCTCGTAGTCCGCCTCGAGTTCGCCGACCTCGGACGACCATAGCTTTCGGCTCCAGTCGAAGCGGTAGCCTCGGCGCTTGAGATCGGCCTTCGCATCGAAGGTTTCTCCCTCGACATCGATCCGGATGGTGGTCACCTGCGCGTTGGCCAGCGCCTCCGCGAGCACCGTGCGGCCATTCGGCAAAACGGTGGCGAGCAGATTGATAGTCGCGGTGACATCGTCGCCGGCAGTGTGTGCCTTTCTGGCGAAGAGCGATTGCTGCATCAGCAAGTGACCGAGTGACCTTCCGTCGAAGCCATGTCCGCGCCAATCGATGTCGTTGAGGCTGCATACCCACGGGAGGTGGGCGACGCCCGGCAGCAGTCGGCGCACGAACCCGGCATCGAACTGGGCGCCATGGGCAAGGATCGCATCAGCCCGGGCGATGACGGCAGTCACTTTGCCGATGTCGATTGCCTGTCCCTCGAGCTTTGCGTCCGACAGTCCGGTCAACACCGCAATCTTCGGCGTCAACGGGCGGCCGGGATCCTGCAGGCCGTATGCCTTGCCGACGATTGAGGTAATCCGCCCCTCGGCGTAGCTTTGCACGAGTGCGGCCGCGATCTCGATCACTCGATCCGTTTCTGGATCAAGGCCCTCTGTTTCGACGTCGATCACAGCGATTATGGGGCCGGGGCTCGCTGGATCGCCTATTCGCGGCCACTCATCCAGGCGAGCGATGGGGCGAAGGATACGCACCTCCTGTTCGCCACCCGCGGCGGTATGCCTGCTGTTGTTATTCATTAATTTATTCATATATTTACCTCGTCATTGCGAGGTCGGCCGAAGGGCCACTTTTCCCTTCTCCAGCCGGCCTCACTGGCCGAGGTTCAAAAAGGGAAGCTTTTACCAAATCAGCGGCATGAGTGATGCATTGGGTCACACATTCGCGGTGTAAGTTTGACATCATCGCGCAGAGCTGAGTTGCTTGAATGAAATTGCGATAATAAAAGTCGCTGAATTATTTTTCATCGAACCCTTGGGTGAACTTCTGGTGACGTCCTATAAAGGCATTGAACGTCTTTATTGGAAGTCAAGCAATGGTATCCACACCCCTACTGAATAGAGTCGCTGAAGGCGATCCTGCGTTCGCTCAGGCGATGTTCGGTAGCGCATGGTGGTTTGCAGGAGCATCCATTGCCTTAGGGGCGATGATTGCGGCGCTGACGCAGTGGACACGCGCCCGTGCCCACATCATGCGGCACATCAGCCGCTGCAATTCGATGGCGATCTTACGGCAGCTCAGTCGGCCTCCGCAGAGCTGGTCTGCGCCGTAAGTCTCAAGCGTCAGCTTGAACTGCGGGACGCGCCAATGCGGACCCGCTCCTTTCAACGCCGGGAACGGCGCTGACGGCCTTTGCTGGTGCCCTGCTGACAGGGCGGCACGTCGACGTCGATCTCGCAGCGGCGAGAATTGAACATGAAACCAACACCTAAAGCGCCACCCTATGGAGTGGCCAAAATGCACCTTGATACCCACTTCAACAAAACCGCGAAGGTTCTCTCGACCCGCGACCTGAAAGCTGTCTCCGGCGGCGAGGGAAGCCTCGAGACCTACCTGCATTATATCAAGCGGTGGCAAAGCGAGAGACTGCAAGGGTCGGGCATTGTGCCCACCCTGCTTGGGCTGAAGCAGCAGCTTGTGGCAAACACCGCGATCGTCGAAGCGATGGTCGACCAGGCGCTGCGTCAGCTCACGTCACTCGGGGCAGTGGCCGACGAGATCGAAGATGTCAGCGCCGATGATCGCGCAGACGACATCGAGGATACTTCGCAAGCACAATCGACCGACGCCGAACTGCCCGTTGAATTGTCCAAGCAAGCCCGGCTGAGCAATCAGCCACCGGCTTGCGATCAACAGATCTCGTCCACGGCGACGGCACCGTCGCCGACAGACGAGATGGCGAGCGCGTTTACCGCAACAGCACCAGCTGCTGCGGACCAAACGCGTTCGGCGGCTCAGTTCGATGCTGGCAAGGCTCAGCCGCCCTCGTCCACGGTGCCGCACCCGACACCGACCGACGAGGGCCCGAAAGCGTCAACCACGGCGGCCCCGCCCGCCGCGGACCGGACGCGTTCGGAGGACGAGATCGATGCGCTGGCACGGGCTGCCGCAGAGATAGCCGTGCCCCGATTTATGGGCTCCGCCGATGAGGACGACAGTCCGAAGCCGCCGGAGACCGGCGGCGAGCTGGAGGCGAGCCGCTCGGCACCTGTGCCGACCGTTCGCAGCTCCACCGAAAACACCAACACGTCGCTCTCTCGGTCGAACGGCGGCGCCCAGCAGGGTGCCTTGCCGTTCGAACCGACACAGCCCGCGAAGGGCGAGAGCGACACTACCGGAGGATCGGCGAATGGCACAGCCTGAGTTCGATCCGACCTGCGGCGGCCATTTGGCCGCCGCTGCCCCGGGCCGAAAGGCAGGAGGGGCACCCCTTCGCCATGCACCGTCATGGCGACGAGCGGGGGGTAATTCGCAGAATTACCCCGGAGTGAGTGTTACGTTAAATCAATATCTTAGCCAAACCTGTCCGGAGAACACGTTCGCCATGATCCAGCCTTCGACTTCCAACATCTCGCACATCAACAGCATTGCACCCATCGCCAATCCGGAGGTGCACCATGCTATCGCAACCCGCCCGCCCCATGCCTGCATTTCATGTGTAGCAGATCCCGACCTTGGCGCCACGATGCAATTGTTGGCGTACGCGTCCGCCGAACAGAAGCAGGGATGGCACGAAGCGTCGCGCAGTTATGTGGAGGCCCTGCTCGGCTCCCGAGGTGTAACGTCCGCACTGCACCTCGATGAGCGTGCCGGGCACATACATTGCATAGGAGGCGTCAGACATGGCTGATCGTCCCCACCATGCCATTATGCGGATCAGCAAGATCCATAACTACAAGGTGCTGAAAGCCGTTGACGGGCACAACACCCGCAAGATTCCCGCCGGCACGGTTGATGGCGCGCCAACCCCTATCGACTGGATAGATCTGCCCGGGACCATGTGCGAGCGGGCACAAAGGGTGCTGCAGAAGAAGGGTGCAGTCTGGGAAAAAGGGAAAATCCTTGCCGTTGAGGTTCTGGTCACGGCGTCACCAGAATGGTGGGCGAACGCGTCCACCGAACAAAAGACGGAGTGGCTCAAGGCTCAGTGGAAATTTGCCAACGACAAGTTCGGTGATGGCCTGATCTCGTTCACGCCCCACCTTGATGAAAGCACGCCGCATGTGCAGTTCGTGGGGTTGCCGCTCTACTCCGCCATCATGAAAACAAAGGGACGAAAGCCCAGCACGCCAGAAGGCATTGCCCGCCGCGCGAAGGAAGAGGCCCAGGCACCGAAGGTCTGGCGTCTGTCCTTCCACGAAATGTTCGGCGGGCATCGCGACAGGTTGGCCGACCTACAGACCGAATATCATGGCTATGTCGCCCATCTTGGCCTCGAACGCGGTCAAGATACGCGCGGCCTTGAAATCCGGCACACCACGCTGAAGGTATACAAGCTCAAGCTGCAGAAGGAAGAGCGGGAGCTGTTTCGGCGGCAGCGGGAGCTTGATGCAGAAGCGGCCCGATTAGCCGAAGAACGCCAAGCGCTCGAATTCTACAACCAGCAGCTTGCGGAAGGCTTCGGCAAGCTCGAAGCCGCGAAGCAGGAATTCCACAATGCCCAGCTCGAGCACTTTGCCCAGACCGAGGAATTCCGCGTCCGCGAAGAGGCCTTCAAGAAGAGGGAGGCAGACCTAGCCCGGCGCCAAATCGTGCATGAGTCTTCAGTTATTGGCCTAGAAAACAGGAAAGCAAAACTCGAGAAGCGAGAGGTTGCCGCAGCGACGCGAGACGCAGAAGCCGCGCAGCGGGCGGCGCAGATCGAAAGTCGCGAGCAGGAACTGGCCGGGATAGCTGCGCAGCAGGAGGCCGAAAAAGAACGCCTCAATGGCGAAAATCAGGCCGCCCTCACCCGCGCGGCCCAGCTGGACCAGAAAGAGGCGTCGATCACGGCTCGCGAACGTGACGTTCAAACTAGCATCGCTCAGATCAAGGTATTTGGACGTGTCCTGACCGGTAAACTGGATGCTGGATGGGACGCCGCTGTTGGAAAGCCCAAGATCGCTGACGCTCTGCTGTCCGAAGAGGAGCGCCCAGCCATGGCCGCACCGCTACCTGGCTGGCTAGCCATTGCGATGCGGCACGCCATTCGCATCCGTGAGCAGCGGAACGCGATTGCCAAACGCGTACAACGTATGCGTCAGGCGTTGGTGCAACGCGTCACCAATGCAAAGTCGGCGGAGCAGATCGCGATCAATAAAACTTCTACGGCAGACCACCGGATCGCCGTCGCCGTCGAGAAGGAGAATGCCTATAAGGCCGCCGCAGCAGCGGCAGCGGAGCGGGAGCGCAAGGCTAATGCAGCCGAGGCGCTTGCAAAAGCGGCATCGGCTAACCTTGCCCAGACGCAACTTGATCTTTCGGCAGCAAACGATGACCTCGAACGTGTTCGGATCCGCGTTAGCGAAGCGACCCAGAAAGAAAGCCTCGCGTTGGAAAACGCTGAGGCAGCCGAAGCTAGGCGTGATGCGGCGGTGACTGCAGCCACGGAGAAAGTAGCCGATCTCGAGCGCATCAAATCGGAATTGTCCTCCGAACAGGCCGCTTTGAAAGCCATAGAAGCTGACAAGGCTGCCCTCGAAGCAGAGCGGAGGACGTTGAAAATGGATGCCGAACGGCTTCGCAAGGAAAAGACGGAGCTGGAAGCCGAGAAGGCAAAGCTGCAAAGTGAGAGGGATGATTTCAAGCAGCGTAACAACGCCCTTTATCAGTCAGTTGCACTGCTGGATACGGTGATCAAAAGTGACCACCATGCCCGTGTGGCGGACAGCAGGCTGGAGATATTCCCCTCGTCTCTACCGGAAGGAGAGCCGAAAATCGTCGAATTACGCGGCGCGCCGGAATGGGTCTTCAGGATGTTCCAGTTGCGTCAAAAGGCTCTCGATACCGGCAAAGCGCTCGACGCTGCGGAGCAGCGTCTACAAGATCGCTATCTCGAACTGGAAAAGTTGTTTCCTGCCAAGGCACCCGAGTTTCAGAAGGCGTGTGATCAAGACAAGGCGATCGTCGACGCTGCATTTGCAGCGCTTGCCGGACAGAGCAACGGGGGGATTTCAGGCTAGGATATAGCACTGGTAGGCAGAGGCTTGCGCAATTTGGCCTCCGCCATACCGTCCAGCCCCTTGACCTTTCGCCGCTAATGTCCGGTTCTCGCGTTGCAGCGAGGCAGGCGGGATGACCGGGTGTGGGTGGAAAGGCGAACGGCAGCAAGTAGTGACCCTGCCGACTAAGATCATAACTCGATGTGCACACCAAAGCCCGGCCGAGGAGCAATGGCGGCTCTGCCAGAATGCGCCGCAACGATTGCCGCAACCATGGCCAGCCCCAGACCGTGACCCGGCGTTGATCGGCTGCGATCGACCCGCGCGAAGCGGTTGAAGAGTTCGGGTGCCTCATTCTCGGTCACGCCCGGACCATTATCAGAGACGGCGAGCCTGATGCCGTGATGGGTGGTATTGAGGGCGATGTGAACGGTCGTTCCCTGCGGCGTGTGCTGCGCGGCGTTGTCGAGCAAGTTCGTGAGCATCTGTTGCAGCAGTCTGCGATCGCCGGGTATGGAGAGGCCCGGCGCAATGCTGGTTACAAGCTGGTGGCCGCTGCTCTCCATTGAGGGCCGAAACGCCTCCGCCACGTCGGACACGACGGCACTGAGGTCGACCGTCTGGAAGTGTGCGCGGGCGGCCATGCCTTCGACTTCTGCAATCCGCAGCAGGGCCGAAAAGACCTCCAGCAGCTCACCGGCTTCGCTTGCCGCCGCTTCGATCGCCTCGCGTTGCAGCTCGGGGTTGCGCTCGCGCAAGGCCTCGTCGAGCCGGTTTTGCAGGCGCGTGAGCGGCGTGCGCAGGTCGTGGGCGACATCGCTGGATACCTGGCGCAGGTTCTCCATCAGTCCGGCGATGCGGTCGAGCATCCGGTTGAGCGTCGTGGCTACACCGTCAAACTCGTCGCCGCTTCCGGTCAGGGGCACGCGCCGCGAGAGATCGCCAGCGATAATCGCAGCAGCCGTGTGATCAATGCGGGCAAGGCGGCGGCGTGTGACGATGCCGACCAGCCAGGCGGCACCGATGCCGAGCAACAGCATTGCTCCGAAGGCGCCCAGGAACAGCACGATAAAGCGGTTGTCCATTTCATCGATGGCGGCGCGATCCGCTCCAACAAGCAGCCGATAGCCGCCCGGCAGGGCTGTGGTCAGCGACTGCGCGATCCGCTCCTCGCCGTTCGCCTTGTAAGGCAGCAGTTCGACATAGCCGGGCTTTGGCGGGACAATTGCATCGAGCGATCCGGCTACGGGTCTGTTTTGGGCATCGACGAGCCGATAGCCGAGGCTTGCCGTGCTGCTTGCCGCCTCGCGCCGACGAATGGCGGCAGCCACGCCCTCATGCCCGTCCTGCCCTTCGTCGATCAGCGCCTGCGTCTCGATGGCGATGCGGTGATCGAGTTGCAATTCGAGCGCCTCGTGGGTGGTTTCGAACGCGACCGCACCGATCACCAGCGTTGCGAGCGCAAAGCCGAGAGCGACCGCTGCCACCAAGCCGAACGTGCCACGCCACCAGCGCTTCATCCGCCGTCCCTGATGAGATAGCCCGCGCCGCGCACGGTTTCGATCGGGTCGCTGTCGAACCCGGCATTGAGCTTGGAGCGCAAACGGCTGAGATGGGTTTCGACGATGTTGGTCTTTGGGTCGAAGTCGAAATCCCACACCCGTTCGAGCAGCATGGTCCGGGTCATGATCCGGCCAGGGTTGCGCATCAGTTCGGCCAGAAGGGTGAACTCGCGGGGCTGGAGCGCAATCTTGCGGTCTGCGCGCGTGACAGTGCGGCGATGCAGATCGAGCACGATGTCACCTGCCGTCAACCGCGCAGGCTCCGCTGCCGCTGATGGCCGACGCCCCAGCGCATGGAGGCGGGCCGCCAGCTCGGTAAAGGCAAAGGGCTTCACCAGATAATCATCCGCGCCGCTTTCGAGCCCTTCGACCCGGTCGGCAATCCCGCTGACGGCGGTGAGCATCAGCACCGGGGTCATGTTTCCGGCAGCGCGGAGGGCCTTGACCAAAGCGAGGCCATCTAGCCCCGGCAGCATCCGGTCGACCACCATCGCATCAAAGCCGCCATCGGTCGCGTGGAACAGCCCGTCGCGCCCGTCGCTGCTGGTCACCACCTGATGGCCCAGCTCGGCCAGGCCGCGGGCGATGAACTGGTTGGTATCGGCATCGTCCTCGACGATCAGGATTCTCATGCGGTCATTCTAGCGGCTCACCGCCGCTGCGCCAGCCACCGCCAAGCGCGCGAAAAAGCGCTACCTGCGCCTGCGCAACGGCGAGTTCGGACTGTGCGAGCGACAGTTCGGCCTGTGCAAGCGTGCGGTCGGCATCGATCCGTAGCAGCGGTGCCGCATCCCCAAGCCGGACGCGAGCCTCGGCGCGGCGGGCGTAGAGGCGTCCTTCGTCGCGGGCCTCGGTGAGCGCCCGGTTGCGGCGCACTTCGCCATCATAGGCCGCAAGCGCGGACTCGACTTCGCGCAGCGCACGGAGGACGGCGACATCCCATCCGGCCAGCGCTGCCCGCTCGGTAGCCTCTGCCTGTTCGATCCGCGCGCGGGCCGGGGCCTGATTGGGAAACGCCCAACTCACCAGAGGCGAACCCGTTGCAACCAGCCCCCCGCTCAACAGGCCCAGCGCCCCGCCAAGGTTGATGCGGGGGTAGAGATCTGCACGCGCCACGCCGATCCGCGCAGTGGCGGCAGCAAGGCGGCGTTCGGCCTCGCGGATGTCAGGGCGGCGCAGTAGCAAAGACGTGCCATCGCCGACGGGAGCCGCAGTGCGCAGTTTCGGCGGCGCTGCGCAAACGACGGGATTGGTGCGGGCTTCGCTTGCCGGGCGTCCTGCGAGCGTGGCGAGGCGATAGCGCGCATTGGCCTGCGCTGCTTCCAGCGGTGCGATGGTCGCCTTGGTCGCGGCGACAAGGTTGGCGGCCTGCGACACTTCCAGCGGGGAGACCTCGCCTGCTGCCAGCTGGCTTCGGGTGATGGTCAGCGCGCGGTCCTGAAGCACGACCTGTTCTTGCACGACGGCAAGGCTGCGGGTTGCGCCGCACAGATCGACATAGGCCAGAACCGTATCGGCGACGACCGCGACCTTTACCCCATCGAGCGCAGCGGCCTGTGCTTCCGCATCGGCACGTGCGGCCAGAGCACCCGAACGGAGACGTCCGAACAGGTCCGCATCCCAGCTTGCGGTCACCGCCAGATCATAGTCGGTGGTCAGCACATTACCCGATGCGCTCGGCTGATTGGCGGGATTGTCGATACCGAGACTGCTCTCGATCGTGGTCTGAGGCAGCCGGGCGGCTTGCGCCTGACGCAGCGCCGCACGTGCGCCATCGAGATTGGCATAGGCCACCCTGAGATCGGCATTGGCCGCAAGGCTGGCTTCAACCAAGCGGTCAAGCACAGGATCATCGTAGAGCCGCCACCAATTGTCGGGCACCGGCTCGATCGAGGCAACTGGGAGGCTCGCGAACGGCCCGGCAGCGAGCGCGGGATCGACGTTGGTAGCCGCAGGTGGGGGCATGGTTGCACACGCGGTCACCATCAGCGCCGCGAGTGGGAGAAAGCGCTTCATGCCACCGCCTCCGCCAGCTCGGGCTCGGGCTCCGGGCGTTCCTTGCCGAAGCGGGCATAGAGCGCGGGCATCAGGAACAGGTTGAGCGCAGTCGACGAGATCAAGCCGCCGAGGATGACGATCGCCATGGGATGCTCGATCTCGTGGCCTGGCTTGTCACCCGCGATCACCAGCGGCACCAGCGCAAGCCCTGCGCACAGCGCGGTCATCAGGATCGGCACCAGACGCTCCTGTGCGCCGCGAAGGATCAGGGCCGGGCCGAACGCCTCGCCCTCGAACCGGCGCAGGTGGTCATAATGCGAGAGCAGCATGATCCCGTTGCGCGCCGAAATCCCGATCACGGTGACGAAGCCGACCAGCGATCCCAGCGACAGAACCCCGCCAGTGAGCGCGACCCCGATGACCCCGCCGACCAGCGCAAAGGGCAGGCTGAGGCCCACCAGCGCCGTGATCCGTGCGGAACGGAACTCCAGCCAGACGAGCAGCAGGATGCCAAGGAGGCAGGCAAGGCCCACCGTCCACAGCCGCGAACGCGATTCCTTGAGCGCGGCATACTCGCCGAGAATCTCGGGGTGGTAGCCGGTCGCAAAGGGCACCTCGCCCACCGCCGCCTCGACACCGCGCGCCACGGCACCGAGATCGGCATCGCTGGCGATGTTGAGCGTGACATCAAGACGGCGCTGGCCATCCTCGCGTTTGATCTCGTTGGGCGCGGGCACGATCACCACATCGGCGACGTCGCGCAGGCGGACGGGCGCGCCGACCGGGGTCTGGATCATCAGATCGGCAAGCGCGTGCTGATCACCGCGGATTTCAGGCTCGCCCCACAATGCGACATCGAAAGCCTTCTGGTCGCGGTAGATTTCGCCCAGCTTCTCGCCCGCCACGAGAGTCTGCGCCTGTCGCCGCACCTCGCCCGGTGTGAGGCCCAGCGTGACCAGATCAGCCGCACGCGGGCGGATCTGGATCTGCGGCACGAGCACCTGTTGTTCGACCTTGAGGTCGGTCACACCGGGGATGCGGGCGACCTTGCCGCGCACCCGCTCGGCTGCGGCGCGCAGCTCGTCCTGGTCGGGGCCGTAAATCCGCACCACCACGGTCGCGCCCGCGCCCGAGAGCACCTCCTTGATGCGTTCGCGCAGATAGGTGAGCACATCGCGGTAAAGGCCGGGATAGCCTTCGACCACTTCCTTGATGCGGGCGACGCTGGCGTCGTAGTCGGCCTCATCATCAAGGCTGATCCATAGCTCGGTGAAGTTCGGGCCGACCACTTCGTCGGCCGCCTCGGCACGCCCGATATGCGCACCAAAGTTGCGCACGCCGGGGATTGCGCGCAGTTCCTTCGAGGCGCGGATGGTGATGCGGTCCATCGCATCGATGCCCACACCCGGCTTCTCGACGAAATGCATTAGGAAGTCGGTCTCGCGGAAGTCGGGCAGGAACTGATCCTTGAATCCCAGATAGCCCACGCCGGAAAGCAGCAGGCCGCCCGCGACGATGCCCATGGCAAGCCGTGGCCGGTCGATCAGCCGGGGCAGGACGCCGAGATAGCGCTGCTTGAGCGAGGCGACAAAGCGCGTGTCGCGATGCTCCTTCATCGGCGCATTGGGGAGCAGCATCAGGCACATCGCAGGCGTCACCACCAGCGCGACCAGCAGCGAGGCGGCAATCGCCAGCACATAGGCGATGGCGAGGGGCCGGAAGAACGTCCCCGCCACCCCGCCAAGGAAGAAGATCGGCAGGAACACCAGCATGACGATCAGCGAGGCGAAGACCACAGCCGTGCGCACTTCGAGCGAGGCTGAGAGCACCACGGCAAAGGCCGAGCGCGGATTGCCCGCCTCACGGTTCAGGCGGAGACGGCGAGCGATGTTCTCGACATCGATGATCGCATCATCGACCACCTCGCCAAGCGCGATAACCAGACCGGCGATCACCATCGTGTTGATCGTCGCCCCGCTCCACAGCAGCACGAGGCCCGCCGCCAGCAGTGACAGCGGGATCGCGACAAGGCTGATCGTCGCCTGCCGCCAGTCGCGGGTAAAGGCGAACAGCACGAGCGCCACCAGCAGGCAGCCGATCATCAGCGCGCGGGTGAGGTTATCGATCGACTTCTCGATGAAGGTTGCCGGGCGGAAGATCGTGGTGTCGATCTTCACATCCTTGAGGCCGGGCCGCAGCTCTTCGACCGCCGCCTCGACGTCGTGAGTCAGCTGGAGCGTGTTGCCGGTGGGCTGCTTCTCGACGATCAGCATGATGCCCGGGCCGTCGTCGATGATCGCATTGCCGATGGGGGCTGCAAAGCCATCGGTCACCCGCGCGACATCCCCCACCCGCACCGGCGCATCGCCTGCGATCTTTATGACCGTGCGGGAAAGATCCTCGGCGGACTGGATCGCGCCCGCCTGCTGAACGGGTAGCCGCTGGTTGGGCGTATCGACAAAGCCGCCGCCGCCTACCAACACCGCATCCCCGGTAGCCGCGCGTAGTTCAGCCAGCGTTACGCCCGAGGCTTGCAGCCGGTCGGGATCGGCCAGCACCTGCAACTGCCGGTCACGGTAGCCCCAGACGGCGACATTCGCGACGCCCGGCACTGACATCAGCTTGGGCCGGATCGTCCAACGAACCAGCTCGGACAGCTGCATCTGGTCGAGCTTCTTGGACGAGATGCCGATCTTCATCGCCCGGCTCGTGGACGACAGCGGCGGCAGCATCACAGGCGGGCGGGCAGCGGCAGGCAGCCGCGCCTGCACTTGCGCCACACGCTCCTGCACCAGCTGGCGGGCGCGGATCACATCGGTGCCGCGCTCGAACAGGATCGTCACCGAGGAGAGGCCCAGCACCGATTTCGAGCGCAGAGTTGCCAGATCGGGCACGCCATTGACCGCAGTCTCGATCGGCACCGTGATCAGGCTCTCGACTTCCTCGGTCGACAGGCCCGGTGCTTCGGTCTGGATCTCGACAATGGGCGGAGCGAACTCGGGGAAGACATCAAGCGGCACATCGGCAGACGCGCGCAGGCCAAGCACCACCAAGAGCGCCGCCATTGCGATCACCAGCACGCGCTGCTTGAGCGCCGAGCGAACCAGCCAGGCCAGCATCAGTGTGCGACCCCGAACTCGGTGCCGAACAGTTCGGCAGCACCCGCTGTGACCACCAGCGTTCCGGGACGAAGGCCCCGCGACAGAATCGCGCGGCCACCTTCGGTTGCAGCAACCTCGATCCGCTGGCGGACATAGGTGTCGGCCTCTGTCTTGGCATAGACCCATTCGCCGCCATAGATGTCACGCAGGATCGCGGAGGTCGGCACGGACAGCCCTTCGCTTCGCCCACCAGCGAGCGGGAGCGCGACGCTGACCCGCTGACCGACACGGTAGGCCCGATCACGATTGTCGAGCGCGAAATAGAGATCGACGGTGCCAGCGACTGCGTTCGCCGATGGCGGCGCATCGACGGGCCGCGCCGATCGTTTCGCGCCGTCCTGTCCAAGCGGCGAGACCAGCGCCGACTGACCTTGTTGCACCCCGGCAAGATCGCTCCCGAACACCGGCACCCGCACCCAGACGTAGCGCTGATTGCTAAGGCTTGCGACCGATGGCCCGAGCAGGCGGCGCTGGGCTGCCGCCGCATCGGCAGCAGCCTTTGCCGCACCGAGCGCTGCCGTCGCCTCGTCACGTGCGCGAATGCTGCCCGCTTCCTCGTCAACCAGAGCCGAGGCACGATCATAGGCGATGCGCGCCAAGGCCAGTTGGGCGCGTGCCCGCGCCAGTTCCCCATCGGCTGCGACCTGCTGCAAGCCAAGCTGTTGCAGATTGCTGGCAGAGTTGATCGGCGCGCCGCCAGCCCCCGCCGGTATCACGATCTCACCGCTCGTCATGCGCATGGCCGATGCGGTGCCCGTCCCGATCCGCTCGGTGACAATCCCGAGCCGCTTCTGCGCTTCCGGCGTGAGCTTCAGGCGGACGAGCTCGGTCTCGTGGGCGATTGCCTCGCTGTGGACCGGCGGCTTTGTCGGCGCAGTGGGCTCGCTTCCGCACGCGGTCAGCAGGATGGCAGGGGCGAAAGCGACAAGGGCGAAGCGGTTTGGCATTCCTGCCGCATAGAGCGCCTGCATTGGGGCAATGTTGGCAAAGCTATACAATTTCCCAATGTGGCAGCGCGAGCCGCTGCCATCATCGAGCTGGCACACTTAGGGCGGCTATGGGGCGATAGATCACGGACAGGGAATGTTCGCGAGCCGGGTATAGCCGACGCAACCGTTGATCGATCGCCGAAGCGGCTGGCTCGCGACTGAATGAGCAATGCAAGCGGGCCAATCACGTCTCCCGTTCACGTTCGCCGATCAGCACCCTGTCCTCTCCCTATTCGGCCCTTGCAGCGGGATTCGTCCTATGTCACATGCCTGTGCACACGCCGGTCTCGGCGTGCTGCAACCCGCGGTTTTCCGGGCTTTGCGGGTGGTCGGAAATGTGGACTCGCATCCTGTCTCCCCGACCACTTTTCAATTATTTCTATTTCTCATGGTCTTATGAGATCAAAGCCGTTCTCGAGGGGCACCTGGCAGGGGCACCTATCCGGTGCGTGCGCTCCAACGCTCGGCAATCCGCTCCAGGTTATCGCGATGGCGCCTCCGGCACCCGCACCTTGTTGCTCGCCCGTGGCCGCCGCGAGCCCGAACTTTGCCAGCCGATCATGCCGCACCACCGTCGCACCGGCGCCGGAGTCGAGCACGAAGGTGCCCGGCTGGCCATTGATCTCAACGTCGATGATCTCGTGACCGGTGGACAGCTTGGTGAGCTTGAGGACCGTAAAGCCCTGGCTTGCGAGGAAGCGGCCGACTTCGTCCGGTTCGGGCGGTGCAGCCGGTGCAGGGGCAGGAAGAACCATGGCCAGGGCGATGACGATAAGGACAAAGGGACACATGAAAAACACCTCACGACAAGGGAAGGTGGAATGGATGGCAGATAGGCAGCACAGGACGGTCAGATCAGCTTGCGCAGGCCGAGGTTGAACACCCGTCCCAGCGGATCGAAATAGGCCGGCTGGTAGCTCAGCGGCACCGCGCCCGCGGCGTCGCGGACCTGCGGGCGGGTGTTGAACAGGTTGGTGACCCCCAGCGACACGCGGGTGCCCTTCAGCCAGGCGGGAGGCTTCTTGCCGCCGACCGCCTCGGACAGGTTGGCGAAGAGGTTGAGGTTGACGATCGCGTAGTCATCAAAGCGCAGGTCGCTCGCGGGTTGCGCCGGGTCGCGCACCGCGGTTGCGCTCCGCCAGTTGGCGGTGACCCGTGCGCCCCAGCCGCCCTTGAAGGCGCCGGCCTGGAGATCGACCTCGTGCCGCCGCCTGCCGCCAAGAAAGTCGACCGCGCCGCCATCGAGCAGATCGAGCCGCGGGCCGCCGGGGCGCAAGGCGATTTCGTCCTCGAGATACCAGTTGTGGTAGAGGCTCACGTACAGGCGGCTGGTGAGATTGGCGGCCCCTTGCGCGGTCGCGCTGCCGGGTTCGGCCCGGATCAGCTCGGCGTTCGGGAACAGCCGCTTCACCTCGGCCTCGCTGGTCACCACCTTGACGCGCGCATCGCGCAGGAATTCGGGCACCTTGCCCAGCGGGCGCGTGAAGTTGACCCCCCAGCGCAGCTGCTGCTGGCGCGCGGAGGCGAAGTTCACCGCGCGCGCATCGATCTGCTGCAGGCGGCCCGTGTCATCGCGCGTGAACCGCTCCGGAAAGGCGGCCTCGATCTGCGAGGTGATGATCGGAAAGGGGGCGACGGGATTGTCGGTGCGGCTGCGCACATAATCGGCGCTGATGCTGAGGTCGGTCTTTGCCAGCGGTCGCAGCGTCACGCCGAGGCGGAACAGGCGGCGATCGTCATTGGCGAGCGCAGGGTTTCCGCCAGTGACGCGGTTGATGTCGACCACCTCGCGGCGGACGAAGTCGAAGGTGCGAAGGTTTGGCGTGATGACCGTCGGTCCGCCCAACTGCTCGAGCGTGGGCGCACCCTCTTCCCGCGTGAACGAGGAAACGAGGTTGATGGCCTTGGCGGGCGACCAGTTGAGACCATAGCCATAGGTCCACAGCGTTCCCGCGTCTGACAGCCGGTCATAGGCGAAATTGGCGTTGAGCGTCAGATTGCCAAGCGGCGATGCCTTTTCTTCGGTGCGGCTCAAAATGGGGATGGCGACATCTGCCTGCACGCCACCACGGTCGCGGGAAAGGTCGGCCACCGTAGCGGCACCGCCAAAGCTCGCCCGACCAGTGAAATCGCGAAACTCCCCTCCGATCCGCAGGCTCGCCGCCAGCGGACCCGCAGGCAGCGTCGCAACCGGCCCCGAAGCGAGGGCATCGGCATTGAACAGCGTGTCGGTCGAGAACGCCGCATCGCGCCGCGACGGCGTATCCGCCGCATCGGTCAGCACCTCGCCCTCGGTCCGGTCGAAATTGCCAAGCGCGGTCCATTGCCAGCGACCGAGGCGCCCGCCAATCGTGGTGCCGACATGCACCAGCGTCTGGTCGCTGTCGCGCCGCAGGATGCGGTCATCGGCGAGGCCCAGCAGACTGTCGTTCCGAGAGACATCGACCCGGCCGTTGAGGGTCGCCGAGACGTCGCCGAACACATGGCCGCTCAGGACGCCGTTGACGCTGAAGCGTTCGTTTTCGGGCAGCAGCGTCCGCACCGCGCCCAGCTCCGGCACCCCGGCAAACTGTTCCACGTCGCGTTCGCTTTCGAGCAGCTGATCGGCGCGCGAATAGGTCGCCCCCAGAGCGATGCGCGTGTCGCCCGCGATGCGCAGATAATCGGCATTGACGGTGCCCGTCTCGCGCCCGCCTTCGCCCGGAACCAGATAGCCGATCTGCCCCACCTTCGACTGGTAGCGCGGGAAGGTGACGATGTTCACCACCTTCTGGTCGGCCCGGTAGCCGTATTGCAGCGCCAGCTCTTCGGGGAAGATCTCCATCCGCTCGATCGCTTCGGAAGGGATCCGCGCGATCTCCGAGAAATCGGACACGCGCCGCCCGTTGAGCAGCGTTACCGGCGGTGCGTCGCCGCGGCCGCGGTTGCTGGCGGTCTGCGGGGCGATGGTGTCGAGCAGCGCGGCGATGTTCTCGGCACCCAGGGCACGAATATCGAGCTGGCTGAAGCTGCGCTCGGGCGGGATGTCGCTGTTCACCGACCCGCGCGGGCGCTCGCCCGACACGACGATCCCTTCGGGCCTGGGCGGAGCATCGCCCGCGGCAGCCGCCCCTTCGCCTGCGTCCGCCGCGCCCGCCGCCGCTTGCGCGGCCTCGCGCGCTTCGGGGGGTAGCTGGTCGCCGAATTGCTCGAGCAGCTTCCGGGCGAGTTCGGGCGGAAGCGGCTTGCCGTCGAGGGTCTGAACCCGCACGGTCGGCTGCGCGCCGCTGGTGCCGGGCGGTGGCAAGCGGTCCTTCAGCTGCTCCTCGATCTGCTGCGCGAGCTCGGGCGGAAGCGGCTTGCCGTCGGGGCCGTAGAACACCCGCTTCGGGGGCGCTGCGGCCTCGCCTGCCTGCGGTGCTTGCGCATCGGCCGCGGCGGCCGGGGGCGGATCCGCTTCTTCAGCCGCCTGCCCCAGCACCGCGCCCGGCGCCGCGCCTGCCAGAAGTCCCGCCGCAATTCCGCACCACCTGCTTGTCACGCCAAATCTCCAAGTTCGTGAACCTGGCGGGGACAAGAGCAGCCTTGCGTATCAATCGGATGGCGCGGGTGTAACGGGTCGTGATACGCCAATGCTACAAAGCCCTGCTATCCCGACCGCATGACTCTCCTGTCCGATTCCCCGAGCGCGATCCTCGTCGTCGACGATGATGCGAGCATTCGCGACGCGATCGCCGATTTTCTCGGGATGCACGGATATGCGGTGCGCGCGGCCGAGAATGCGGCGGCCTGCGACCGCGCGCTGGCGGCAGCGCCCGCGGACCTGATCGTGCTCGACGTCATGATGCCGGGCGAGGACGGGCTGTCGCTGTGCCGGCGGCTCGGCGCAAGCGGCACGCCGATCCTCATGCTCAGCGCGCTCGATGCCGTGACCGACCGGATCGTGGGGCTCGAGGTCGGCGCATGGGATTACATGACCAAGCCCTTCGAGCCGCGCGAGTTGCTGGCGCGGGTGCGAGCGCTGCTGCGACGCCCGGCGGCCGACCGGGGCGCAACCGGCAGCGCTTCGGGCGACGCCCTGACGTTTGCGGGGTGGTGGTTCGATGTCGAGCAAAGACGCCTGCGCGCGCCTTCAGGCAATCCGTTGATGCTGACCGAGGGTGAGCACGCGCTGCTCGCGGCCTTCGTCAGGCGGCCCGGGCGCGTCCTGTCGCGCGATGTCCTGCTCGACCTTGCCCGCGGGGTCGATGCCGCGCCCTATGACCGAGCGATCGACATCGCCGTCAGCCGGTTGCGCCGCAAGCTCGCCGAAGCGGACCCGGCCCCGCTGATCGAGACCGTGCGCGGTGCGGGCTACCGGTTCCTGCCGGCGGTGCAGCGGGCATGAAGCGCGCGCCCAGCGCTCTCGTGTCGATCGGCGGCTTCGGCATCGCGGTGGCGGTGCTGAGCGTCACGGCCACAGCGGTCATCGTGCTTGCCGCGCCGCCGCCCCCGGCCACGCGGATCGTCGCGTCCGAGGCGATCATGGCGCTGCGCAGCGAGACTCCCGGGTTCGAGCGGCGCATCACCGCCGCGCCGCCTTCCGGCGCGCGAATTCCCATGATTGAAGGCCTGATCGCCGCCGAGCTCGGCAAGTCCGCCGACGATCTGCGGGTGACACGGCTCGACGCGGCACCGGAAGTCGCGGTCAGTGTCCGGACCATGCCAAAGGACGAGGCAGCGCGCCTGTTCGGCAAGGATCTGCCCGATACGATCGTCCTGCGCGAACGCGACACGGCGAAGCTGAAGGTGGTCGAACCTGCCGCCGCGACAGGGGCCTTGCGGCAGGTGCTGATAGATCTGCCGCTGCCCGCCTACGCCGCCAGCCTGCGGCAGCCCGATGGGCGCTGGCTGGTCGTCCGGCCTGCCGAGCCGTTCCTCGGCGGATGGCAGCGCAGCATCCTCATCGCGCTGGCCGTCAGCCTGCTGCTGCTGGCCCCGCTCGCCTGGTTCTTCGCGCGGCGATTGACGCGCCCGTTTCGCGCGCTGGCAGGGGCGCTGGGGAGCGATGCCTCGCTGATCGCGCAGGAGGGCCCCCGCGAACTGCGAGAAGCGGCTGCCGCGATCGCCGCGATGCAGAACCGCTTGGCCGAAGAAGCGACCGAGCGTGCTCGCATGCTTACCGCCATCGCCCATGACCTGCGCACACCTCTCACCGGCCTGCGCCTGCGGATCGAAGGCGTGCCCGAACCGCAGCGCACGCGCATGGTGCATGATGTCGAGCGGATGCAGGCGATGATCGGCGAGGTGCTCAATTTCGCCCGCGACGCAGCGGCACCGGCCGCGCTGATCGACGTGCGCGCGGCGCTCGAACTGATCGTGGACGCGATGGACGCAGGGAGAGGGATGATCGTGCTGGAACCGGGGGAGGACGCGCAGATCCGCGTCCCGGAACCCGCTTTCCGCCGGGCGATCGAGAACCTTCTCAGCAATGCCGTGACCTACGCCGGTGGCGGCACGGTCGGTATCGCGCGTTCGCAGGGTGAGGTTGCCATCTCGGTGCGCGACGAAGGCCCGGGCATTCCCGAGGCGGATCGGGAGCGGCTGCTCCGCCCCTTCGAACGCGGTGAAGGCTCGCGCAATCGTGACACGGGCGGGGCAGGCTTGGGGCTCAGCATCGTGCACAACTTCGCCGCGCAGCATGCCGGCACCTTCGCGCTACGCGATGCACCGGGCGGCGGAACAGCGGCGATACTTCGCTTGCCCTCGGCGTGAATTCCAATCGCGGATCGATACGTCATGCCATGCCCACACAAGACGATCGAGACCAGCCACCGTCGTCGCTCCGGAAGTTGAATGGCCGCTTCTGGCAGTTCCCGTTATGCGGTTGGGTTGCGGGGAATGACCGCCTTGTCCCGAGGCTGTGTAAAAACGCCGGAATATTCTATGGTTCTCTCGGGTTTCGGGAGGCTTTGGAATGGGTCGTCTCGTCCAAGGTGAAGACCGCCGGCAGGACTATTTGCTGCCGGCAGCGCTCGATGATTAGGTGTCGGAAGACAATCCGGTTCGAGCAATGGAGGCCTTCATTGCTGCGCTCGATTTGAAGGCGCTCTCGACCCTTACCGAGCGGATCGGCCTCGAATCCTATCGGAAATCGACCGGCCGCGGGCCCGACCATCGTGGTGGTCGGGCCGCAGGCTAGAGGCCTCGTCAGAAGCGGTAGCCCGCCCCGAAGGTGAAGGTCCGCCCGGTGATGTTGGCATCCTCCACGAAGGGCTCGAAGCCCTGGTAGGAGAACTGTTCCTCGTTGGTGAGATTGATGACGTTGGCGAACAGCCGCAGACCATTGCCGAAGGTGTAGGAGGCGGCGAGATCGACCCGCTGTTCGGGGCCGAAGAATTCGTCGCTCTCGATGCTGTCGCCGAGGCCCTCGACGTAGTCGGTGCGATAGATGTAGTCGCCGCGCAGGTTGAAGCCCTTCCAGGCATATTCGAGCGTGCCGGTGAACAGGAAGTCCGAGAAGCCCGGCAGCGCCAGATCGTCGCGATCGGTGCGGTTGGGGAAATCGGCATCGGTCTCGGTGAAGGTCGCGCTCACCGCCACGCTGAGGCCGCGCAGCAGGCCGGGCAGGAAGGTGAGGTTCTGCCGCGCGATCAGCTCGATGCCGTAGTTCGTGGCGCTCGTCCCATTGAGCGGCACCTCGTATTCGAAATCGCCGCTGTCGACGAGGATCGGGTTGCCATTGGCATCGAGCGCATCGAACTCGCCCACGAAATCGAAGGTGAAATCCTTGATGTCCTTGTAGAACACCGCGACCGAATAGAGCCCCCCCGTGTCGGTGTAATATTCCAGCTGGGCATCGAGATTGTCCGACACCGCCGGACGCAGGTTGGGGTTGCCGTCGAGGATGTCGCCGTCCTCGTTGACGAAGCGCCCGCTCGCCAGCTCGCCGCGGCGCGGGCGGCCATAGCTGCGGTTGTAGCTTTCGCGCAGGATCAGGCGCGGGGTCAGCTCGTGGCGCAAGTGGATGCCGGGCAGCCAGAAATCATAGGAGTTCTGCACCCGCACAGGCGCGATCGTGGAGTTGCCATCGAGGAAGCTGGCGACGAAGTTGGTGCCGTCGAAGTCGATCCGCTCGTAGCGCACCCCGGCGATCACGGTGTGGATGCCGCTGCGCAGGGTCGCCATGCCGTAGCCCGCGTAGAGATCCTCGTTGAAGGTCGTGTCCTCGAACAGGCTGTCCTCGAGCGTGTCTTCCTCGTTCAGTTCGAACAGGCCCGGATTGCTGGCGAGCAGCTCCACCCCGCGCGCGGGGAAGACGTTGAAGATGCACGCGCCGCCCAGCGTCACCGCGTCGGTGCGCTCGAGAATCTGCGCATAGGGGAAGGCTTCGTCGAGCTCGTAGACATCGGCGTTCTGGTCGTTGCTGTAGTCGCTGCGGTAGTAGCGTGCGCCGGTCTTGAAGGTCAGTTCGCTGCGGCCCAGATCGAGGCTGTGCTCGAAATCGGCCTTGATGCTGAACACCTCCTCCCACCGGGCGTGCCGCGGCCCGAGGTCGGGGTGAGCAGCGCGTAGGTCTTGCGCCCGCCAACCGCGTCCTGGAACCGGGTGTCGATGTCGATGTCGGTCTCGAAGACGTCATTGCTGCGGTCGGTGTGGCTGTAGAGGCCGCGCAGGTAGAAGGAATTGGATTCGTCGATCCGGTAATCGATGTCGAGATTGCCGGTGTTGACCCGGGTGCGCTGTTCGTCGACCTCCCAGTGCGAGCTCTCCATGAACCACACCGGCGGATCGCTTTCGGGCAGGTTCAGCTGCGGGTTGTTGGCGGGCGTCACCTGCACCCAGTCCATGTCGCGGTTCCGCGAGCTGCGGTCGATTTCGTAGCTGCCGAAGGACAGGCTGATGCCGAGATTGTCGTAATCCCCGCCGAGGCTGAAGATGTCCGAATAGCGCGCGCTGAGCGAATAACCCCAGTTGTCCGACAGGTCGCGGTAATTGCCGCCCGCCTGGACGTCGATCCGCCGCCCGCTGCGCTCGAAGGCGCTGCGGGTGATGACGTTGATGATGCCGCCGATCGCATCGCCGTCGCGGTCGGGGGTGGCGGCCTTGATGACCTCGATGTTGGAGATCCCGTCATTCGAGAAGTCCCCGAGGTTGAGCCCGCGCCCACCCGACGAGGCGACGCGGTTGCCGTTGATCTGGAAGGAGTTGAAATCGCCCTCGACCCCGCGGATGTTGACCCCGGTGGGCTCGCCGGCCTGGTTGGTGTTGACGCTGAGGCCGGGCAGGCGCTGGAGCGCGAAGCCGATGTTGCCGTCGGGTGCAGGGCCGAAGGTCTCCTCGGAATAGATGTTGACGATCCCGTCGGCGGTGCGCTGCTGGTTGATCGCGAGCGCCTGCCCGGTGAGCGCGGCGCGCACCACGATCCGGTTCTCGCCGCCCGGCGTGTCGAGCCCGAAATCGGCGCTCACGCGCTCGCCCCGGCGCAGGCTGATCTGCCGCGTGGCACCGGCAAACCCGACATATTCGACCATGATCGTGCTCCGGCCGGCGGGCACGCGGATCTGGAAGCGGCCGTCCTCGGTGGTGACCTCGCGGGCATTGCTGCCCTCGACGGTCACCACCGCGCCGCGCAGCGAGCTGCCGGTGCGCTCGTCGAAAACGCGCCCGGTAACGGTGCCTTCGCCGCTCTCGTCCGAGGCGGGGGCGGGCGTCTGCTGCGCGAGGGCGGTGCCCGGACAGGTGGCGGCAAGCGCGCTCGAGGCGATGAGGGCAGCGGCCGTGCGGCGGAAGATCGTGGTCATGTGGCTGGATCCCTGTCTGGCGTGCTGGAAGTCGATCCGCGGTCAGTCCCGCGGATAGGGCATGGAATTCGCGAAGCTGCGCTCGGGCGGAAGGTAGGCCGGCTGGGTGAGGGTCTTGGTGCCGTCGGCCGCCTTGGCGAGCGCGAAGGCATCGTAGAGACGCCCGTCGGCGGTGTAGGCGGCGTAGCGCAGCGCCCCCGCGTCGATCTCGATCACTTGGTAGAACTGGGTGTTCTCGCCGCGCCTGTCGAGCACCACGCCGGTCGGGGCATATTGCGTCCAGCCCTCCTTACTGAAGGGATACTGCTTCGGGCCCGAGACAGAGTTGACGAACATCGTCGCAACCTCGCCCGCACCGCCGGTGGCCGCGGTGCGGGCCGGGGTCTGCCCCGCGCCCGCCGGCAGCGTGCCGCGGGCATAGGTGTGATCATGGCCCTGGAGCACCAGATCGACCCTGTGCCGGATCAGCACCGGCAGCAGCACCGCGCGCTTGTCCGGGTTGTCGCGGTCGCGGCCCGAGGAGAAGACCGGGTGGTGCATGGTCACGATCCGCCAGCGCGCGGCGCTCGCGGACAGACGCGCGTCGAGCCACTCCGCCTGTTCGGTCATGTCGCCGATGTTGCTGTCGAGCACGAAGACGTGGAGGTCGGGCGAATAGCGTACCTCGTAAGCGGTCTCCTGCAACTCCTCGGGCAGACCCGGCGCCTCGGGCAGGCGGAACTGCGGGCGCCACAGCAGGGAGAGCAGCTTGTGTTTCTGGTCGGGGGCCAGCTCGTAGGTGTCGTATTCGTGGTTGCCGGCCACGGGAATGGCGGGGATCATCCCGTGGATGAAGCCGCCCGCCCGGAACCAGTGCGCCCACTCCAGATCGCGCGAGCCGCGGTTCACGAGGTCGCCCGCGTGGAGTATGAAGCGCGCATCGGGCGCGGTCTGGAAGGCGGCGCGGATCACGCGGGGCCAGTGCGAATCGAGATCGTTCTGCGCATCGCCGAGATAGATGAAGCGCAGCGGGCCACCGGCAGGCACGGTGCGGGTCTGGAACCACTCGCTCCACTTGCCCTCGGCGCCCTGCACCCGGTAGGCGTAGAGCGTGTCGGGCATGAGCCCCTCGAACCGCACCGCATGATGCGCCGTCCGCGGCAGGCCGCGGTTGTGCGGGACCGCCGCGGCCAGCCCGATGTGGGTGATCGCCTCGAGATCGAGGATCTGCGTCTCGGCAGCAACCGCGCGCGCCGCGAGATCGAAGCGCGCGTCGGGCGTGGCCTGAGCGATCTCAGCGCGGGTGGCGGTCACGCCTGCCGCGGTGCGCCAGCTGACGCTGATCGCGTGCGCGGGATCGGCGTCGATGGTGGCGATGATCCGGTCGGGCCAGGCGGTAGCCTCCTGCCACGGCGCCTCGATCGCATGGTGATCGCCCGGGTGAGCCAGCCCGGGCGCAGCGGTGCCGAGCGCGGCCGCCGCCAGCAACACGAATCGCAGATCCCTCACGTCGTCCCCTTTCCTCGGGGGACGCGGCTATGGGACGGACATGCCAGATTCGTTGCCTCTGGAAGGCAATTCGGCGACGCTTTTCCGTCCGGATCAAGACATCGGTCAGCAAGTCCCTGATTGAGAGCGATTATCCGCGCGAAGGCTCCAGGGCGGGTGGGCGAACTATTATCCGATTAGTCATCTATTTCCGTCGCCGTCGCCGTCGCGGGGCGAGCCTGATACGCGGCGAGACAATCGATCGACGCCGCGCGCTCGGATGCATCCCAGATGCCGAAGAAGCCCATCTCGTCGCCCGGCACGGCAGCTTGCCGAGCGGCGAGGGACGCTGCTTGCTGCCGGATGCCGGCGCGAAGGTCGTGCCATCCGGTACGACTTGCTGCCGACAGGACCGGGGCCGCGGCTAGACGCTGACGCCGAACAGGCGGCCCACCGCTGCGGTGCTCGCCATCGCGAAGACGCCCCAGCCGACGACGCGCAGGGTTGCCGGGACGAGCGGCGCGGCACCCGCCTTCGCACCCAGCGCGCCCAGCACCGCGAGCGCCAGCACCGCGATCGCGACCACCGTCACCATGATCGCGCCGGGCGGGGCCAGCCAGGCAGCAAGGAGCGGCACCGCGGCCGCGGCGCTGAACGTCACGCCCGAGGCCAGCGCCGCCTGAAGCGGCCGTGCGGCGAGGTGTTCGCTGAGCCCCAGCTCGTCGCGCACATGCGCGGCCAGCGGGTCGAGCGCGGTCAGCTCGCGTGCCACGGCAGCCGCGGTTGCCTCGCTGAGACCGCGCGCGCGGTAGATCGCGGCGAGTTCCGCCTCCTCGTCGGCCGGGGTGGCGGCGAGCGCTTCCTTCTCGCGGGCGATATCGGCGTTCTCGGAATCGGCCTGCGAGGAGACCGAGATGTATTCTCCCGCCGCCATCGACATCGCCCCCGCGATCAGCGCGGCGACCCCGGCGACCAGCACGGGGCCCGCATCCGGCGTCGCCGCGGCAACGCCGATGATCAGCGAGGCGACCGAAATGATCCCGTCATTGGCCCCCAGCACCGCAGCGCGCAGCCAGCCGGTGCGGTGGACATAGTGCGGATCGTCGGGGTGGGCGCTGATTGCTGAGGCCATGGCTCTGGCCTTGTCCGCCTTTGCGCCGGACAAGGCAAGCACCCAGACCCCCGCCCGGCCTATCCGGCGGCGTTGGTTGCCTCGAGGATCCAGTCGGGGATCGCCTCCTGGCGCAGGTCGGCAAGTTCGAGCCCCTGCGCGCGCACCGCATCGTAGCGGTCGCGCGGGGCGTAATCGGCCGGGCGCTGGACGAAGACCTTGCCCTTGGCCTCGGCAAGGATCGCAAGGCCGCGCACCCCGTCGTTGCCGTTCCCGGTGAGCAGCCCGCCGAGCGCCGGCAGGCCGCTCCTTGCAAGGCTGCCGAACAGCAGGTCGGCGGAGGGGCGGCAGCCGTTGACCGGATCGCGCTCGACCAGCCTGAGGCGCGGCGGCTCGCCCGGCTCGACCACCACGTGGCGGGTCGGATCATGCGCGAGCCACACCTTGCCGACCTCGAGCGCGACGCCGTCGACCGCGTCGCCCAGCTGGCACGGCAGCGAGTGGCGCATCGCGCGCACCGCGTTCTCGACGGCGGCGGGATCGGCATCGAACAGCACGATGGTCGGCGGGCAGGCCGCGTCATAGGCGGCGAGCACCTGGCGTGCGCTCTCCATCCCCGCCGTCCCGCAGGCGAGCGCGACGATGCGACCGTCGGAGCAATACTTGGCCGCCCCGCTCGCGGCCCCTTCGGCGCCCTCGCCGCCGGGCTTGAGCTCGCCCGCGGCGGCCTTGAGAACGATGTCGCCGAGCTGGCGCACGGTCGCGTCGAACTCCTCGCGCGAGGTGTGCAGCGGCTTGGGGAAGCAATGCACCGCGCCCAGCTCCAGCGCGCGGCGCGCGGTGCCGGTGCCGGCCTGAGTGATCGAGGACAGCATGATCACCGGCATCGGCCGGGTCTCCATCACCTCCTCGAGGAATTCCATGCCGCTCTTGCCCGGCATCTCGACGTCGAGGGTGAGGACATCGGGCTTGAGCTTGTCGAGCTGCTCGCGGGCATCATCGGCGTTCTTGGCGGTGCCGCACACGGTCACGCCCTTGGCATTGTCGAGAATGTCGCAGAACAGCGCGCGCATCGCGGCGGAATCGTCGACTACCATCACACGTACGTTGGCCATGCTTGTTCAGCCTCTCATTGGCACGGCAGCGCGCCCGGGGCGCCGCTTCACGCCAAGCGGATTAGGCACCAAGCCGCCAAGAAATTCGCCCCTGCGCTCTACGGGCTTGCGCATAGGGATCCGTAAGATTGGCCTTATGTGCCGGTAATTTAACGGGACGCCTGCAACTTTTCCCGATCGGCCGTCGTGCTGCGGGGTTGAATGAGGCGCGAACACATGACGATCGAGAAATTGTCGAGGACTGGCGCGATGGCGCTGGGGGGAATAGTGGCCGGGATCCTGCTGTTGGCAGCGATCGGGATGAACCATATTCGCAACGGCGGCGCGCTCGATTCCTCGGAAGAGCAGCTCGCCGATCTGCGCGCCGACATCCTGCCTCCGCCGATGTTTCTGGTTGAGGCCTTCGGAAACGCCAGCATCATGGCGCTCAACCCCGAGGCCTACGCGATCAACGATGAACGGCTGAACAAGCTCGAGAAGGAGTATTGGGAGGCGCAGCGCAAGTGGTCGCAGCGCGAGATCGACGCATCGCTCAAGCAGACGATCGCCGCCAATGCCAGCACCACCGGAAAGGCGTTCTGGGAGGAGATCAACCAGTCGCTCAAGCCTGCTGCCAGGCGCTGGGACGAATCGGCGGTGCGTGCCTCGCACAAGCGGCTGCTGACACTCTACCGCGACCACCGCGCCGAAAACGACAGGCTGGTGGCACAGAGCGAGACGATCACGGCCGCTGCGAAGGAGGAAAACGCCACGGTCCAGGTGCTGGTGATCGCCGGCGGGGCGCTTGCCGTCCTGCTGGTGCTCGGCACGCTTGCGCTTGCCTATCTCGGCTTCCGCCGCAAGGTGCTCTGGCCGATCTACGTCGTCGCCGAGACCATGGAGGGCATGGCCGGGGGCGATTACGACAAGGGCGTGACGACCACCCACCGTGCGGACGAGATCGGGACGATGACCCGCGCGATCGAGACCTTCCGCTCCGCGCTCAAGGCCGACAAGGTCAAGTCCGAAGCCCAGGCCGTGGTGGTCGAGACATTGTCGGGCGCGCTCGACCGCCTCGCCGACGGGGATCTGACTCACCGCATCACCGCGATGCCGCCTGGCGAGCATGAGCGGTTGCAGGAGGCGTTCAACGCCTCGGTCGCGCGGCTCGAGACGATGATCGGCGCGGTGCGTGCCACCGCCAGCGGCGTGCGCACCGGCTCGGACGAGATCCGCGCCGCATCCGAAGACCTCGCGCTGCGCAACGAGCAACAGGCTGCGAGCCTCGAAGAAACCGCCGCCTCGGTCGGCACCACGGTCGGCCTCACCCGCCAGTCGGCCGAGAATGCCAGCGCCGCCAAGAGCGCCATCGCCCAGACCCACGCCCGCGCCACCGAAGGCGGCGCGGTGGTCGGCAAGGCGGTCGCCGCAATGGGCGCGATCGAGCAGTCGGCGAAGGAAATCACCCAGATCATCGACGTGATCGACGGGATCGCCTTCCAGACCAACCTCCTCGCCCTCAACGCCGGGGTCGAGGCCGCGCGCGCCGGCGAGGCCGGCAAGGGCTTCGCAGTGGTCGCCAACGAGGTCCGCGCGCTCGCCCAGCGCAGCGCCGAGGCCGCGCGCGACATCAAGGCGCTGATCGACAAGTCGACCGCGCATGTCGGTGACGGGGTGAACCTCGTCGGCGAGACCGGCAGCCTGCTTGCCGAGATCGTCGCGCAGGTCGGCGCTGTGACCAACCAGGTCGGCGCGATCGCCGAGACCACCGCGCAGCAGGCGAGCAATCTCGAACAGGTCAATGTCGCGGTCGGGACGATCGACCGCATGACCCAGCAGAACGCGGCGATGGTCGAGCAGTCGACGGCGGCGACCCGCAGCCTCTCCTCCGAAGCGCAGCGGCTGGGCGATCTGGTCGCGCAGTTCCGGGTGAGCGCCGGGGCCGGCGAGGCGTGGGCACTGTGGCCGGCG
>NZ_LSJS01000300.1 GCF_001557325.1 Erythrobacter donghaensis
GGGACTCCTTGTTGCCCATTATGCCCGGCCACACACGGAAATCCTGACAGTCCCCCGCGGCAAGGATGCTGGAACGCTCGGTCGGGGTGAACAGCAGCTGGCCGCGCACCGCGAAGTCGTTGTAGCCGCCCAGCGCATTGTCCTCGCCGGTGAAACCGTTGTCGATCCAGTCGGCACGGTGCTGGAGCTGCGCGGCGATGCGCACCGCGATCTTGTCCTCGACCAGCGCCCCGCCGACCGCACCGTTCACCGAGATGGTGTCGTAGCTGCCATAGGACAGCGAGCCCGAGGCGGTGAATTCCTGGCTCGGCTTGATGCTGGTGATCTTCACCGCGCCCGCCGGCGTGTTGCGGCCGAACAGCGTGCCCTGCGGCCCGCGCAGGATTTCAACGCGCTCGACATCGAACACCGGGAAGCTCTTGAGCGTCACGTTCTCGAGCACGACATCGTCGAGCAGCACCGACACGGGCTGCGAGGCGGCAAGGTCGAAATCGGTGTTGCCGAGGCCGCGGATGTAGAAGCGCGGGGCGACGCGGCCGTTCGAGCTTTCGACGTTGAGGCCGGGCGCGGTGCCGGCCAGCGCGGTGATGTCGCCCGCGCCGCTGAAGATCGCGCCGATGCGCTCCTGATCGAGGATGTCGGCCGAAACCGGCACGTCCTGGAGGTTCTCCTCGCGCCGGTTGGCGGTGACGATGATGGTGGCGAGCTGGCCGTCATCCTCGGTGCTGGCGCCATCCTGGGCGACGGCGGGAGCGGCAAAGCCGAAAGCGGCGGCAGCGGCAAGGACGGTCGAGCCGGCCCATGCAGCACGAATGGCGGAGAAGCGGTGAGACATCGGAAAACCCCCTTGGCTATGGCCTTTGGTATGGTCGGATGGTGCGTAGGTGCGGGCTCGCCCGTGGCATTTCTCGCCGATTCGCGCGAGACAGACCCCCCGCAAATGTTGCGTGAAAGCGACGCTTTTCGGGCGATCTTCGGACGGTTGTTGCAACAGGGTTACAATCAGCGCGTGGCGATGACCGAAATGTGACACATTCGGGGTCGCCGCGCGCCGTTCGCCGGATGTCGAGAAGCGCCATCACCGCGATTGCGCCCGCGCCGCGGCGCGCTATAGCGGCCCCGCGAAGCGGCGGCACCCGGGGCCGCCCCGAAAGCAGGAATGGAGCATCAGGCCATGCAAGTGCGCGTCCTCGTCAGACTGAAGCCCGGAGTGCTCGATCCGCAGGGCCGCGCGGTGCACCATGCGCTCGAGGGCCTTGGCTTCGCAGGCGTGGAGGATGTGCGCATCGGCCGGTTGATCGAGCTCGATCTGGCCGAGGGCACCGACGAGGCGACGATCCGCCAGATGTGCGAGAAGCTGCTCGCCAACACCGTGATCGAGAGCTTCACCATAGAAGGCGCGAACTGATGGCGTTCCGGGCGGCGGTCATCACCTTCCCCGGCTCCAACTGCGACCGGGACATGGCAACGGCGCTGGAAGCGGTCGCGGGCGTGCCGGCGATCCGCGTGTGGCACGGCGATGCCGAACTGCCCGAGCGGCTCGACATGATCGCCCTGCCCGGCGGCTTTTCCTATGGCGATTACCTGCGTTCGGGGGCGATGGCGGCGACCAGCCCGATCATGCGCGCGGTCGTCGCAGCGGCGGAGCGGGGCGTCCCGGTGCTCGGCGTGTGCAACGGCTTCCAGGTGCTCACCGAGGCCCGGCTGCTCCCCGGCGCACTGCTGCGCAATGCCGGGCAGCGCTTCGTGTGCCGCACCGCGAAGCTGACGGTGGAGAACGCCGCCTCCCCCTTCACCGCGGCTTACACCGCAGGCGAGACGATCCGGATCCCGGTCGCGCATCATGACGGCAATTACTACGCCGATGCCGAAACGCTCGACATGCTTGAGGGCGAGGGGCGGGTCGCCTTCCGCTATGCCGAAAGCTGCAACGGCTCGGCGCGCGACATCGCCGGGGTGCTGAGCGCCAACGGCCGGGTGCTCGGCATGATGCCGCACCCCGAACGCGCGATCGAGCCGGCAGCGGTGCCGGCGCTCGGCGGGGCGGACGGGCGGCGATTGTTCGAAGGCGCCCTGGCGAGCCTTGCCGCCGCCGCCTGACGCGGATCAGGCGCGGCGTTCGTGCGCCAGCGTGAACAGCTTGCCGGCATCCTCGGCGGTCATCGGCCGGCCGAAATAGTACCCCTGGATCTTGTCGCAGCCGAGGTTGCGGATCAGCGCCGCCTCCTCGACGGTCTCGACACCCTCGGCGGTGGTCGACATGTCGAGGCTCTTGGCCATCGCCACCACCGCATTGATGATCGCGAGGCTCTCCGCGCTGCCCTGCGCCGCGCCCTGCACGAAGGTGCGATCGACCTTGATGGTCGAGAACCGCAACTTGCGCAGATAGCCGAGCGAGGAATAGCCCGTGCCGAAGTCGTCGAGCGCGACCGAACAGCCCAGCGCCATCACCTGCTCGAGCGCATTGCGGGCAACGCTGGCATCGCGCAGGAAGATGCTCTCGGTCACCTCCACCTCGAGCCGCTCGGGGCGCAGGCCCGTCGCCGCGAGCGCCTGCACCACTTCGGCATGGAAGCCCGGTTCGAGCAGCTGTTCGGGCGAGACGTTGACGTTGACCTTGACGTGATCGGGCCAGTTGCGCGCTTCCTCGCAGGCCTTGCGCATCACCCACTGACCGATCGGGACGATCAGGCGGGTGTCCTCGGCGAGCGGGATGAACTTGCCCGGGCTGACAAAGCCGTGCTCTGCGGAATTCCAGCGCACCAGCGCCTCGAAGCTCACCACCTGTTCGGAATGCGCGTCGACGACGGGCTGGTAGTGCAGCACCATCTCGTCGCGGCCCAGCGCCTTCCTGAGCGCAACCTCGAGCTGGCGGCGCTCCTCGGCCGAAGCGTGGAGCACCGGTTCGAAGCGGCAATGCTCGCCCCCGCCCATGTCCTTGGCGCGGTAGAGCGCCAGGTCGGCATTGCGCATCATCTCCTCGACCGTGCCGCCATCGCGCGGGCCCTCGGCCGAGCCGACGCTCGCGCCGACATAGAGCGTGTGGTGATCGACCTGATAGGGCTCCGACAGGCGCTCGATCACCCGGCGGGCGATGTCGCGCACGATGCCGGTCTGGCTCGCATCGCGGATCACGATCGCGAATTCGTCCCCGCCCAGACGGCCGCACAGCTGGTTGTCGCCCATCAGCGATTGCAGCCGCGCCGAAACCTGCGCGAGCAGCTTGTCGCCCGTCATGTGCCCGAGCGAATCGTTCACCGCCTTGAACCGGTCGAGGTCGACCATCAGCAGCGCGCAGCGCGTGCGCCACTGCACGGCATAGCGCAGCGCCTCGCCCAGCGCTTCGGTCAGCTGCAGGCGGTTGGGCAGCTGGGTGAGCGTATCGTAGCGCGCGAGATAGGCGATCTTTTCCGAGGACTTGCGCTGTTCGGTGACGTCCGAGCCGACGCCGCGGAAACCCGTGAAGCGGCCCTGCTCGTCGCGCATCGGCGTGCCCGAAAGCTCCCACCAGCGCTCCTCGCCCATGATCGAGACCTGCACCAGCATGTTCGAGAAGTTCTCGCGGTTCTTGAGCCTTTCGGCCAGATCGTGGAGGCTCGCGGGGAACTGCCCGCTCGACCAGCGGGTGCCCGCGATCAGCTCGAGCAGCGGCTTGCCCTCGACCTCGGCCTGCGGGCAGCCGAGCGCGAAGGCGAAGCGCGGGGACACCGCGCGCAGCCGCCGCGCGGGATCGACTTCCCACAGCCAGTCGGCCTCGTTCTCCTCGAACTCGCGCAGCAGCAGCGAGACCACCGCCTCCTTCTCCGCCACCGCCGCCTCGGCGAGCCGCGCCTTGACGAAGGTGGTGCGGATCTCGATCGTGGCGACGAGGTTGGCGATGGTGAGGAGGATCACCCCGCCCAGCGCGTGCCATTGCCCGGCCAGCGCCTGGCTGACCATCGCGCCCGCCCCGAGCACCGCGATGTAGATCAGCACGCTCAGCGGCGAGGTCGAATAGACGAAGGTCGAGGCGCTCATCAGCGCGAGGATGATCAGCAGCAGGCTCGTCGCCTGCACGCCATCCGAAAGCCACGGAAACAGCAGCAGCGCCGCCGCCCAGCAGAGGGCGCCCGCCAGCGCGTTGAGGTTCTGCGCGCGTTCGGGGTCCGCAAGGCCGCTCCGCGCGCCGGTCTCGATCAGCTGCATGTCGGTGTGGCGGGTGCGCAGGAGGATCACCGCGAGCAGCCCGGCCCAGGGCAGCACCACCGCAAGCCCGATCAGCGGGCCGAAGATGCTGACGACGAAGGCGGCCAAAAGTCCGTTGGCGATCAGCCGGTTGCGGCTTGCCCGGGTCAGGCCGGCCACATCCTCGGCCCGCAGCCGCGTCGGATCGAACGCGGCATTGCGAGTCAATCCGAGCACGTCGGACAGCGGCAATTCGGCGGGAAGCGCCGGTTGCGGTGAGGTGATATCCTTGCCCACGAGGCTTGGATTAACGGCGAATGGTTAGTGCCCGGTAAAGTTCGCCGCCAAATCAACGGAGCAGCATGGTTAACGCCAGGCTCCGTATCCGGGGCGAGGCGGCTCTGCGGCGGGTGCTTACTCGACCGTCACCGACTTGGCGAGGTTGCGCGGCTGGTCGACATCGGTGCCCTTCACCACCGCGACGTGGTAGGCGAGCAGCTGCACCGGCACGGCATAGACCAGCGGCACGATCAGCGGGTGGACGACGGGCATCTCGATCGTGGCAAGGCAGCCCTCGCCCGCCGCAGCGATGCCTTGCGCGTCCGAGATCAGCACCACCTGCCCGCCGCGGGCGCGCACCTCCTCCATGTTGGAGACCGTCTTCTCGAACAGCGGGCCCGAGGGAGCGATCACCACCACCGGCACGGCATCGTCGATCAGCGCGATCGGCCCGTGCTTCATCTCGCCCGCGGCATAGCCCTCGGCGTGGATATAGCTGATTTCCTTGAGCTTCAGTGCGCCTTCCAGCGCCAGCGGATAATCCTGCCCGCGCCCGAGGTAGAGCACGTCGCGCGCCGGCGCGATGAGGTGCGCCATCGCGGCGATATCATCGTCATGCGCGAGGGCTGCGTTGAGGGCAGCAGGCGCCTCGAGCAGGTGGCGCACGATTTCGGCCTCCTGTTCGCGGTTCAAGCGGCCCTTCTTCACCGCCATGTGCGCGGCCAGTGCGGCGAGCACGGCAAGCTGGCAGGTGAAGGCCTTGGTCGAGGCGACGCCGATTTCCGGCCCCGCGTGGGTCGGCAGCAGCAGGTCGGCCTCGCGCGCCATGGTGCTGGTCGGCACGTTGACGACGACGCCGATGGTCTGGCCGTGGGCCTTGCAGTGCCGCAGCGCCGCCAGCGTGTCCGCAGTCTCGCCGCTCTGCGAGATGAACAGGGCAAGGCCCCCTTCCTCCAGCACCGGCTCGCGGTAGCGGAACTCGGAGGCGACATCGATGTCGACCGGCACGCGGGCGAATTGCTCGAACCAGTATTTCGCCACCATCCCCGCATAGAAGCTCGTGCCACAGGCGACGATCGTCAGCCGACGCACCGCCGAGAGGTCGAAATCGATCTGCGGCAGCGCGACCGAATTGTCCGAACGGCGCAGGTAGGAGCCGAGCGTCTGCGCCACCACGGTGGGCTGCTCGTAGATCTCCTTCTGCATGAAGTGGCGGTAATTGCCCTTCTCGACCGCCGCCGCCGAGGCGCCGGAGAAGCGGATCTCGCGCGTGACCGGGTTGCCATCGACATCGAAGATCTCGGCGCTGTCGCGGCGGATCACCACCCAGTCCCCCTCATCGAGATAGGCGATGCGCTGGGTGAGCGGCGCCAGCGCCAGCGCGTCGGAGCCGAGATACATCTCCGCGTCCGCGCCTTCGGGCCCGTAGCCCACCACCAGCGGCGAGCCGAGGCGCGCGCCGATCAGCAGCTCGGGGTGCTGGCGGAAGGCGATCGCGAGCGCGAAGGCACCGCGCAGGCGAGGCAAGACCGCACGCACGGCCGCCACCGGATCGGCCCCGCCCTCGACCTCGGCCGAGATCAGGTGGGCGACCACCTCGCTGTCGGTCTCGCTCTCGAAAGTGCGGCCCAAGGCGGCGAGTTCGGCGCGCAACTCCTTGAAGTTCTCGATGATCCCGTTGTGGACGATCGCCACCTCGCCGGTCGCGTGCGGGTGGGCGTTGGACGCGGTCGGCGCGCCATGGGTTGCCCAGCGCGTGTGGGCGATGCCGACCTCGCCGGGAGCCGGATCGCCGGCGAGCACCGTCACCAGGTTGGCAAGCCGCCCTTCCGCCCGCCGCCGCACCAGCGCACCATCGTGCAGCGTGCAGATCCCGGCGCTGTCATAGCCGCGATATTCCATGCGCTTGAGCCCGTCGACCAAGCGGTCGGCAACGCTGCTCTGGCCGACAATCCCGATGATGCCGCACATGTCCTGTGGCTCTTCCCTTCAGCTCGTTCGCTCTGTTCGATTTCGCCCTCTAGCCTGCCGATCCTTAACGGCAAGCCCAACCGAAGGGGGGCCGGACAGGCTTAGGAAAAAAACAACCATTCCCTCCTATTCACCATTTCTCGTGACGTCGCTTTCGCCTGTTCAGGGCGAGCTCGACGCAGTTTGATTGGGACCCTCGGGGGCTTGGAATGAGCGCATTCGGCAAAAAGGGCAACGCAGGCGGGATGAAGCCGGGCTCGCGGCCCGCTTTCGGCGTCGCACGCCCGATGAAGGGTGTGGGCGCTGCCCCGCGCGGCGGCGAACAGTTTCCGCCGCTGCCCGGCGAGGCCCCCGCGCCGCGACCTGCGCCGGCCCCCGGCCCCTCGCTCGCCAAGCCGCAATCGACCTCCGAGGCGATCGACCGCCTCAACGAGCGCATGCAGGCCATCAACGCGGCCGAATCCGAAGTCGGCGGCTTCGAGGCCAGCGTCCACAAGATCAAGGAACAGGTGCTCCCGCGCCTGCTCGAACGTGTCGACCCCGAAGCGGCGGCGACGCTTTCCAAGGAAGAGCTCTCCGAGGAATTCCGTCCGATCATCATGGAGGTGCTGGCCGAGCTCAAGGTCACGCTCAACCGGCGCGAGCAGTTCGCGCTGGAAAAGGTGCTGATCGACGAGCTGCTCGGCTTCGGCCCGCTCGAAGAGCTGCTCAACGACCCCGACGTGTCCGACATCATGGTCAACGGTCCGGACCAGACCTACATCGAAGAGAAGGGCAAGCTGCAGCTCGCCCCGATCCGCTTTCGTGACGAGCAGCACCTGTTCCAGATCGCCCAGCGCATCGTCAACCAGGTCGGCCGCCGCGTCGACCAGACCACCCCGCTCGCCGACGCCCGTCTCAAGGACGGCAGCCGTGTGAACGTGATCGTGCCGCCGCTCTCCCTGCGCGGCACCGCGATCTCGATTCGTAAGTTCTCCGAAAAGCCGATCACGCTCGACATGCTGCGCGATTTCGGTTCGATGTCGGACAAGATGTGTACGGCGCTCAAGATCGCGGGCGCGTGCCGGATGAACATCGTCATCTCGGGCGGTACGGGTTCGGGTAAGACGACCATGCTCAACGCCCTGTCGAAGATGATCGACCCGGGCGAGCGCGTGCTGACCATCGAGGACGCGGCGGAACTGCGCCTGCAGCAGCCGCACTGGCTGCCGCTCGAAACCCGCCCGCCGAACCTCGAAGGCCAGGGCGCGATCACCATCGGCGACCTCGTGAAGAACGCCCTGCGTATGCGTCCTGACCGCATCATCCTCGGGGAAATCCGCGGCGCGGAGTGTTTCGACCTCCTCGCGGCGATGAACACCGGTCACGACGGATCGATGTGCACGCTCCACGCCAACAGCCCGCGCGAGTGCCTTGGCCGTATGGAGAACATGATCCTGATGGGCGACATCAAGATCCCCAAGGAAGCCATCAGCCGCCAGATCGCCGAATCGGTCGACCTGATCGTGCAGGTGAAGCGTCTGCGCGACGGTTCGCGCCGCACCACCAACATCACCGAGGTGATCGGGATGGAGGGCGACGTGATCGTGACGCAGGAGCTGTTCAAGTTCGAATATCTCGACGAGAGCGAGGACGGCAAGATCCTCGGCGAATTCCGCGCCTCGGGCCTGCGCCCCTACACGCTCGAAAAGGCCCGCCAGTTCGGCTTCGATCAGGCGTATCTGGAAGCCTGTCTCTAATCAGTCTCTCCCCGTTGCGCAGCAATGGGGAGGTGGCAGCCGCGCCAGCGGCTGACGGAGGGGTAACGAGGCACCAACCCCTCCACTACCCGCTTGGCGGGCGGTCCCCCTCCCCATCGCTTCGCGACGGGGAGGAACGCGTCATCATCCCTTCAGCACCGCCGGCAGCGCCATCGCGAGCAGCCCCGCGCCGAGCATCGCGCTCAGCAGGAACAGCCCCGTCCATGGCACCCACCCGACCTGTTCGAGCCGCGCGAGGTTGCGCGAGCGGCCCCGGCGCCATTCCATCAGGCTCGCGAACACGGCGAACACCAGGCACGCGCCGCCCGCCCACGCGAGTTGCGCGGCATCGCTCAGCAGTTCGAATTGCGCGATCACGTCCATGCCGCGCCATTTAAGGGCGCGCATCGCTTGCGCAATCCCTGCCGGTCGGCCAAGCCCGCCGGTGATGGATGGCTCGATCGCCCGCCCCCGCCCGCTGCTCGCGTTGTTCGTGCGGCTGCTCGCCGCCTTCGCGCTGGCGACGATGGGCATGCTGGTGAAGCTCGCGGGGGAACGCGGCGCGCATCTGGGCGAGCTGATCTTCTGGCGCCAGCTCATCACCACGATCCTGCTCGCCGCGGGGCTGGCGCTGACCGGCAGGTTCGCGCTGCTGAGGACGCAGCGCCTGCCCGCCCATGCCCGGCGCGCCGCGAGCGGGCTGTTCGGGATGATCTTCACCTATGGCGCGGTGCTGCTCCTGCCCCTTGCCGAGGCGACGACCCTCGGTTTCACCGCCCCCGTTTTCGCCGTGCTGCTCGCCATCGTGCTGCTGCGCGAGCGGATCGGCCCCTATCGCTGGAGCGCGGTCGCGATCGGCTTTGCGGGGGTGATCGTGGTGATGCAGCCCTTTTCGGGCCTTCACGAGGGGGTGACGCTCGCCGGGGTCGCTGTCGGCCTCGTCGCGCCCTTCATGGTCGCGCTGATCAGCTTCCAGATCCAGGATCTCAACACCACCGAGAACCCGTGGAGCATCGTCTTCTGGTTCGCAGCGCTGACCACCCCTGTCGCCGCGCTCGCCCTGCCCTTCGTCATCGCCGCGCATGATCCGCTCACCTGGGCGCTGATCCTCGGGATGGGGCTGGTGGGCGCGGCGGCGCAGATGCTGCTGACGACCTCGCTGCGCTTCGGCTCGGCGGCGGTGATCCTGCTGATGGATTACACCGCGCTGCTGTGGGCGAGCTTCTACGGCTATTACATCTTCGACCGCGCCGCGCCCGCCAGCCTGTGGCTCGGCGCGCCGCTGATCATCGGCGCGGGCCTGCTGATTGCATGGCGCGAGCGGCAGCTTGCCCGATCCCGGGTGCATTCCGGCGAATAGGATGAACCTTTCGGGGCGCGGGTAGGGTTCGGCCCGGGGACGATCACCAGGATCGGCCATCAAGGAGCAGCCGCATGAACACCCGCCACAAAATCACCGCCGTCGCGCTCGCCGCGATCACGCTTGCCACCGCCGCCTGCAACACCGTCGAGGGCGCGGGCGAGGATCTGCAGTCGGCCTCGCGCGAGGTGAAGGACGAAATCTGACCCTTTCTGCCCTTTGCGAACGGCGTTTCGTCGCAAAGTCAGGAAATTTTCAGGATTGGGCGGCTTTGATCGGCGGGAAACCACCGATTGGAGCCGCTCGATGATCCGCAACCTGCTCGCCGCCGCCACTCTCGCCGCCCTCGCGCTGACCAGCGCCGGGTGCAACACCGTCGAGGGTGTGGGCGAGGACATCAAGTCCGTCGGCCGCGCCGGAAAACGCGCGATTGACTGATCCGCGCGCCTAAATCGGGCGAAAAACCAGGCTCAAATTATTGGCAGGCATTGCGTGGCGCGCGCTGCGGGCGAGGCCGTGTGCGGCGGCAAGGCTGTCCAGATCTTCGGCACGCCTGAGGCCCCACTCCCTATCCCGCGACCGCAGGCTCTCATCGAAGGCCAGATTCGAGGCAGCCGTGGGCACCCCGTCCTCCAGAAACGGCCCATAGACGATCAGCGGCCCGCCTCCGCTGCCCAACAAACGGGCAGCACCCCGGAAAAGCCCTTGGGTCGCGGCCCACGGGCTGATGTGGATCATGTTGATGCACAATATTGCAGCAGCCTCGGCGACCGGCCAGCTGTCGGGCTCTGCCGCATCCAGCATCACCGGTGCGGACAAGTTCGTGCCCGGATAGTCCGCGCGGTATTCCGCGATCGAAGCGAGCGCGTCGGCTGCCGGATCTGTGGGCAGCCATGCCAATGAACCGAAACGCGTCGCAAAGAACACCGCGTGTTCGCCCGAACCTGCCGCAATTTCGAGCACCGTGCCGGACGCCGGCAATTCGCGCGCGAGCACCTCGGCGATGGCTTCGCGGTTCCTGAGAGCCGCTGGGGCGTGCTTCTTGGCGCTCACGACACCTGGCGCTCCTGCCCCTCCCAATAGGGCGCGCGCAGCTCGCGGCGCAGGATCTTGCCGCTGGCGTTGCGCGGCATCACCGGGATCACGTCAACGCTCTTGGGCGCCTTGAACGCGGCGATCCGCTCGCGCGCCCAGGCGATGACGTCGTCCGCGTCGACCGCCATCCCGGGCTTGGCGACGACGCAGGCCTTGACCTCCTCGCCCCACTTGGCGCTCGGCACGCCGATCACTGCGACTTCGGCAATCGCGGGGTGGCCGTAGATCGCGCTTTCGACCTCGGCCGGATAGACGTTCTCGCCGCCCGAGATGATCATGTCCTTGATGCGGTCCTGGATGTAGACATAGCCGTCCGCGTCCATCACGCCTGCATCCCCGGTGTGGAGCCAGCCGTCGGCATCGATGGTCTTCGCGGTCGCTTCGGGCAGTTTCCAGTAGCCCGCCGTGTTCGAGGGCGAGCGGATGCACACCTCGCCGATCTCGCCGCGCGGCACCTCGACATTGTCGGGCCCGCGCACCGCAATTTCCACCCCGGGCAGCGCCTTGCCGGCCGAGCGCATTCGCTGGTTGCCCTCGAGGCTGTGATCCTCGGGCGGCAGGATCGAGACCGTGCCGGTCGTCTCGGTCATGCCGTAGGCCTGCAGGAACTGGGTGTTCGGCATGGCCTCGACCGCCTGCTTGAGCAGTTCGAGCGGCATCGGCGCGGCACCGTAGATGAGATAGCGCAGGTTCGAAAAGTCCGTGCTCGCCGCCTGCGGGTGCTGGATCACCATCTGCAGCGCGGCGGGCACGAGGAACATGTGCGTCGTCCCCGCCTCGATCGCCGCGAGCACGCCGGCGGGGG
>NZ_LSJS01000301.1 GCF_001557325.1 Erythrobacter donghaensis
CGTCGAGATAGACGCCGACCTGCTCCTTCACGCCGGGCTGGTCGCGCACGACCTGGCCGGCGGAGATGCCGCGCACCGAGACCTGGCTCTGGCCCGGCCCCAGGTTCTGGATGGTGAGACCCGCGACATTGCGCGACAAATCCTCTAGCGTCACCGCGCCCGAACGCTGGATGTCTTCCTGCGTCTGCGCGTTGATCGAGAAGGGCACGTCCTGGATTGTCGTGTCGCGCTTGGTCGCGGTGACGATGATGACATTTCCCTCATCAACTTGAACATCGTCAGTCGCAGCATCTTGCGCCAGAGCGGGATTTGCGATCAAAATGGCTGCGGTCCCTACCAGCAACTGGCTGATGTAGGTCGAACGATTTGTAGCACCCATCTTCATTTGCCTCTCTCCCGTCACGCAACTTTTTTGGTTAGATCTTCTCACAGCGCGTGCATCGCTCGCACAAGGCGCTCACTACAACAAGATCGCTCCCGACGTCGTTTGACATTGTGCGGAATGATCGTTGCAATCAAGCAACAAGGGACCAGTGCTAAACTGGGCTCACTTGTTCAAGCGATCCGACCTTGCTTTGAAAGTAACACTGAATGGTGCGTCCTGGCTAAATCACAGCCGTTCCTTAGCTGTAAGACCCTCCCGGCATTCGGCCGCATTCAAGGTAACCCGAAAGGTGGCGGTGCTTAAGCGGGACATTTTCATCGCTCTTGGGGTATGATCATGTAGTTACGTCAGAGCCATCCGCCTGGTCCTCAAGGCCAAGTTCAAGTTGAGTTGTGTCAAGACCGATCCGTGGGCTTGCGACGGCGCCAAGTCGATAGCCAGAAGATGACTGTTCCGACTCCCACAACGAGCCCTGCAATAGAGAAATTTTCAAGCGTAGAATGGCTGATAAGCCAGAGCGTAAGGGCAAGGCCGACAGCAGGAATGGCCAGGCCACCGGACAATTGAAACTGGTCGGGTTGAGCTGGAATCGTTCTCTCGATCCGGCGTAGAGATGCGATGCACAGGACATACACCAGCAGACGTACGAAGGTGCTGAGCGTCACCAGCCAGACAAAACCCTGCCCTACCGCTAGCGCGAAACATAAGATGCCGCAGAATGTAATCGAGTTGACCGGAGCTCCCGTTTGCTCGCTCACCTCGCCGAACCACGCCGGCAGACTTCCATCGCGCGATAGGGCAAACGTCAGTCGAGGGGCTGTTACGAAAGACGTGAGGGTACCTCCTCCGACCGAAAATACCACCCCGGCAGCCAGGATCGCAGCACCAGTTGGTCCCATCAACCTGCCGGCGAGATCGATCAGAGGAGTCTCGCTCGGGCCTAAGTCGGGGCCAACCGATACAGCGACCATCTGGATAAACGCATAGCACACAGCGATTGTCGAAACGGTTGCGACAAGCGTGCGCGGAATCGCCTGGCGCGCGTCCTTCGTCTCACCAGCATTTATCAGACTGAACTCGAACCCTATGAACGCGTACATCAAGATCAGCATGGTCTCGCCAAGCGTTTTCGGCTCCACGACTTCTGCACTTACGATGCGGCTCCATTCAATTTCCGGCAAACCGACAATCATTAACAAGAGCAATGGGAGCAGCTTGAGTGTGCTGATCATATACAAAGCAAGCATTCCTGCCCGCACGCCCGCAACGTTAACTAGCGTTGCAAGAAAAATAAAGGCTGCAACTGCAATCATCCTCGGCAATCCGCTCTCCAGCGGACTCCAAAGTGCCGACGAATAGCTAACGATGAGCGTCGCGCTTGCCGCGATAGCCGCGACACGGCTCACGTAAATTAGAAGGCCCGTCTGAAACCCCACAAACCGGCCAAATGCATAAGTGGTATAAACAATTGGGCCACCTGTAATGTCGAAAAAACTAGCGGCGCGAGCTAAACTCAGAGCCACAGAGATAATGAGAACGCCGCATAACAAGAAAATCCAAGGGCTGAAATAACCGGACTGGGCGATTGCGATTGCCGGTAGCGCGAAGATCCCCGATCCGATCACCCCATTCATGGCGATAGTTGCCACACCAATCCGACCGATCTCGCGGCGCAACAGCGATTCCGATGTGGGCGGTTGGTTCATGATATTTGTTCCTGGCTCGGCACGGAGCCTCCGTGACCGTAGAGTTTTGTTGTCATGATAAGATCATCGTCCGACGACACTGAGCTTTCACCGCACAGGCGAATTGACCCGCTCAAAATCGTCGCCTCACAAACTTTTACATAGGCCGGAAGAAGCCGGATACTCAATGGCTACCCATGCTATTGTTTCAGCTGTTCTTTGCTATTGCCTTAGAATTCTCCTCGGCTCGCCCCTACATGACCGACTGGCGAGAAATCTTTCGCTAAGTAGGGTCCGAATCGTGAAGAGCTTCAGAGATTTCGCGACAATTGTTCATTCTTGATCAATTGGTGATGGAAGGAGCTGGTTGTGCTGCAGCAAGTATGGCGAAGCCTTTGGTCAGGCTTTCAATCAGATCATCAGAGTGCTCCAGACCGATGCTGAATCGAACCAGAGGACCATCGTGTGAAACCTGCGTAATTGTCCGGGGGGGCAGAGCATCAAGCACAGCGACAACGCTTTTGGTTCCGCCCCAGCTGGCGCCGATAGCAAACTGATCCATGGCCTCGATGGCCTTGGCTAGCAGCGGCCTAGTCCAAGGTTCGAGGAACAGCGTGAGCAGGCCGGTTGAGCCGGAAAAGTCTCGCAGCCACTCTGCATGCCCCGGGTTATGTGTCAGAGCCGGATGTCGAACTTCGCGCACGCCTGGCTGATCGGTCACAAAATCCAGCAGCGTTAGTGTGGTGCGTTCAATCCGTTCCAGTCGCACCGCCAACGTTTCAAGTCCCCGCAAAGCAAGGCTGGCTTCGTCAGCAGATACCCCTTGGCCCAGCATGCGAGCATGATCCTTGAGCAGACGGAACTGGGCCGCGTCGCGCAGGGCGATTGATCCCATCACCAGGTCGGAGTGGCCCGATATGTATTTCGAAACTGCACAGACTGAGATGTCGACACCCAGATCGAGCGGCTTGCAACGTAGGGGAGTGGCATACGTGTTGTCGGCCGCCGTCGGGATGCCATGGTGTCTGCATGCTGCGGTGATCGCCGGAATGTCTTGGATTTCCAGGGTCATCGAACCTGGCGATTCCAGCCACACCAGCGATATGTCCTTGTCCAACAGTTCCGCAATGCGTGCTCCGATCAGGGGATCGTAATAGACTGGCGTCACGCCGTAGCGGTAAAGCAGGATGTCGGCGAATGGACGAACCGTTTCATAGACATTGTCAGGAAAAAGCACGCGATTGCCAGATTGCGACATCGCAAGCGTGACAAGCGTGATCGCCGCAAAGCCCGAGGACACCACCATCGCGCGATCGCCGCCCTCGATAGTGGCGAGAGTTTTCTCAAGCGCCCGACTGGTCGGTGTTCCGTACAAACCGTAGGAGTATCCATCATACAGCTGTGATCTGCGCGCTTGGTAGGCGGCGACATTGTCGAATACGATCGTCGATGCTCGGTGGACGGGCACCGACAGACTCGTGAATTTACCTTCAGGCACAGCCACTTTCAGGCACTTCGTCTCGTCATTCATGCCTCTCTCCTTGCGCAGCACGCTATGCGCTCGCTTTGCTCAATTCAAATCCCTGTATTGCGTTTCATTATGCGGATTTGTTATAATGGAACCATGAACCTCAGTCTGATCGAAGCCTTCAATGCGGTCATGCGGACCGGGTCCACAACGCGCGGGGCCGAGCTCCTCGGGGTGTCCCAGCCCGCCATCAGCCGTTCTTTGAAGCGGCTCGAGGATGTGACCCGGCTCAAGCTGTTCGAACGACAGGGTCCACGTCTGCTCCCAACAGCGGAAGCTGAAATCTTCTACCAGGAGATCGTCGATACCTACGTCGGGCTCGATCGCCTGAAGCAAGCGGTCGCGCGGATCCGGTCAGTCGGCACCGGATCTCTCCGGATCGCCTCGTCGGCAGCGCTGGGCCTGTCGCTTATTCCGCGTGTGATCAGCCTTTTCATCGAACGACACCCGGGCGTGACTGTAACCTTCGAGATCGCCAATTCGAGCATGGTTCGAAATCTCGTTGCAAGCGGGACTTATGACATCGGCTTGTGCGCCGATGAGATTGACACGACCAATGTCGTCGCCGAGCCATTTCTTACGACGAGGGGCATCTGCGTCATGCCGAGCGGCCACCCTCTGGCCAAGCTCGAAACTATCAAGCCGATCGACCTGGACGGCGTGGCGCTTGTTTCTCTTTCACCAGATGATACGGCGCGCAGGCAGCTCGACGCGTCGCTGCGTCAGGTGGGGGCGCAACCCAAGGTTGTGGTCGAAACACAGTTCGGTGCTTCGGTCTGTCAACTGGTAGCAGAGGGCGCGGGCGTTGGCCTCACCAACGCCGTTTCGTTCGTGGCGAGCCAGTTCGAGGCCCAAGGGCTCATTGCGCGGCCTTTCGAGCCAGCGATTGCCTTTCGCGCGCTGATGATCCTGCCGCCGCATCGCGGCAAATCGCGATTGCTGGAAGATCTTCTGGCTACGCTGATGGTTGAACGCAACTACCTTCAGCGCGCGTGCGAAACGCGTTTCGGGGGCATTCCGGGCGGATCTTAGCCGCGCAGCATGCATTGCGCACTCACTTCGACAACCACACCAAACGGCAGACTGGAAACGCCCACTGCCGCGCGTGCGTGGCGCCCGCTTTCGCCCAGCACGGTCGCAATCAGGTCCGAAGCGCCATTGATGACCGTCGAGTGCTCGGTGAACCCGGGAGCAGACTGGACGAGCCCGCACAATTGCACGCAGCCCTCCAGTCAATCCAGATCGCCTTTGATCGCTTCGTTGAGACCTGCGAATATCGCAACGGCGCATTGCTGGGCTGCTGCAACACCTCGGCCAATCGATGTCCCATTTCCAAGTGTGCCAGTGATCAGGCCATAATCCGTCCGCGACAACTGGCCGGAAGTCGTAATCAGTGCACCCCTGCGTGTGAAGGGTAGGTAATTAGCAGCCGCCGGGGCGACGCTCGGTATCTTGATTCCTCTTTCGGCTAGGCGCTGTTCAATCGAGCCTGTCACCGTGTTCCTCCAAGTGAGCGGGGCCGACGCTGCCCAAATGCAAGCGTTGGCATCACGATTGCGACATTGGCTCAGAAATTGACGTTCGCGCGCACGTACCAGAAGCCGCCACTGAACCCGAAAGGAGAGAACTGCGGATAGATTATTCCGTTGTTCCGCTGTCCGATGCGTTGATCACGATCCGGATAAGCATCGAGCAGGTTGTTGGCGCCGATCGCAAGATTGATACGATCATTTACGTCGTACCCGATCTCGAGGTCTATGAGCACTTCGGCGCCAAAGGTTTGATCGAACGCGTTGGGAGTTGGAACGGCGTTCGAAACGGCGTCGGTCCAATTGCCAAAATAGCTCGCACGCAGCAACCCGGAGAATGCGCCTGTTTCAAGCGTGCTAGTAATGCTGCCGCGCCAGTTCGGATTGAAACTGTTGATCTCGATCCTGCGTTCGCGATCAACCGCTCTTGCGTCTCGAACATTGGTCACTTCGTTCTTGGTGTAGTTAAGCGAAGCGTTGATCCCCAGGCGCGTACCAACTCCCAGTCGCCAGTCTTTGGAGAAGACAAAATCGACACCTTCAGTGCGGGAATCGAAGAAGTTGCCGAAGAACCTGACTGTCTGTACATCGCCGGGATCGATGCCCTGTGCTCCCATGGCCAGACGATCGGCTGCGGTGATCGGGATGCGCGAGGTTAGCGCGATGCGGTCATCGACCTTGATGTTGAAATAGTCGGCCGTAAAAACCCATCCGCCCGGGATATCGAATACCAGGCCTGCCGCGATATTCTTCGACTTCTCTCGATCTAGGGGTTGTGCGCCGTAGAATTGTGCGACCGGATCATTCGGCGGACGAGTGGTGGTCAAGAGGAGTCCACCGGTCACGAGATCGATATTGGTGGCAACATCCGAAATATTTGATTGCCCAGGGGTTGGTGCCCTGAAACCAGTGCTGTAAGATGCACGGACTGCCATCCAGTCGGTGAGATCGTAGCGCCCTGACACCTTCCAATTAAAGGTGCTGCCAAAATCCGAGAAATCCTCAAACCGCCCGGCGATGCCCAAATTAAGCGCCTCGGTCAGGTCGCCTTCCACATCGAGATATGCAGCCAAATTTGATCGCGACCACGTGCCAGCTGAGGAAGGCGCATACCCTGGGAAGCCTGACGAGCCCACCGCCAGACCGACCGGTAGGTTGCCATTGTCGGGATCGAGCACACGGGCAAAAGGACCAGCCTGCCAAGAAGCAACTTCGCCAGCGGTGATCTCAAACGCCTCGCGCCGATACTCAGCACCGAAGGCCACGTTTAGCGGGTCTGCCAGACCGATTTCGAATGGATAGACGAAATCGGCATGGAACTGCGTCTCGCGCTGAGTCACCTTCCCGGCATTGAATCTGGTCGGCGACTGTGGCCCAAGAGACGGGTTCACAGTGTTCGCAAGCTCATAACGGACCCGGTTCTGTGCGACGATCGCGGCCAGGTCATATCGCAGATCGCCGAAGTCGCCGCGCAACCCTCCCGCGATACTAAGATCTTCGATGTCAGTTCCGAAGATTGGCGTGAAGCCACCCGGAAATTGCGAGGTGAAACTGAACCTTGCTCCGCCCGGCGTGGTGGTCAATGGAACACTGCGAAAGATGTCTGTCCGTGTCACCGGATTACGGTAGAAGAACTCGGTATTGCCGGCGCTCCACGCATAGTTGCCGAACAGATAGACCGTGGCATTATCAGAGGCGGGCACCTCGGCATTCAGCAGGAAACGTGCAGCTTCAGTGTTCACGTTGCCCCAACGTTGGGCGGGTACCGGCACGGCAGTATTGCCGGCATTGATCAGAGCCTGCGCATCCGGACGCTGGGCGCCGCGAGATGTCGGCTTTGACCGGACATATTCGCCACTCAGGTTGATGAACCCGTCAGCAACGGGAAAACCAGCATTGGCCGCGAGCGTCACATCCTCGCCGTCGCCCTCATAAAACTGGCCATATCGCGCTGTCATCGATAGCCCGTCGGAGTTGTCCTTGAGCTGGAAGTTGATCACGCCCGCGATAGCATCCGAACCATATTGCGCTGCCGCGCCGTCACGCAGAACTTCGATGCTCTTGATCGCGATCGTGGGAATGCTCGAAAGGTCGGATCCTTGCGCACCTGCCGCGAGCGGCTGATTGGTGATCTGCACCAGTGCCGAACGATGGCGGCGCTTGTTGTTGAGCAGGACCAGCGTCTGGTCTGGCGGCAGACCGCGCAGGCTGAATGGACGGACAAAGGCAGATCCATCCTGCGCCACGAATTGCTGGACGTTGAGCGACGGCACTGCGACACGCAGGGCATCATTCAAGTTTGATGCTCCCTGCCGGTTGAGGACATCAGCAGAAATGATGTCGACCGGACGCGCGGACTCAAGATAGGTCACCCCTTCCCGTCGGGTACCGGTGACAATGATCGTCTGCTCGGCCTTTTTTGCTTGCTCGTCGTCGGGGTCGGACTGATCCTGCGCCAGCGCCGCTGCCGGAGCCGTCACGGCCGTCAAAAGAGCTAGAAGTGAAACCGCGTCAGACACTCTCGCACGCACTTCGAGACCAGATTCCAACATGCCCCGTTTCCTTTGATTGTGGTCGCAACACCCCTTGGCAGCACCCGAACATTGCCCAATCTCAGGTTGTCGAAAACTAAGCCTAACCGCAAATACGTATTTTGTGAGATAGCATGCAAAAATGGTATAATTGATTTTGGGAGACGCCGACTGGGGCTGTCTGTCGATGGGCGTGCTAATTCGCGGCGCATTGATCACGGAATTTGACGCTCAGCCCGTCAAAGCTGCCTGGCAACTTTCGGGATCACGCAGGGGCCCGGCTCATGACCGGGTCTGGGTGATGGGGTCGTCTAATCGCGTGCTGTTTGGCAAGCATTTTCTGAGCTGACCGTATGCCG
>NZ_LSJS01000302.1 GCF_001557325.1 Erythrobacter donghaensis
TGCCGGAACCGCGCGCGCCGCCGCTGGGTTCGCCTGCCTCCTGTCACAGCAACACGCGAGGCGCCCGTCATGGCCAGTCCCCCACCACCGCCCCGTTCCTCCCGTTCCAAGTGGTTCTGGGTGGCCGCCATCGCCGTCCTCGCCTTCGTGCTCGTGATCGTGCTTTTCAACCCCTCGGGCAGCCGCGACGGCACTGTCGAGGATCCGATCGTGCTCGAGGATCCCGGCGAGGGTGTGGGCGTGGGTCAGGCCAACGAGCCCGAGGAAAGCAGCGACGCGCCCGCGCCCGAACCCTTCGCGCCGGGCGGCGAGCCGTCAGGCTGATCCGCCGTCTCGCCCCTCCCGCCGCAGCAACTCCGCCTTGATCTCCAGCCCATAGGCATAGCCGCCAAGCGTACCGTCGCTGGCGATCACGCGGTGGCAGGGGATCAGCACCGCGATGTGGTTCGCCCCGTTCGCCCCGCCGACGGCGCGGCTGGCCTTGGGGCTGCCGAGGGCGGCGGCGAGCTCGCCATAGGAGCGCGTCTCGCCCGCAGGGATGCGGCGCAGCTCCTCCCAGACGCGCTGCTGGAAGGCGGTGCCGTGGACGTCGAGCGGGATCGCGGCGCTGCCGGGGCCGGGTTGCTCAACCGCCTCCAGCACCTGCGCGAAGAGGTCGCGGAAGGTATCGCCTGCGGGCACGAGTTCAGCGCGCGGGAAACGTGCCCGCAATTCCGCCTCGCCCTCTCCGAAAGCCAGGCAGCACACGCCCACCTCAGTCGCGGCGACCAGCATGTCGCCGAGCGAGGTTGCCAGCACCGTCCAGTGGATCACGCGGCCCGCGCCGCCCCTTGTCCAGTCGCTCGGGCGCATGCCCATCCTGCCTTTCGTTTCCGCATAGAACTGTTCGGGGCCGCTGTAGCCCGCCAGTGCGAGGGCATCGGTCACCCGTCGCCCGCTCGTCAGCGCCTCGTGCACACGTTGTTGTCGCAGTGCGCGCGCGTATTGCGCTGGTGATAGCCCGGTTGTGCGCTTGAACAGGCGTTGAAAATGCGTCGCAGTATAACCTGTCAGCTCCGCCAATTCGTCCAGAGTCATCGCCCCCCGGTCGCGGATCGCGGCGATCGCGGCGAGGACGCAGGCCTCTTCCGCACTCTGGCTGCCCGGCGAGCAGCGCTTGCACGCCCTCAGCCCGGCCGCCTCGGCGTCGGCGGGGGTGGCATAGAAGCGCACGTTCTTGCGATGCGGCGCGCGCGCGGGGCACGAGGGGCGGCAGTAGATGCCGGTCGAATGGACGCCGGTAACGAAAGCCCCGTCGAACCGCCGGTCCTTGGCGAGCATCGCCTGCCAGCGTTCCTCGTCGGAGATGTTCTCTAAATGTTTCACGTGAAACATTGCTCGGGGTTACGGCAGCCATGCATGCCGAAATGCGGCGATAGCTGGTCGGCGAGATATCCGGGGTCGAGGCCCCTGAGCCGGTCGATCATCGCGCCAGAACTCCCTTGCTTGGTGTGGCAAAAAAGCATGTACGCGAAACGCTGGCGCGGCGCAGCCCGGGGCCTTGCGCTCAATGTGTGTTCAGGGCGCTGGAACTTTGGCCAGACTGACCGCAACAGCGCGGCTGCGCTCCTTGAGCGCTTCGAAGGTGATGCCGCTTTCGACCAGCGCATAGGAATTTACCGAGAAGAGCTGCTGATCGATCACCGTCAGACATCCACTGGCCCGTCCCTGTTTCTTCTCGGCCCCAAACTGCACATCAATGAGGAGGAAGATGTAGACGCAATCCTTGTCCTGGCCGCCGAATACAGGGCTTCCGACCTTCAGCGCATTTTCTTCACCCACGCCTTTGGCGATGTCCGCTTCGACCTCGCGCATCGCGGTTTCGATTTTCGCCAGCGTGCCGGAGTTCTGCATCTCCCGCGCAAGCACGGCAAGGAATAACGGCTTTGCCATAGTCACCGGTTCGTTGCGGATCGGCGTCTTGATATGCGTGTATTCCTCACCGAAGCTGCCGCAACGATCGAGGTTGGCATGGGTCACGCTCGACTTGTCGAGCGCCGCGATCTCCTTGGCCAGCGCGACATCCGGGCCACTCGGCAGGCAAAATCCTTCGGGACGGACATAGCTGAAGGCCGTATCGCCGACCTTGAAGGTCTCGCGCTGCTCGGCGCGGGCAATCCCCGGCGTCGCAGCGAGCGCCAGCGCTGTCAGCGCTAACGAGATATTGCGTTTCGTGATCATTGCCGCTCACCTTCTGCTTCGATACACCGCACGAAACGGCACTCATTGCACCAGCGGCGACGGATTCAAGGACTTTTTTCGATGGTTGAAGGGCTTGGTCGGCTGACGATCATCTTGCGGACGCTTCTGGGGCTGTCACTCGCGGCGCTGACGCTCGCCACACCGGCATCGGCAGATCCGGGCGATGTCGATGCCGCGGCGCGCGGCGTGGTGCGGGTGGTGATCATCGGCGAGGAAGGGGGCGGCGAGGCCGTCCCCGTCAGCCACGGGACCGGCTTTGCGGTCTCCCCCACCCGGATCGTCACCAACGCGCACGTGGTGGCCGAGGCGTTGCAGGACGATACGCTGCGCATCGGCATCGTCCCCTCCGAGGGCACCGGCGGGGCCTTCGCCCGGGTGGTGGCGGTGTCCCCGAGGAACGACCTTGCCCTGCTCGAAATCGCCAGGGGCTCGCTGCGCCTGCCCCCGCTGGCGCTGGCGGGGGGCAACACCGGCAATCTCGGCGAGGTCTCGGCGGTGGGCTATCCGATGAATGTCGACCTCGCCCAGGGCCTCGACATGGCGGACATCTTCCGCGCCCAGCCGCCGGTCAAGTCGCGCGGGTTCCTGTCGGGCGAGCGGCCCAGCCGTCAATTCGACACGATCCTCCACACCGCGCCCATCGCGCGCGGCAATTCGGGCGGGCCGCTGCTCGACCCGTGCGGACGGGTGATCGGGGTCAATTCCTTCAGCGCCGATGCCGAGAGCGGCGACGGCGAGTTCTACTTTGCGGTGTCCTTGCGCGAATTGCTGCCGTTCCTGCGCAGCAACAAGGTCGAGCCGGTGGTCAACGCCCTCCCCTGCCGCTCGATCGACGAGCTGAATGCCGAGGAGCGCCAGCGCCTCGAGGCCGAGCAGAACCAGGCCCGCGCGGCGCTGGAACAGCGCTCGGAGAGCTTGCGCGAGGTGCGCGAAACCGCCCGCCTCGCCGCGCAGATGGAGGTGCTCGAGGCGCGCGAGAACCGCATGGCGCTGGCGCTGATCGCGCTGCTCGCCTGCATCGGCGCAGGCTATGCCGCTTTCGTGTGGCGCGGCGACGAGGCGAGAGCCACGCATGTGCGGACCCTCGGCGCGCTGTCGGCGGCCGGGCTGGCGGCGGCGCTGCTCCTGTGGTTCACCCGTCCGGGCCTTGCCGAGATCGAGGAGCGGGTCGCCGCGGCGGTCGAGAAGGCTGGGGGAGGGGGCGGCAAATCCGATGTCCCGGGCGCGAAATCAGGCGCCGCCGAGGGCGCACTGATCTGCACCCTCGTCCCCGAACGCAGCCGCGTCACCACCGCGCGCACCGACGATGTCGCCTTCGAATGGTCGGCCGACGGCTGCGTCAACGGGCGCACGCAATACGGGCTCGGCCAAGGCGGCGAGTGGGCCCGCGTCTTCGCCGCCGAGGATGACGCCGCGGTGGCGGTCAACACCTATGACCCGGCGACGCGCACCCTTCGCACTGACCGTTACCTGTTGGGGCAGGAGGCGCTTGCCGCCGCACGCGAGGCCCGCGCCGCCTACACGCCCCCGTCCTGCGGAATCACCGATGCGGCGCGGACTCTGGGCGAGCAGCAATCGGCGCTGATCGCCGGCTTGCCCGAGCGGCCCAACGAGCGGCTGGTGTACAACTGCGCGGCGAAGGGTGCGGGGAAATGAGCCGAAAGCGGTGGATCGCGGCGATCGCGGGTCTGCTGGTGCTGGTACTCGGCGGGCGGATGGTGCTGCGCTATTTCGACTGGGAGGCATCGGAAGCAGCACGCCCCGACTTAGCCAATCTGCAAACCCTCGCCACCTCGGCCTGTCGCTGCGCGCGCGAAGTGGGCGACGGGGCGAGCAACGCCTGCTGGCAGGAATACAAGGCCGCGATCGCGGGTTTCCAGGTCAGCGGAATGGCCACCGCCTGCGAGCCCATTTCGACCGAGCTCGATTGCATCGTCACCGACGCAGGTGAGAAATGCATCGTCACCGGCTACGGCAACGGCATTTGCACCCCTGAGGAAGCCGACGCCGCCGACATCGCATGGACGCAAGGCCTCCACGCCGAGGGCGAATTCGGAACCCTCAGCGATGCAGCGCGAGAGAGGGCCACCAAGCGGGCCGACGCCGCTTTCAAGAATGTGATTGAGCGTATCAGGCGCGGCGAGCGCCTTGCCCCGGTTTCCGGCGCCAGCAGCTGCGGCTGACCCTCCCCGCTTCGCACCTGCACAAATCCTCCCCCACGCGGCTTGCAGGAACCGGAATCAATTGCTAGGCGCGCGCCAGCCTTGCGGGCAGCCCTTGCGCTCGTCCTGCAGCCAAGGCTCAAGCAAGACCCTCTGACCCTTCCGAGAGGAAACGAAGCGCGTGGATATTTCCGCCGGTATCAAGGCTAGCCTGGCTGGACGCTATGCCTCGGCCCTGTTCGATCTGGCTGCCGAGAATGGCAAGGTGACCGCGGTCGAGAAGGATCTCGAGACGCTGGGCGCGGCCCTCGCCGAGTCGGAGGATCTGGCGGCGCTGACCACCAATCCGGAACTCGCCCGCTCCGCGCAGGGTGCCGCGATGGCGGCGGTGGCCAAGAAGCTCAAGCTTTCGCCGCTGACCACCAATTTCCTCGGCGTGCTCGCCGCCAACCGCCGCCTTGGCAAGCTGCCCGCGATCATCGCCGCCTTCAAGGCGATCGCCGCCGCCCAGCGCGGTGAGGTGACCGCGACTGTCACCAGCGCCCATCCGTTGTCGGGCGACCAGCTCGCCGCGCTCAAGACCAAGCTCACGCAGCGCGAAGGTCGCACTGTCATGCTCACCGCCGCGGTCGACCCTGACCTGCTCGGCGGCCTCGTCGTCACCATCGGATCGCAGCGCATCGATGCCTCGATCCGCACCCGTCTCAACTCGCTCGCCAAGGCCATGCAGGCTTAAAGGACACGATAATGGAAATCCGCGCCGCAGAAATCTCGAAGGTCATCAAGGACCAGATCGCCAATTTCGGCACCGAGGCCGAAGTCAGCGAAACCGGCACCGTGCTGTCGGTGGGTGACGGGATCGCCCGCATCCACGGCCTCGACAAGGTGCAGGCCGGCGAGATGGTGGAATTCGCCAACGGGGTGCAGGGCATGGCGCTCAACCTCGAAGCCGACAATGTCGGCGTCGTGATCTTCGGCTCGGACGCCGAGATCAAGGAAGGCGATGTCGTCAAGCGCACCGGCACCATCGTCGACGTGCCGGTCGGCAAGGGCCTGCTCGGCCGCGTGGTCGATGCGCTCGGCAACCCGATCGACGGCAAGGGGCCCATTGTGGCCGAAAAGCGCAGCCGCGTCGAAGTGAAGGCGCCCGGCATCATCCCGCGCGAATCCGTTTCCGAGCCCGTGCAGACCGGCCTCAAGGCGATCGACGCGCTGGTCCCCGTCGGCCGCGGCCAGCGCGAGCTGATCATCGGTGACCGCCAGACCGGCAAGACCGCCGTCGCCATCGACACCTTCATCAACCAGAAGGAAGCCAACCAGGGCGACGACGAGGGCAAGAAGCTCTACTGCGTCTATGTCGCCGTCGGCCAGAAGCGTTCCACGGTTGCGCAGATCGTCAAGCAGCTCGAAGAAAACGGCGCGATGGAATATTCGATCGTCGTCGCCGCGACCGCTTCCGAACCCGCTCCGCTCCAGTACCTCGCGCCCTACACCGGCTGCGCGATGGGCGAATATTTCCGCGATAACGGCATGCACGCCGTGATCGTCTATGACGACCTTTCCAAGCAGGCCGTCGCCTACCGTCAGATGTCGCTGCTGCTGCGCCGCCCGCCGGGCCGCGAAGCCTATCCGGGCGACGTGTTCTATCTTCACAGCCGCCTGCTCGAGCGCGCGGCGAAGATGAACGAGGAAAACGGCCACGGTTCGCTGACCGCGCTGCCGATCATCGAGACCCAGGCGGGCGACGTGTCGGCCTACATTCCGACCAACGTGATCTCGATCACCGACGGCCAGATCTTCCTCGAAACTGGCCTGTTCTACCAGGGCATCCGTCCCGCCATTAACGTCGGCCTCTCGGTGAGCCGCGTCGGCGGCGCCGCGCAGACCAAGGCGATGAAGAAGGTTTCGGGCTCGATGAAGCTCGACCTTGCCCAGTACCGCGAAATGGCGGCCTTCGCGCAGTTCGGCTCGGACCTCGATGCCGCGACCCAGAAGCTGCTCAACCGCGGCGCGCGCCTGACCGAGCTGCTGAAACAGAAGCAGTTCTCGCCGATGCCCTTCGAAGAGCAGACCGTGTCGATCTACGCCGGCACCAACGGTTTCCTGGACAGCATCCCGGTGAACCGCGTGAACGAATACGAGGCGCAGATGCTCGAATTCATGCGCCGCGAACACGGCGCGGTGCTGGCCGAGATCCGCAGCTCGAAGAAGTTCGAAGGCGAAGTCGCGGACAAGACCAAGGCCGCGCTCGAAGCTTTCGGCAAGCAGTTCGCGTAAGGACGCCCTGACGTGCCCTCACTCAAGGAACTCAAGGGCCGGATCAACTCGGTCAAGTCGACCCAGAAGATCACCAAGGCCAAGCAGATGGTCGCGGCGGCCAAGCTGCGCCGTGCCCAGGCTGCGGCCGAGGCCGGGCGGCCCTATGCCACGCGCCTCAGCGCGGTGATGGCTTCGCTGGCGAGCAAGGTCTCGGGCTCTGCCGCGCCCAAGCTGCTGGCGGGCACCGGCGCGGATCAGCGGCACCTCCTTGTGGTGGTCAACACCGACAAGGGGCTGTGCGGCGGGTTGAACTCGAACCTCGTCAAGGCCGCCAAGGCCAAGGCCAAGGAGCTGATCGCGCAGGGCAAGACGGTGGAATTCTACCTCGTCGGCAAGAAGGGCCGCGCGCCGCTGAAGCGCGAGTTCCCGAGCCTGATCGGCGGCGGCTACGACACCAGCGTGGTCAAGACCCCGGGCTTCGATGAAGCCGAGGCCATCGCCGATGAGCTGATCGCGCTGTTCGACGCCGGCCAGTTTGATGTCGCGCACCTGATCTTCCCGACCTTCAAGTCGGCGCTGGCGCAGGACCCGACCGTCACCCAGCTGATCCCCGTCCCCGCCCCGGCCGAGGCCCCGGTGGCCGACGCCGTGGTGCAGTACGAGCCGGGCGAGGAGGAAATCCTCGAGGAACTGCTGCCGCGCTACGTGCGCACCCAGCTGTTCGGCGCACTGCTCGAGCGGGAAGCCTCGGAACAGGGCGCCTCGATGACCGCGATGGACAACGCCACGCGCAACGCGGGCGAGCTGATCCAGAAGCTGACCATCCAGTACAACCGCAGCCGCCAGGCCGCGATCACCACCGAACTCATCGAAATTATCGCGGGCGCGGAAGCGCTCTAAACGAAGGCTAGGAACGAAAAATGGCCACCGCCGCTCTCAACCAGACCACCAACGGCACGATCTCGCAGGTCATCGGCGCCGTCGTCGACGTGCAGTTCGAAGGTGAACTGCCCGCGATCCTCACCGCGCTCGAAACCCGCAACGGCGACAAGACGCTGGTGCTCGAAGTCGCCCAGCACCTCGGCGAGAACACCGTGCGCACCATTGCGATGGACGCGACCGAGGGCCTGACCCGCGGCAGCGAAGTCGTGAACACCGGCGCGCAGATCAGCGTGCCCGTGGGTCCGAAGGTGCTCGGCCGCATCATGAACGTCGTCGGCGAAGCGATCGACGAGCGCGGCCCCATCGGCGCGGAAACCACCGCCCCGATCCACGCCGAGGCCCCGGCCTTCATCGACCAGTCGACCGAAGCCGCGATCCTTGTCACCGGCATCAAGGTCATCGACCTCCTCGCGCCCTACGCCAAGGGCGGCAAGATCGGCCTGTTCGGCGGTGCGGGCGTCGGCAAGACCGTGCTGATCCAGGAGCTCATCAACAACATCGCCAAGGGCCACGGCGGCGTGTCGGTGTTCGCGGGCGTGGGTGAGCGCACCCGCGAGGGCAACGACCTCTACCACGAATTCCTCGACGCGGGCGTCATCGCCAAGGATGCCGAGGGCAATGCGACCTCGGAAGGCTCCAAGGTGGCGCTCGTCTTCGGCCAGATGAACGAGCCCCCGGGCGCCCGCGCGCGCGTCGCCCTGTCGGGCCTGACCATGGCGGAATATTTCCGCGACGTCGAAGGCCAGGACGTGCTGTTCTTCGTCGACAACATCTTCCGCTTCACGCAAGCCGGTTCGGAAGTGTCGGCGCTGCTCGGCCGTATTCCTTCGGCGGTGGGTTACCAGCCGACGCTGGCGACCGATATGGGCAAGCTGCAGGAGCGCATCACCTCGACCACCAAGGGCTCGATCACCTCGGTCCAGGCGATCTACGTCCCTGCGGACGACTTGACCGACCCGGCGCCCGCGACCTCGTTTGCGCACCTTGACGCGACCACCACGCTCAGCCGCGCGATCTCGGAGCTCGGCATCTACCCGGCGGTCGACCCGCTCGACTCGACGAGCCGCGTGCTCGAACCGCGCGTCGTCGGCCAGGAGCACTACGACACCGCCCGCCGCGTCCAGGCGATCCTCCAGAAGTACAAGTCGCTTCAGGACATCATCGCGATCCTCGGGATGGACGAACTTTCGGAAGAAGATAAGCTCACGGTCGCCCGTGCGCGGAAAATCCAGAAGTTCCTCAGCCAGCCCTTCCACGTCGCGGAAGTCTTCACCAACATCCCGGGCGTCTTCGTGCAGCTCGAGGACACGGTGAAGAGCTTCAAGGCGGTGGTCGACGGCGAATACGACCACCTGCCCGAGAGCGCCTTCTATATGGTCGGCGGCATCGATCAGGCGGTCGAGAAGGCCAAGAAGCTGGCCGAAGAGGCGTAAGGCATTGGCGCTGCGTACGATCTTGCTGTCTGCGGGATTTTGCGCAGCGACGTTTGCTGGTGCGGCAACCGCACAGGCGCAGAGCGTTTCGGCACCTGCCAAGGACGCCTACGAAAGCGCCCTGCACTCGATCTTCAGCCTCTGCCCGGCGCTTGTGTCGGGCAAGGTCGCTCCGGATGCGGTTCGTCTGGCTGATTTCGGCCTGAAAACCTCGCCCGGTCGTCCGGGGGATTGGCAGGCCGAATTTCCCAACGGCGTGGCAATCGTCGATTTCGAGGCCGCAGACCGTTCCTGCGCGGTGAGCCTGGCGAGCGAGCGCGCGCTGTCGTTCGGCGACTTCATTATCGGTCAGATCGAGACATTCGGCTTCACCGTCCTCGTCGATCGCCGGAAGGAAGCCGTCAGCGGCGGGGTGTGGATCAAGCTTTCGCCGGACAAGCGGCGGCGCGAGCAATTCACTGTCGTCAAGAATCCCAATGGTCCCTTGTTGACCGTGTCGTATACCGAGAAGGCGAACTGAAAATGCCCCTCCACTTCGAACTCGTCACCCCCGCCAAGCTCGTCCGTTCGGAAGAGGTCCACATGGTGGTCGTCCCCGGCACCGAGGGCGAATTCGGCGTGCTCGAGGGCCATGCGCCCTTCATGAGCACGATCCGCGACGGCGCGGTGCAGGTCTTCGCCAAGGAGGGCGCTGTCCCTGAGATCATCCAGGTGCGCGGCGGCTTCGCCGAGGTGAACGAGAAGGGCCTCACCGTGCTGGCCGAGCACGTCGAGGGCTGACACCTCGCCCGCGCGACAAAGCTTGAAGGGCGGGCCGCAGGGCTCGCCCTTTTTGCATCCGGCCTCGCGGAAAATTAACCACGTCCGTGGCATGCCTCGCGGCCATGTTCATGTCTTCGGATATCCGCCCCGCCCCGGCCTCTTCGCTGCTGGCGCGCAGCGATGCGGCGATCGTGCTGGCGCTCGCGCTGCTCACCTTCTTCGTGCGGGGCGCGTGGATCGGCGATCCCAATGCCGATGTCGACGAGCAGCTCTATTCGCTGATCGGCAACCAGATGCTCCACGGCGCGGTGCCCTTCGTCGATCTGTGGGACCGAAAGCCCTGGGGGCTGTTCGCGCTCTTCGCGGCCTTCCACGCGATCGGCGGGCCGGGCTCGGAGGCCTACCAGACCGCGGGCGCGCTCTTCACGCTGGGCGGCGCGGTGATGATCTTCCACCTCGCCCGCGCGCAGGCCGACCGGATGACCGCCGCCGCGGGGGCCGCGCTCTACGTGGTGCTGTGCACGATCAACGACGCGCATTCGGGCAATTCGGAGGTGTTCTTCATCCCGCTGCTGATCGCGATGGCGGTGCTGGTGCGCGACACTGAGCATCCGCGCGCCCTGGGCCGCGCGGTTGTAGCCATGCTGATCGGCGGCATCGCGCTCCAGATCAAGTACACCGTGATCCCGCTGTGCCTGTTCTTCGGCCTGTGGGCGCTGTGGGGCCAGTGGCAGCGCGGCATGAAGCTGTGGCGGCTTGCGGCGCTCGCCGCAGGTTTCGGCGTGCTCGGCGTCCTGCCGACCGCGCTCGTCAGCGCGGGCTATTGGGCGGCGGGGCATTGGGACGCCTACGTCTTTGCCAATTTCGTCTCCTTCTTCGACCGCCTCCCCGCCGCCACCGGACGGGTCCACCCGCTGATGCTCGCCTATCTCGGCCTGCAATTGTCGTTGAGCTGGCTCGGCATCCGTGCAGCGCAGCGCATCTGGCGCGAGGGGCTACCGCGCCATTGCGTGTTCGTGATCATGTGGCTGGCGGCGGCGGTGGCGACGGCCTACCCCCCCGCGACGGTCTACCGCCACTACCTCGCCGCGCTGATTCCGGCGACGGCGCTGCTCGCCCTGCCGCTGTTCCATCGCGAGCCGAGCGAGCGGATCAACCGTGCGGCGCTGCTGCCGGTCGCGGTGTTCCTGCTGATCGTGCCCTTCCAGTACTGGGTGAGCCACGAGAACCGTTCGGCAACTTTCCGTCTGGCCGAGGCGATCACCCCGCATGTCGATGCACAGGCGGGTAAGTGCCTGCTGGTCTTCGACGGGCCGACCTCGCTCTACGGCCTCACCAATAGCTGCCTGCCGACCAGGCTGATCTACCCCGATCACCTCAACAACGCGCTCGAGATGAACGCGCTGGAGATGCGGCAGGAGGACGAGGTGCGACGCATTCTGGCCACCCGCCCGCCGGTGATCGTCACCGCCGACCTGCCGCTCACCCCGCAGAACTATGCGGCCAAGGACCAGGTCGATGCGGCGATCCGGCGCGATTACCGCCTGATCGCGAAGGAAGAACTCCACCACCGCTACATTTTCGCGTGGGTGCGCCGCCAGCCCTGAACGCTCCCGCGCTTGCATGCGCGCCAACTCCCTGCAATTCTAGCGCTTCGCACGGGCCCTCGAGCGGCCGGTGCAGCAGCCATCTCAGGGAGAGACCCACTTGAAACTCGCATCATCGCTGGCCATGGCCCTTGCCATGAGCACATCGACCATTGCCCTTGCCGATGACGGCATTCCTGGGCCCGAGCAGGATCCCTACATCTTCCTCGAGGAGGCGCGCAGCCCCGAGGCGCTCGATTGGGTCGCCAAGGAAAACGCCCGCACGCTGGCCGCCTTCGAGGCCGATCCGCGCTATGCGCAGCTGAAGGCCGAGGCGCTGGCGATCTTCGACAGCAACGACCGCATCCCCTTCGTCAGCTTCCGCCCCGACGGGCTCTACAATTTCTGGCAGGACAAGGCGAACCCCAAGGGCGTGCTGCGCCGCACCACGCTCGACAGCTATCGCACCGCGAACCCGCAGTGGGAGATCATCCTCGATGTGGACGCGCTCGCCAAGGCTGAGGGCAAGGAGTGGGTCTATCAGGGCTCGACCTGCCTGCCGCCCGCATTGAACCGCTGCATGATCGCATTGAGCGACGGCGGCGAAGACGCCACCATCCTGCGCGAATTCGATACCCGGACCAAGCAGTTCATCGAAGGCGGCTTCGTGCTCGACCAGAAGAGCCAGGGCGGGGTCGAGTGGGTCGACGAGAACACGCTGCTGGTCAGCCGCAACTTCGGCGAAGGCACCCTCACCGAGAGCGAATATCCCTTCACCACCCGCGAATGGAAGCGCGGCACCAGGATCGAGGACGCGCCCGAGATCTTCCGCGGCGATGCCAAGGACGTCTCCTCGGGCGCGGCGCTGCTGCGCGACAACGATCACGTCATCCACGCGCGCATCGCCTATCGCGGGATCAGCTTTCACGAACGGCTGTGGTACGTGTGGTCGGACGGCCAGTGGCTCAAGCTCGATGTGCCGGCCAAGGCCAACCCGGTCGGCATCGTCGACGGACACATGCTGTTCTCGCCCGACGTCGACTGGACCGTCGGCGATCAGACCTTCCCTGCCGACAGCCTCGTGGCGGTCGATCTGGAGGAGTGGAAGGCCAACCCCAACGGCGCCAGGAAGGCGCTGGTGTGGGCGCCGGGCTACCGCCAGACCAAGCAGGGCAGCACCGTCACCGCGGGCGGGCTCTATGTCGCGCTGCTCGACAATGTCGTGGGCAAGGTGCTGAAGTTCAACTTCGATGACGGGCGCTGGACCAGCCAGCCGGTCGCCCTGCCCGACAACGCCACGATCGGCATCGCCGCCTCCTCGGACGACAGCGACCAGATCATGTACACGGTGAGCGGCTTCCTCGAGCCGACGACGCTCTACTACACCGACGGCACGGCTGCACCGACGGTGATCAAGACCTCGCCGTCCTATTTCGACCCGGCGGGCGCCACGGTCGAGCAGTACGAGGCGGTCAGCAAGGACGGGACGAAGATCCCCTACTTCATCGTCAAGCCCAAGGGGATGAAGGCCGATGGCAGCACCGCGACGCTGCTGACCGGCTACGGCGGCTTCCAGGTGCCGCGCCTGCCGGCCTATCTCGGCTCGACCGGCAAGCTGTGGGTCGAGAAGGGCGGCGCCTATGTGCTCGCCAACATGCGCGGCGGCGGGGAGTTCGGGCCGCAATGGCACCAGACCGCGATCCGCGAGAACAAGCAGCGCACATGGGATGACTTCATCGCTGTGGCCGATGATCTGGTGAAGCGCGGCTTCACCAAGCCCGAGCACCTCGGCATCCAGGGCGGCTCGCAGGGCGGGCTGCTGGTGGGCACCGCCTTCACCCAGCGCCCCGACCTGTTCGGCGCGGCGATCGTGCAGATCCCGCTGTTCGACATGCTGCGCTATCACCTGATCGGGCGCGGAGCATCGTGGATCGGCGAATATGGCGATCCGCGCATCCCCGAACAGCGCGCCTGGATCGAGGGCTATTCGCCCTACCAGAAGATCGTCGCGGGCGTCGAATACCCCGAGCCTTTCCTGTGGGCCTCGACTGCCGATGACCGCACCCACCCCGCCCATGCGCGCAAGGGGGCGGCGAAATTGAAGGCGCTCGGCCAGCCCTATTACTACTTCGAGGATACCACCGGCGGCCACTCGGGCGGGGTCGACAACGACCAGCGCGCCAAGCTCCAGGCGCTCCAGTTCATCTACCTGATGAAGCGCCTGATGGACGATCGGCCCGCCAAGTAGGCGAGCCCTCGCGGCCACGAAAGGGGCGGCTCCACGCGGGTGGAGTCGCCCCTTTTCGCGTTAACCCCGGCGAGAAGGAGGCTCGCTGTAAGCCTTCCCGACACTCCGTCTTCGGTTCGTCGCGCGCACGGCACGGAGCGTTTCATCAACGCCTCGCTAACCATCACCGGCAAGGTCTCGTTAGGCCCACGCGTCAACACTCGGGCCATCGGGGGCGATGACGTAACGACGAGGAGCATCACCGATGGCCTATGACCGGAACATCTCGATCGCCGATGCGATCAAGAGCTACAACCAGCTACCCAAGCACCACCGCGTCCACTGGTCGAAGGCGCGAAAGGACGAGGTCGTGCGCGCAGTGCGCGAGCGGACGATCAGCTTCCACGAGGCGCGGACCCGTTACCTGCTGAGCCGCACCGAGTTCGAGCAATGGGAGGCGGACTACCTCGCGACCAGCGGAGACGACGCCCGGATCGAGCATGACGCCTGAGGCTCGCGCCTAACGCGTCGGTGCGTCGAAATCGGCGGGCTTGTTGGCGATCCAGGCGACGAATTTGGCGATGGCGGGATTGCTGCGGATCGCCTCGGCATCCTCGCCGATGCGCGCCAGCTCGTTGTTGGTGAAGTTGGCGTGGATCGTCTTGTGACAGATCGGGTGGATCGGCACCTTGATCTTGCCCTTCTTGGACTTGGGCACCGGGTGATGCCACTGGACGATCTCGCCCAGGGGGCGCTCGCAGAGCCAGCAGGTGAGGGTTTGGGGATCGTCACTCATAGCATGTTGTAGCTCCACTGGAGCACATAGGCGACCGCCGCGTAGCCTGCCGTTTCGGGGAGCGCGATCCACCGGCGCTGCTCCCAGCGCAGCGCGCGACTGGCCGCGAACAGAGCGGTGCCGATGATCTGAACGGCACCGAACTGATGCTCATGAGGCGTTTTGTCGGGAATGTAGGGCGCGAGGCAGACCAGCGCGAGCAGCAACGCGCCTGTCTCGATAACGGCGCGCAGCAGCCTCACCCCTTCTTCTCCGCCGCCTTCTTCTTCTTCATCGCATCGTGGAACCGATCCGCCCAGCCGTCCTTCACGAGCTGCTCGGCGCGCACCATCCTGAGCTCGCCCGGAGCAACATCGCGGCTGACGGTCGAGCCTGCCGCGACGATCGCGTCAGCGCCGATGGTGACGGGGGCGACCAGCGCCGAGTTCGAGCCGATAAACGCGCCCGGCCCGATCACGGTCTTGTACTTGAAGTAGCCGTCATAATTGCAGGTGATCGTCCCCGCCCCGATGTTGGCGCCCGCGCCGATGGTGGCATCGCCCAGGTAGGTGAGGTGGCTCGCCTTGGCGCCCTGGTGCAGCACGGCGTTCTTCACCTCGACGAAATTGCCGACGAAGCTGTCCTCCTCCAGCACCGCGCCGGGGCGCAGCCGCGCGAAGGGGCCGACCTTGACGCCGCTGGCAAGGCTCGCGCCTTCGATGTGACTATTGGCGCGGATCAGCACCTGGTCGGCGACCTTCACGCCGGGGCCGAAGAAGACATTGGGCTCGATCGTGACGTCCCGGCCGAGCTCGGTGTCGAAGGCGAAGAACACCGTGTCGGGCGCGATCAGGGTCGCGCCCTCGTCCATGGCGCGCAGGCGCCGGGCGGCCTGCCAGCGGCTCTCGGCAGCGGCGAGTTCGGCGCGCGAGTTGATGCCGGCCACCTCGTCGGCGCTCTGTGCCACGATCACCGCGCAGGGACGACCATCGGCGATGGCGATGTTGACGATGTCGGGGAGGTAGTATTCGCCCTGGGCATTGTCGTTGCCGACCCGCGCCAGCAGGCCGAACAGGTCACCGCTGCGCGCCGCGAGCAGCCCCGAATTGCACAGCCGGCAGGCGCGCTCGCCTTCATCGGCGTCCTTGAATTCCACCATCTTGAGGATCGTGCCCGCGTCGTCGGCGATCACCCGGCCATAGGCAAGCGGATCGTCCGGCTCGAAGCCGAGCACCACCGCAGCCGGGGCGTCCTCGCCATGCAGCCGCTCGAGCATCGCGCGCATCGTCGCGGCCTTGACGAAAGGCACGTCGCCGTAGAGCACCAGCACGTCGCCCTCGAAGCCTGACAGCGCTGCCTCTGCCTGCTGCACCGCGTGGCCGGTGCCGAGCTGCGGCTCCTGCAGGCAGGTCGCCGCGCGCGTGCCCACCGCCGCCTCGATCTGCTCGCGCCCCGCGCCGACCACCACCGCAGTCCGCTCCGGGCCCAACTCGGCGACGCTCGCCATCAGGTGATCGAGCATCGCGCGCCCGGCAATCTTGTGGAGCACCTTGTGCGTGTCGCTCTTCATCCGGGTGCCCTTGCCGGCGGCAAGGATGATAGCGGCGAAGGGGTTGGTCGTGGTGGTCATGTGCCTGTCCTTAGGGAAAGGCGCGCTTGCCAGCAAATGCTTGCAGATTGAAGTAGGTTGGGCCACCCCGCGCCCCACTTCTGGAGAGACCATGACCGACATCCCTTTCGGCGCCATCGGCTTCGACCTTGACGGCACGCTGCTCGACACCTTCCGCGATCTTGGCGCGGCGGTGAACCATGCGCTGGTGCTGGGGGGCTTTTCCGAGGTGTCGGTCGAGACCTCGAAAGACCTGATCGGCGGCGGCGCGAAGATCATGCTCGCCCGCGCGGTCGAGGCGCAAGGGGGGCTGCCCGAGGCCGAGTTCAAGCGGCTCTACAAGGCGATGCTGGCGTTCTACGAAGCGAACAACGCCGTCCACACCGTCCCCTACCCCGGCGTCCGCGAGGTGCTGGCGGCACTGGCTGCGCGTGGGATCAGGATGGCGGTCGTCACCAACAAGTTCGAGGCCTTCGCCCGCAATGTCCTGACCCGGCTCGATCTGATCGATGCCTTCGAGACCGTGATCGGCGGCGACTCCATGGGCAAGGGGCCCGGCGGCCAGTTCCTCGCCAAGCCTGACCCTGCCCCCGTGCTCAAGGCGCGCGCGGTGCTGGGGGGCGGCTCTTTCGTCTTCATCGGCGATTCCACCTATGACGCGCGTGCTGCGAAAGACGCGGGCGTCCCCTTTGTTGCAGCCGCCTACGGCTATTGCGATGCCCCGGTGGAACGGATGGGCGCGGACGCAGTGATCGATTCGTTCGCGGGGCTGATCCCGGCACTGGAGGGCCTTGCCCGCACCGCCTGACCCTACGGCACGGGCCGCTGTCAGTTCGGTGGTTGCATGGGCGGCGCGAAAGTGCCACGCAGCGCGCCGCATATCGGTTTACGCAGGCGTAAAGCGCGCCGCACTATTGGACAGGAGAACACCCATGACCATCAGCTTCAAGGACAAGGTTGCCATCGTCACCGGTGCGGGCGGCGGGCTCGGCAAGGCCTATGCGCTCGAACTCGCCCGTCGCGGCGCGAAGGTCGTTGTCAACGACCTCGGGGGTTCGCGCGACGGCACCGGCACCTCGGACGCCGCGGCGCAGGTTGTCGCCGAGATCGAGGCGATGGGCGGCGAGGCGATCGCCAACGGCGCGTCGGTCACCGAATTCGAGCAGATGGAAAAGATGATCGCCGACGCCAAGCAGAAGTGGGGCGGCGTCCATGTGCTGATCAACAACGCCGGCGTGCTGCGCGACAAGACCTTTGCCAAGATGGAGCCGGCCGACTTCGAGTTCGTGGTGAAGGTTCACCTCACCGGCTCGGCCTTCGCCACCAAGGCCGCGTGGGAAACCATGCGCGAGCAGGGCTATGGCCGCATCCTGATGACCGCCTCCTCTACCGGCCTGTTCGGCAATTTCGGCCAGGCCAACTACGGCGCCGCCAAGCTCGGCCTTGCCGGCCTCACCAAGACGCTGGCGCTCGAGGGCGCGAAGTACAACGTGCGCGTCAACACGCTCTCGCCGGTCGCGGGCACCCGCATGACCGAGGACCTCTTCCCCGAGGAAGCCTTCAAGCTCTTCGCGCCCGAGAACGTGGTCCCGGCCGCGCTGTTCCTCGTCTCCGAGGACGCGCCGACCAACGCCATCGTCGGCGCGGGTGCGGGCGGCTATCACTCCTCGTGGACCGTGATGAACGACGCCGTGTGGCTGCCGGAAGGCGAGCGCACCCTCGAAGGTTTCGCCGCGCGGTGGGAGGAGATCTCGTCCTTCACCAACCTCATCGCCCCGCAATCGGGCAGCGAGCAATCGGGCAACATCCTGCGCGCGATGCAGCAGGTCACCGGCACCGGGCCGTCGAGCGCGCGCGGCTGATCCGGCATTCAGCGACGGAATTGAGGAGGCCCGTCCCCGCGAGGGGGCGGGCCTCTCTCTTTCAGGCGGACAAAGCGGACACCGTGTCCGCTTTGCTCGTTCGCGAATACCTCAATCGTTCCAGGTGCCTGCGCCCACTTTCACGAAGCGGACGGACAGGGGAGCGGGGTCTTGTTTCGCGCCCCGGCGATCCAACGGCCTCGCAGGCCGGGCACAACGATGGGAAAGAGCGGAGGCGGATCGTATCGGATGGCAAGCCTGTAGGAAATGCCGCGCCCCGTCCCCCACTCGTCACCCCGTGCTCGACACGGGGCTTGGCTGCCTTCCCTCCGCGAACAGATGAAGAAGAGCCAAACCCCGGATCAAGTCCGGGGCGACGGGTGAGGGGATGGCGGCTTCAGCCTCATCCTGGCCATAAGCGGACGTTCTGAAGACGACCCCGTTCCAGACATTAAGTGGTTGTGTTATCGAACCACCATGCGCTGGCTGAGTTCGCTCCTTGATCGACTGAGAAGACCCAAGGGCCTATATCCGGAATGCTTGTGGAACGTCTCCGTCGATGAGATCGGATTTCGCGCGACCGACCAAACCGGTAAGACAGTCTATTTACCTCGCGAAAACCTTGAATCCGTTGTCGTTGCAACGAACGATACTGGCCCTTGGGGTGCAGACGTATGGTGGCTCATGTATGGTGCGGACGGTCAACTTGCATGTGCGTTCCCTCAGGGCGCGACGGGAGAGAAAGACGTCCTTGATGCTCTGCTAGCGCTGCCAGGCTTTGATCAGACCGAGATGATTAAGGCGATGGGTTGCACCTCGGTCGCAACGTTCATTGTATGGAAGCAATGTTGTCGGGTCGCCACCCAGCCACAGTCACTTAGATAGCGTGCTGTAAGCCCGAAAGCTTCAATTCTTGCTGATCGAGTCCGCGCGCGCCCCTATTCCTCGACCGCCTTCAACAGCCGCCGCTCCATCGGGGCGAGCACATTCGCCAGATCATGCCCGCGCTTCAGCACCTGGCCGTGTTCGCCGAACAGGGTCCACATCCCCTGCTTGCCGCGCAATGCGGGGCGCTTCTCCACCCGGGCCTGCGGGCGCTCCGCGGCGCGGCGGAAGGCGGCGAAGGTGGCGGCGTGGCGGGTGAAGTCCATCGCGTAGTCGCGCCATTCGCCGGCTGCGACCATGCGGCCGTAGAGGTCGAGGATGCGCATCAGCTCGGGCCGTTCGAAGCCGACCTGATCCGCACCGCGGGCCGGAAAGGGAACCACCTGTCCGGGCGTGCCCCCCGGCGAGTGTGGTGCGGCCATCCTCGCCCTCAGTCCTTGGTGCCGCTCTTGCGCAGCCGCGCGGGCGCGGGCGACGGGGCCGGAGCCTCGCGCTCGGCGATCAGCGCCTTCAGCAGCGCCATCTCCTCGCGCATGCTGGCGACCTCGGCCTCGAGCTTCTCGACACAGTCGCCGCGCGGGCGGCCCTTGTCGTCGCAAGGGGGGTCATCGCAGGGCGTGCCGTAGGGGATGAATTCCTTGATCCACTCCTCCGCCGGAACCAGCGTCGAGCGGGCCTTCAAGCCGATCATCGTCGCGCCCGCGGGCACATCGTCGGTCACCACCGCATTGGCGCCCACCCGCGCGCGCTCGCCCACCACGATCGGCCCGATGATCTGCGCGCCCGAACCGATGATGACATTGTCCTGCAGCGTCGGGTGGCGCTTGCCGCCCTTGCCGTTGGTGGGATTGGTGCCGCCCAGCGTGACGCATTGGTAGATCGTGACGTTGTCGCCGATCTCGGCGGTCTCGCCGATCACGGTGAAGCCGTGGTCGATGAAGAAGTTCTTGCCGATGGTGGCGCCGGGATGGATGTCGATCGCGGTCAGCAGCCGCGAGACATGGTTCACCAGCCGCGCGAGGAAATACATCCTTGCCTCGAACAGCCAGTGCGCGATGCGGTGGAAGCCCAGCGCCCAGACGCCGGGGTAGAGCAGGATCTCCCAGCGCGAGCGCGGCGCGGGGTCGCGGGCGCGGATCGAGTCCAGATAGCTGACAAGACGGTCAAACATGGCCCCTCGCTTTTCCCACCAAAGCGCGCCCGATGCAATCGGGGCCGCGCGACCGTTAGAGCAGGCGCTGCTGCTCGGGCCCGTGCAGGGCTTCGAGCGCGGCGCGCCAGACAGACATGGTGGCGGGCGTCTGGCGTTCAAGGGAGATGCGGTCGATTGTCGCCACCAGCGCCTCGATCGCGGCGAAGCTGCGTGTCGTGCGGGGGACGAGGTAATCGGCCGCGCCCTCGGGCAGGCTGAGCCCGCGCGCCTCGGCGTGGGCGAGGATCAGATCGGCGGCCAAGGCATCATCGGGCGCGCCGATTGCGAGCTGGAGCGAGCCGCCGATGCGCGAGGCAAGATCGGGGAGCGTGATGCGCCAGCCTTCCGGCCCTGCGGCGGCGACCAGCAGCAGCGCTCCGCCCTCCCGGGTGCCGCCCTGCTGGACGGCGTTCCAGCGGTGGAACAGCGCGGTCTCGTCCATGCCTTGCGCATCGTCGATCACCTCGAGGGCATCGCCATGCAGCCCCGCCGCCCAGCGCGCGAGCAGGCTCTTGCCCGAGCGTGGCGGACCGGTGAGGACGGCGACGCGGAACGGCCAGCGTTCCGGGTGCTGGAGCGCCTCGACGACGGCGGCATTGGCCTCCCCCACCACGATCCGCTGCACCGTGCCGCGCGCGGACAGGGGAAGGGCTATCTGGGACGGCTCGCCCATCGCGGCGCGCAGGCCTTAGCGGCTGATGGCGAGCGCGTTCGCCCCGCGCCGCACGTTAAACCCGCGCGCTTCAAGGGCGGCGGCGAGCTCGTCTAGCGATCCGGCGAAGGCGACGCTCATCACCGAGGTGCCGCCGATCGCGGTGCTGGTGACACCCACCCCGCGCACCCCGCCGGTGGCGCGCACCGCGCCCAGTGCGGCATCGAAGGCCCCGGCATCGGGGCTCGCGAACTGGACGGTGATGTTGCGCACCGCGGCCTCGCCGGGCTCGATCCCGGTGACGGGCTGGGCCTCGATCTGCGGCACTTCGCCCGCGGCTGCGGCGGCCGCGGCGGCCTTCCTCGCCTGCGCGGCGCGGCCGATCTCGATCAGGCGCTGGATCGCCGGGTCGATCACCCCGCCCGCACCCAGCCTGAGGCTCGGATCGGGGCGGAGCTTGCCCGAGGCCAGTGCGCCGGTGAAGATCTGGTCCATCCGCTCCACCGCCTGCGCGAGCATCGCGGGGACGGCGTCGGGGCTGTCGGCCTTCAGGGTGAAGCTGTCGAGCGGGCGGCTGTCGGGGCCGTAGCGCGCGGTGAAGGTGCCGGTGACCGGCCCGCCGGGGAACTGGTGGTCGAGCCGGGCGAAGGCCATCAGCACGTCGGTCGCGCCGTACTGATCGAGGGTCGAGCGCCACCAGCCGCGGCTGTGCCGCCCGGTCTGGCCGAAATTGACCAGCAGCGAATCGCCCCCGCCGCCCGAGAGGCGCACGTAATCGATCCGGCTCGCGCCCGGGTTGAACTCGGCCCAGGCGCGCTGCCAGGGGTTGCGCTGTTCGAAGGTGATGTAGGCCCCGCCTACCTCCTGCACCGGGATCAGCAGCAGCGGCGCCGAGCGCGCGGTCTGCTGCGCCCCGCCGAGATAGCCGCTGGCGCGCTGACGGTCGAACACCACGCCCAATGTGGCGATGTAGCGCCGGGGGCCGAGGCGCTCCTTCTCGATCACGATCGCCGAGACGAGGCCTTCGAGCTGGCTGTCGGAGAGCTTGGGGCCCTTGAGCTTCTCCCACGCCTTCCTCTGCGCCTCTCGCCAGCCATTGGTGCGCGCGTCCTCGGCGCTCTTGCCCTGGACGTCGACGTTAATGCCCTTGACCTCGATGTCGGCGCTGGCGGCGGTGGGCGCGATCCCGCGCTCGCCCGCGACCTGCGCGATCACGGCAAATCCGCCGCCGAGCAGCGCCAGCATCAGCAGCGCGCCTGCCAGCCAGCGCCGACCGGCGGCGCGGGAGGATGCGGCCACCGGGCCAGGAAGGGAAAGCGTCGCACGCATGGGGAAAGCCCTGCCCCTTTGCCCAAAGGCGGGTGGAATTCCAAGCGCGAACAGCTATGGCGGCGTGCATGACTTCGGGGACAAACGAGAGCAAGCCGCAGGGCTCGGGCTACACCTATGCCGATGCGGGGGTGTCGATCGCGGCGGGCAATGCGCTGGTCAAGGCCATCGCCCCGCTTGCCAAGGCCACCGCGCGCCCCGGGGCGACGAGCGAGCTGGGCGGGTTCGGCGGGTTCTTCGATCCCAAGGCGGCGGGATATAGTGACCCGCTGCTGGTCGCGGCCAATGACGGCGTCGGCACCAAGCTCAAGCTCGCGATCGAGCATGACCGGCACGACACGGTCGGGATCGATCTGGTCGCGATGTGCGTCAACGATCTGATCGTTCAGGGCGCGGAGCCCTTGTTCTTCCTCGACTATTTCGCCACCGGCAAGCTCGAGAGCGGCGTCGCCGAGCGGGTGATCGCCGGGATTGCCGAGGGCTGCAAGATGGCAGGCTGCGCGCTGATCGGCGGCGAGACGGCGGAGATGCCGGGGATGTATGCGCCCGGAGACTATGACCTCGCCGGCTTCTGCGTCGGCGCGGTGGAGCGCGGCGAGCAGTTGACGGGCGACAAGGTTGCGCCGGGTGACTTTCTCATCGGCCTCGCTTCAAGCGGCGTCCACTCGAACGGCTACTCGCTGGTCCGCAGGCTCGCGGCCGACAAGGGCTGGAAGCTGAACCGCCCTGCCCTGTTCGATCAGGAGCAATTGCTGATCGACGCGCTGATCGCGCCGACCCGCATCTATGTCGCGAGCCTGCTGCCGCTGATCCGCGAAGGCCGCATCAATGCGCTGGCCCACATCACCGGCGGCGGCCTGCTCGAGAACATCCCGCGCATACTTCCGCAAGGCGCCCACGCCCATGTCGATGCCGACCTCTGGCCCCAGCCGCGCCTGATGGCCTTCCTGCAGGCGCAGGGGCATATCGAGCCCGAGGAAATGGCGCGCACCTTCAACTGCGGCGTCGGCATGGTGCTGGCGGTGAGCGAGGCGCATGTTGGCGAGGTCACTGCAAGGCTCGAAGCATCGGGCGAGACGGTCGTGCCCGTCGGCCGGATCGCAGCGGGCGAGAAGGGCTGCACCGTGCGCGGTTCGGTCGAGACCTGGTCCGCCAAGAGCGATTGGAGCGCCACGCACCTTGGCTGAGAAAGCCAGAATCGCCGTCCTCATCTCCGGCGCGGGCACCAACATGGCCGCGCTGGTCTATGCCAGCCGCGTGGCGGAGTGCCCCTACGAGGTGGTGCTGGTCGCCTCGAACAATTCCGAAGCTGAAGGTCTTGCGCTGGCCAAGGCCGAGGGCATCCCGATCTTCGCCCTGCCCCACAAGGGGCTGACCCGCGCCGATCACGACGCGGCGATGGAGGCCGCCGTGCTGGAAGCAGGCGCGGACCATATCGTGCTCGCGGGCTACATGCGCATCCTCTCGGACGGGTTCGTGGAGCGCTGGGCGGGGCGGATGCTCAACATTCACCCCTCGCTGCTGCCCAAGTACAAGGGCCTCGACACCCATGCGCGCGCCATCGAGGCGGGCGACAGCCATGCTGGCACCAGTGTCCATCTGGTGACGCCCGAACTCGACGCGGGCGAGGTGCTGGCCCAGATCGCGGTGCCGATCACGCCCGATGACACCCCGGAGAGCCTCGCCGCGCGCGTCAAATTCGCCGAGCACCAGCTCTACCCGCGTGCCGTCGCCGACTATGTCAGCCGCTGGCGCGATCCGGCGGCGCTGCTGGCGCGGGTGCGCGCGCTTGCGCTCGCCCTGCCCGAAACCGACGAGCGCGAGAGCCACGGCAGCCCTGGCTTCCGCGTTGGCGGCGACAAGTCCGGCAAGTTTTTCGCCTATTTCGCCGACCAGCACCACGGCACGGAACATATCGCCCTGCTGGTGCGCACTGGCGGCATGGACGAGTTGCTGAGCCTCGTGGAAGATCAGCCAGAGGTCTATTTCAAGCCCGCCTATTACGGCGCGAGCGGGTGGGTGGGGATCATCCTCAACCGCCCCGGCGTCGATTGGGACGCCGTGGCCGAATGGCTGGAGCGCAGCTGGCGCGGCGCCGCGCCCAAGCGGCTGACGCGGCTGATCGACGTGGCGGAGGAATTCTGATGGCCGCGCCGGTGCGCGATCACCTGCTCGCCCGCGGCCCGCTTGCCGAGCGCGCCAATGCCTTCCTCGGCAAGGCGTGGGAGCGCGGCTGGCTGCCCCCGCCCGCGCTCGACCCGGAGGCGCTGTGGGCGCTCGCCGCCAAGCCCTACGGCGCGCGCGCCGAGGCGGCGGAGCATGGCGGGCGCGCGCCCGAGGGCGTCGCCGATTTCCGCGAGCGGCTCGCGCGGCTCGTCGCCAGCATCGCGGCGCAAGCCGATCTCAACCCGCTCGGGCGCGCGATGGCCTGGGGGCAGTTGTCGCGCGCGGTGAAGAACCGGCTCGCCTTCGGCAACCTGTGGCTGGAGCGGCCCGAGCTGCTCGAGACGCCCCTCGCCCCGCCGATCATCGTCATCGGCCATATGCGCTCCGGCACCACCCGCATCCACACCCTGCTCGCCGCCGATCCGGCGCACGCGCACACCCGCTATTGCGACGCCTATCATCCCGTCCCCGGCAAGCTGGGCATGAACCGCGTCAAGGCCGCGCTGGAGCTCGCGATGCTCGGCCTGCTCAATCCGTGGATGCAGTCGATTCATCCGATGGCCCCTGCTGCGGTCGAGGAAGAACTGGCGTGGATTTCGGCCGCGCTCCACCATTCGATCTACGAGAGCCAGTGGCACATCCCGGCCTTTTCGGCGTGGAGCGAGGCGCGTGATCCTGCGCCGATCTACCGCGAATTCCGGCGCATTCTCCAGACCGACGCGGCGCACCGGGGGATCGCCGACAAGCCCCGCGTGCTGAAAGTCCCCGCCTTCGCCGAGGACCTGTCGACCCTGCTCGACCTGTTCCCCGAAGCCCGCCTCGTCATCGCCGAGCGTGAGCACGAGGCGGTGCTCCGAAGCGCGATCAGCCTCGCGGCCAATCAGATGGCGATGCAATCGGACAGCTGCTGCCTCGATGCGATCGAGGCCCGCTGGCGGCACAAGATTGCCTTGCGCGAAGCGCGCATGGCCGAGGCGCTGGCGAGCTGGCAGGGACCGGTTGCGCGCGCCTGCTTCGATGCGCTGAACGCGGACTGGGAGGCGGCGATCACCGGCATCTACGCCGACCTCGGCCTCACCCTCACCCCTGAGGCCCGCGCGGCGATGCACAAGGTCATGGCCGCCAGCGAAGACGGCCACCACCGCGCGCATGCGGCGCAACTGGCGCGCTTCGCAGAAGCCGGATAGCAAAAGGGCCGCCCCTTGCGGGACGGCCCCTTGCCTGTCGTTCTGTCCGAGGACTTAGCCGACGATTTCTTCCGGCTTGAAGAAGAAGGCGATCTCGATCGCGGCGTTTTCTTCCGAATCCGAACCGTGGACGGTGTTCTCGCCGATCGAGAGCGCCAGTTCCTTGCGGATCGTGCCGGGCTCGGCGTTCTCGGGGTTGGTCGCGCCCATGATGTCGCGGTTGCGGGTCACGGCGTCCTCGCCCTCGAGCACCTGCACCACCACCGGCTCGCTCATCATGAATTCGACGAGTTCGCCGAAGAAGGGGCGTTCCTTGTGGACCGCGTAGAAGCCTTCGGCCTGTTCGCGGGTCATGTGGATGCGCTTGCTCGCGACGACGCGCAGGCCGGCCTCTTCCAGCATCTTGGTGACCGCACCGGTGAGGTTGCGGCGGGTGGCGTCGGGCTTGATGATCGAGAAGGTGCGGGTGACCGCCATGCTATGCTCCTGTGAACGCTTATTCGTTGTGGGGGATCTTTGGCCGCGCCCCTAGTTGCTGCGCTGCAAAATGGCAAGCGTGCGCGCGCCCATCTGCGGCGTGGCCGCACGAGCTGGATCAGCGCGTAGGTAGCGGCTCAGCCGCCCTTCTTGGTGGCGATGATGATCTGGCCTGTGCTTGCCCCGCCGCCCTCGTCCGGGCTGGCGGTGACCGATATGGTCGCGCTGTCCGCCTTGCGCTCGCCCGCTACCATCTGGGTGCCGTTGGTGTTCATCTCGAGCTGGATGTCGAACCCGGCCGCCTTGGCCGCGTCGCGGTAATGGGCGACGACCTTGTCGGCGGGGGCTTCGGCCTCGAAGGTGATCATCGTCCCCTGCCCGTCGGGCTGGTTGACCACTGCATTGTTGACGACCTTGGACCCGGGGAACAGCGTGAAGCCGTCGGGCAGGCTGACCGGCACATTCGCGCCGGCCCGCAAGGAGGCCTCGCCATCCTCGTCCGTGATGGTCATGCTGGTCTCGCCGGTTTCCTTGTCGATGGTGTATTCGGCATCCTTGCCGTCCTCGGTCTTGAATTCGCCCGAGGTTTCCGATCCGCACGCCGCCAGCAACAGCGCTGCGCCGGTTGCCATCACAAGTGCCGCCTGTTTCATCGCCTGTTCCCCCTTCTCAGTGCACTCCGGAGGATCACCTATCGCGGGCGCTGGCGCAAGCCCTCAACCCTTCTTGACCCAGCGCCCCGCCTCCTGCGCGAAATAGGCGCGCTCCAGCCCCTCGCGCCCGTCGACCGCGCGCCATGCCTGCCGCGCTGCGGGGGCAAGATCGGGGGGGAAGAGCAGGAACACCCGGGCAAAGCCCTCGGTATCGCGGTAAGTGCCGTCGGCAAGGATCACGTGGCTCGCGCCGTTGAGAGGGGCCGGTTCGGCAGAGAGCAGCACAGGCTGGCGATCGGAGCCGGGGCCATCGGCCTCCCCGTTCGCCAGAAAACTCTCCGGCCCCGCATCCCATAGCGCGCGGGCGATGGCGGCGCGCTGTTCGGCATCGGCGGCGACCACCAGCACCCGCTCGCCCTCACCCAGCACGCGCCGGGCGATCAGCGCGACGACCTTCTCGACCGGATCATCGGTGACCTGCCAGAAATCGAGTTTCATGAGCGGAGTCCTTGTCGCCCTACCGGTTCGCTACCTGTGGGCGGCGACTTCGTCCTGCGGCAGCGGTCGGAACAATATTTCACATTGTCCCAGTCCCGCTCCCACTTCTTGCGCCATGCGAAGGGCAGCCCGCAGGCAAGGCAGGTCTTGGTGGGCAAATCGGATTTACGCCTCATTCTCGGCATGAGGCGCTCACACTAGCCTTCGACCACATCCCGCACGAACTGGTCGATGAGGCGCACGCCGTAGCCGGTTGCGCCCTTCTCCCAGGTGTGGCCGGGCTTCTGCGACCACACCATCCCCGCGATGTCGAGGTGCGCCCAGGGGGTGCCCTCCTTGATGAAGCGCTGGAGGAATTGCGCGGCGGTGATCGAGCCGGCCTCGCGGGGCCCCACGTTCTTGATGTCGGCGACGGGCGAATCGATCAGCTTGTCGTAATTGGCCCCGAGCGGCATGCGCCACAGCTTGTCGCCGCTGGCGAGGCCTGCTGCCGAAAGCTGCGCGGCCAGCGTGTCGTCATTGGCGAACATCCCGCCATATTCGTTGCCGAGGCTGATGATCATCGCCCCGGTCAGCGTGGCGAGGTCGACGATCCGCGCGGGCGCATATTGCTCCTGCGCCCAGTGCAGCGCGTCGCACAGCACCAGCCGGCCTTCCGCATCGGTGTTGAGCACCTCGACCGTCTGGCCGCTCATGGTGGTGACGATGTCGCCCGGGCGCTGCGCGGCGGCATCGGGCATGTTCTCGACGAGGCCCATGACGCCGATCACGTTGGCCTTGGCCTTGCGCGAGGCGAGCGCCAGCATCGCGCCGGCGACCGCGCCTGCCCCGCCCATGTCCCACTTCATGTCCTCCATCCCCGGCGGCGGCTTCAGCGAGATGCCGCCGGTGTCGAAGGTGACGCCCTTGCCGACGAAGACCGTGGGCTTCTCGCCGTCCGCACCGCCGTTCCAGCGGATCGCGAGGAGCTGCGATTCGCGCGCCGAGCCCTGCCCGACCCCGATCAGCGCGCCCATGCCGAGCGCCTTCATCTCTGCCTCGCCGAGCACGGTGATCTCGACCCCGGTGCCTTCGAAGGCCTCGCGGCAGGCGGCGACGAAGCTTTCGGGGTAGATGATGTTGGCGGGCTCGGTGACGAGGCCGCGGGTGAACTCCACCCCCTTGGCGAGCGCCGCCTCGCGCTCCCATGCATCGGCGGTGCCCTCGGGGGCGTTCACCACGTGAACCTCCGCCAGCGAGGGGCGCTTGTCGGCGGCAAGGCGCGTGCGGTAGGCGTCGTGGCGCCAGGCGCGCAGGCGCAGGCCGAGCAGCACGGCAGCGGCCTGATCGGCGGTGAGGCCCGCGCCGCCGAGGTCGAGCACCATCGCGCTCTCGCCCGAGACGAGATACTTGGCGGTCAGCGCCGCGCCCGCCCGCTCGCAGTGGTGGCGGCGGTCGGCCGAGGCGGCCTCGCCCAGCCCGGCGATGGCGATGCGCCTGACCGCACCATCGACGCTCGCGAAACCCTCGAACACCTGGCCCGCGCGGCCCGAGAAGCGGCTCGCCGCCGCGCCCTCGACCAGCGCCGGATCGAGCCCGGCCAGCGCCTGCCCCTGGTTCACCACCCGCGCGTGCAAGCGGATGTCGGCGGGCGGGGCGGCGGTGAGATGAATCTGCATGGATACTCCGAAGAACACTGGAAAAGCCGGGGCTGACAGGGCGCTTGCCCCCTGCGACAGGCCGCGCGCGGGCCCTGCGCAATGGCGATTGCGATTAAGCGCGAGCGGTGCAATAGGCAAGGCCATGTCGGGAGGCTTGCAAGACGCACCGCGCGTGGCCGCGCGCCCTGCCCCGCGCTTCCCGGCGCCGGCTGCGGTGTCACGTCTTGCGCTGATGCTCGCCCTCGCGCTGGCCGCCGGCCCGCTCGCCGCGCAGGAGGCCGAGCCCGCTATGGCTTCCGCCAGCAGCGCCGAGGCCCCGCGAAAAATCGACTTCGAGGCGCGCGAGCTCAGCTACAATGACCAGACCGACACCGTCACCGCGCGCGGCGACGTGATCCTGCGTTCCGACGACCGCTCGGTGCGCGCCGATGAGGTCGTGTGGGATCGCAAGTCGGGCAAGATCATCGCCACCGGCAACATCCGCCTCGTCGACGAGGCGGGCAACCAGCTGTTCACCGATCAGGTCGAACTGACGGAGGAATTCGATACCGGCGCGATGAGCGAGCTCCTCATCGCGCTGCGTGCCGGGGGACGGCTGGCGGCGCGCTCGGCGATGCGCGGGGAGAACGGCGTCGCGGTGCTCACCGATGCCGCCTACACCGCCTGCGCCGTCACCGATGCCGAAGGCTGCGCGCAGAACCCCAGCTGGCGCGTCACCGCGCGCCGCGTGGTCTATGACCAGAAGGCGAACCGCGTGCGCTTCGAGGGCGCGATGCTCGAGCTGTTCGGCACGCCGATCCTGCCGATGCCCGGCCTTGCCGTGCGTACCGACGGCAAGGCGGAAAGCGGCTTCCTGGTGCCCGACATCCGCCTGACGCAGGTCAACGGGCTCGAACTCAGCGGCGAGTATTACTGGCGCATGGCCGACAATGCCGATCTGACGCTGGGCGCCTATGTCTTCTCCAACGTCGCCCCGATGGCGAGCGCCAGATGGCGGCACCTGACCGAGAAGGGCGCCTATCAGGTCACCGGCTATGCCACCTTCTCCGACCGCGCGACCGACCTCACCGGCGGGCAGAGCCTGCGCAACGACCCGCGCGGCTATCTCGATGCCAATGGCCGCTTCCAGTTCTCGCCCGACTGGAGCCTCACCGGCTCGATCCGCCTCGCCTCCGACCGCACCTTCCTGCGCCGCTACGACATCAGCCGCGACGACCGGCTGCGCTCGACCTTCAATCTCGAGCGCATCACCGATCGCTCCTACCTCTCGATCGCCGGCTGGGCGACGCAGACGCTGCGGCTCAATGCCGATCAGGGGCAGGTGCCGCTCGCCCTGCCCGCGATCGACTATCGCCAGAAGATCGGCGACAAGATCCTGGGCGGCGACCTGATGGTGCAGGCCAACAGCCTCGCGCTGCTGCGCAACGAGGGGCAGGACACCCAGCGCGCCTTCGCAGGCGCGCAGTGGGATCTGAAGCGCCTCACCCCGCTCGGCCAGGTCGTCACGCTCACCGGCCTCGTGCGGGGCGACATCTACAACACCAACAACAGCCTTGCGACCACCACGCTCACCTATCGCGGCACCGAAGGCTGGACCGCGCGCGGCATCGCCACCGCCGCGCTCGATATCGAATGGCCCTTCGTCGGCGAGGCCTTCGGCGGCACGCAGGTGTTCAAGCCGCGCCTGCAATTCGTCGCCAGCCCGCGGGTGCGCAATCTCGACGTGCCGAACGAGGACGCGCGCGCGATCGATCTGGAGGATTCGAACCTCTTCGCCCTGAACCGCTTCCCCGGCTATGACCGGGTCGAGGACGGGAGCCGCGTCACCTGGGGGCTCGACTGGGAATTGCAGCGCCCCGGCTGGCGGATCAAGACCACGATCGGCCAGTCCTTCCGGCTGGAAGCGCCGCGCGACGGCCTGTTTCCCGAAGGCACCGGCTTGTCGGAGCGCGTCACCGATTTCGTCGGCCGCACCGAGGTGCGCTTCCGCAACCTCGTGCAGTTCACCCACCGCTTCCGGCTCGACAAGGACAACCTCGCGATCCGCCGCAACGAGATCGACGCGACCATCGGCTCGCGCCGCACCTATGTCGAGGTCGGCTACCTGCGGCTGAACCGCGACATCGCCACCGTGGAAGACCTGCGCGACCGCGAGGAGCTGCGTGCGGCTGCGCGCGTGGCGATCGGGCGCAAGTGGTCGATGTTCGGCTCGGGGGTGTTCAACCTCACCGATCGCGACGAGGATCCGGTGTTCCAGCCCGACGGCTTCCAGCCGATCCGCACGCGCTTCGGCGTAGCCTATGCCGATGACTGCATCGAATTCGGCGCGACCTGGCGGCGCGACTTCATCGACGCGGGCGACGCGCGGCGCGGCAATGCCTTCCAGCTGTTCTTCGCCTTGCGCAATCTCGGATTCCGCTGATCCGCAGGCCTGCACCCTCGGGTTGCGCTGCCCCCCGATTGCATCCCTGCAAGAATTGGCAGGGCGCGTGAATCGCGTTAAGGAGCGCACCGCGGCAAGCTGCCCCCTTCCCAGGATCGCGGAGGGCTCAGCTTCCATTCAGCCGGTGCCGGGCATCGGCGCAGCAAGGCGTGCGGGTTTGCACGCGACTTCGGCCTGAAGACCGGGGCCACAAGGCGGGAATGAACGAGTGAATGTGAAGCTGTTTTCGAAGGCGCTGTTTGCCAAGGCCGGAACCGCGCTGGCGGGTGCGGCGATCCTGGGCCTTGCCGCGGCCCCCATGGCTGCGACGGCGCAGACCGTCGCCGTGCCCACGGCCGACAATCCCTTCGGCCTGCCCGAAGACATCACCCTGTTCGGCAAGGCCGATCCCGACAAGCGCACCGCTACCGCCATCGTCAACGGCTATGTCATCACCGGCACCGACATCGATCAGCGCGTCGCGCTGGTGACGGCGGCCTCGGACGCCGAGATCCCGCCAGAGGAGATGCTGCGCCTGCGCGTCCAGGTGCTGCGCAACCTGATCGACGAGACGCTCAAGATCCAGGCCGCCGAGGCCGACGAGATCGAGGTCAAGCGCGAGGAGATCGAGCAGACCTACCAGCAGCTCGCCGCGCAGAATTTCGGCGGCGACCCCAGGAAGATGGACGCCTATCTCGAATCGATCGGTTCCTCGGCGGCCTCGCTCAAGCGCCAGATCGAAGGCGAAGTGGCGTGGGACAACCTGCTGCGCCGCAACGTCATGCCGCGCGTCAACATCTCGGCCGAAGAGGTCAACGAAGTCCTCAAGCGGATGACCGAGGCCAAGGGCACCGAGGAATACCGGATCGGCGAGATCTACCTCTCGGCCACCACGGAGAACCGCGCCGCGGTGCTCAAGAACGCGCAGACGATCGTGCAGCAATTGCAGCAGGGTGGCAGCTTCGTCGCCTATGCCCGGCAATATTCCGAGGCGAGCACGCAGGTCGTCGGCGGCGATCTCGGCTGGGTGCGCGCGGGACAGCTGCCCCCGCAGCTCGCCGCGGCGGTGCGCACCATGCAGCCCGGCCAGCTTCAGGGCCCGATCGAGATCCCCGGCGGCTTCTCGATCATCTACCTCATCAACAAGCGCCAGGTGCTGATGGCCGATCCGGCCGAGGCCGTGCTCAGCCTGAAGCAGATCTCGATCACTTTCCCCCCCGGCGTGACGCAGGAGCAGGCCGAAGCCAAGGTCGACGCGTTCAGCCAGTTCCTCGGCAGCCTGCGCGGCTGCGCCGATGTCGAGGCGGGCGCCGCCAAGATCGGGGCCGAGGTCATTGCCAACGACCAGATCAAGGCCGCGAACCTGCCGGCACAGCTGCGCGACGTGGTGCTCCAGCTCCAGATCGGGCAGGCTACCCCGCCCTTCGGCGGCATCCAGGAGGGCGTGCGCGTGCTGATGCTGTGCGGGCGCGACGATCCCAAGGACGCCGGCGCGCCGACCTTTGCCGCGGTGATGGACCAGCTCGAGCAGGAGCGGGTCAACAAGCAGGCCCAGCGCCTGCTGCGCGACCTGCGCAACGACGCCTATATCGAGTACAATTGAGCGCATTGCCCGCTCCGCTCGCGATATCGCTCGGTGATCCGGCGGGCATCGGCCCCGAGGTGATTCTCGGCGCCTGGGCGCGCCTCCGGGCGGAGCGCCGTGCGCCGCCTGCCTTCGTGGTCGGCGGGCCGGAGCTGCTGCGTGGCTGCGCCGAAGCGCTCGGGATCGACTGCCCGATCGTCCCCATCGCCGACCCGTCGGAGGCACTGTTCGCGAGCGCCGTTGGCCTGCCGGTGCTGGCCCTGCTCGAGGGGCCATGGCACCCCGCGCAGCCCTCGCCCGAGGGTGCCCGCCTTGCGCTCACCTCGCTCCAGCTGGCCGCGAAGTGTGCGCTCGCGGGCGTGGCCTCCGGGCTGGTCACCGCGCCTGTCTCCAAGGGCGCGCTCGCGGCCATCGGCTGGGACTACCCGGGCCAGACCGAGTTCCTTGCCGACGCCTGCGGCCGCCCCTATCGCGACGCGGTGATGATGCTCGCCGGGCCCTCCCTGCGCACCGTGCCGCTCACCGTCCATGTCGCGCTCGCCGAGGTGCCCGCGCTGCTCTCGGCCGAGCTGATCGTCCACAAGGCGCGCATCGTGGCCGAGGGTCTGCGGCGCGACTTCGGCATTGCGCAGCCCCGCCTCGCCATCGCTGCGCTGAACCCCCACGCGGGTGAGGGCGGGCAGTTCGGTGACGAGGAGGCAAGGCTGATCGCCCCTGCCATAGCCGCCTTGCAGGCCGAGGGGATCGCCGCCACCGGCCCCATCCCGGGCGACGCCCTGTTCACCCCCCGCGCCCGCGCCGGGTACGACGCGGCGCTGTGCATGTACCATGACCAGGCGCTCATCCCCTTGAAAGCGCTCGAGTTCGACGAGGGCGTCAACGTCACCCTCGGCCTGCCGATCATTCGCACCTCGCCCGATCACGGCACCGCCTACGACATCGCCGGGCAAGGCGTGGCCGACCCGGGCGCGATGGCGGCGGCGATCGTGATGGCGGCGGAGATGGCGGCAGCGCGGGCCACCGCCGGTGCCTGACCTCCCTCCCATCCGCGAGGTCATTGCCCGTCACAACCTCGCCGCCTCCAAGGCGCTGGGGCAGAACTTCCTGCTCGACGAGCAGCTCCTCGCCCGCATCGCCGCGCTGCCCGGCGACCTCGGCGGGCAGGCGGTGCTCGAGGTCGGCCCCGGGCCCGGCGGGCTGACGCGCGCGCTGCTGCGGGCGGGCGCACGCGTCACCGCCATCGAGATGGACCGCCGCTGCCTCCCCGCGCTGGCCGAACTCGGCGATGCCTTTCCCGGCCAGCTCACCGTGGTCGAGGGCGATGCGCTCAAGCTCGATCACTCAGAGCTGATGGGCCATCAGCCCTTCCACGTCCTCTCCAACCTCCCCTACAACGTCGGCACCGCGCTGTTCGTGCGCTGGCTCGGCGGGGAGAGCTGGCCGCCCCTGTGGCAGTCCCTCACCCTCATGTTCCAGCGTGAGGTCGCCGACCGCATCGTCGCCGATGCAGGCGATGATGCCTACGGCCGCCTCGCCGTGCTCGCCCAGTGGCGCAGCGAGGCGCGGCTCGCCATGAAGGTCCACCGCAGCGCCTTCACCCCGCCCCCCAAGGTGATGAGCGCCATCGTCCACGTGACCCCCGCCGCCATGCCGGAGGGTGTCAGCGCCCGCACGCTCGAACGCCTCACCGAAGCCGCCTTCGGCCAGCGCCGCAAGATGCTGCGCCAGAGCCTGAAGGGCGTGCCGGGAGCTTTGGAGGCCCTTGCCAGCCTCGGCATCGACGAGACCCGCCGCGCCGAGACGGTCAGCGTGGCCGAGTTCGTGGCGCTGGCAAAGGCGCTGAGTTCATGCCAATAAGCATTTTCAAACCCTTAACTGGCGATAAATGCTTCTTTAGTAACAGCCGCAATCATGACCTTCGGCGATCTTATCCAGACGCTCCTGCCCGCTCAGTTGCTTCTCTTGTTTTTCATGACAGGCTGGCTGTTCGTGCTGCTGTGGCCACGTGAAGGGTATCCTTGGCTCATCGCCATCATCGTTCCAGTGTGGTGCGCGATCTGGTGGTTGATGACCCGCCCAGTTCCTTCGAGCGACGATTGGTCATTCTTGGGACGAGGATTTATGGCGCTCGGTCTCCTCGCCACGCTCGTAGGTGCAGCAGTCCGTGGTCTCGTGGCCGCTTTCGCTAATTGGCGTAGCGAGCCGTTGAAGAAACTGCATTGGGCTCCCGCCCAGACAAGCGTCCTTGCAACGATCGTATGCGCCATGATCCTTGAACTCGGGCCGACACTCGCACATCGTATCGGTGCGAGCGCAACACTAGCCTTCCTGCTGGCAATGCTTGTAGTGAGCGGCCTACTGGCCACAGCTTCGCGACTTGACACGATCCACCGCCGCCACGCTGGAACAATCGCTGTTATGCTCTCGATCAGCCTGACGCTGGTCGCGCTTTGGCAATTGACCGTAAGCGAGAGCGCAAAGGCATTCGCAGGCGGGCGCCCTTACTGCATCCTTGTGGCGGATGGCAAAAGAAGTGAACGGCTTGCCACAAGCCGGTGGGACCTTTCGCCGCTGATCATGCGCGCAGACGACAGCCATTCAACTGGAGTCAACCGCCATGCCTATATCGCGCTTGGCGAGCGACGCTCGGCGCATTGGTCGTACATGCGCGGAGGATTTGTGCACGATCCTTCGCCATTTCACGCAACCGACCAACTCAATCCTGACAGACGCTGCGCGCCGGTTGCAGGCTTTGTCGAACGGTTACCCTGGTTCTAACGTGCGGAGCACCTGCCGCCGTTACCCCACCTTCTTGCGCAAGCGCCAAGCGTGCAGCAGCGGCTCGGTATAGCCGCTGGGCTGCTCCACCCCCTTGAAGATCAGGTCCCTGGCCGCGCTGAAGGCCGCGCCGCCTTCGTTGCCGGTGAGCGGTACGTAAAGCGGGTCGCCCGCGTTCTGCGCGTCAACCTTGGCGGCCATGCGGGCGAGGCTCTCCATCACCTGCGCCTCGCTGACCACTCCGTGCAGCAGCCAGTTGGCGATGTGCTGCGAGGAGATGCGCAGCGTCGCGCGGTCCTCCATCAGGCCGACGTCGTTGATGTCGGGCACCTTGGAGCAGCCCACCCCTTGGTCGATCCAGCGCACCACGTAGCCGAGCAGGCCCTGGCAATTATTGTCGAGCTCCTCGCGAATTTCCTCCTCCGACCAGTTCGCGCCGTCTGCCAGCGGGATCGCCAAGAGGTCTTCGAGGCTCGCAGGCTCGGGCAGGTGCTTCTGCACGTCGAACACGTCGATCTGGTGGTAGTGGAGCGCATGGAGCGTCGCGGCGGTGGGCGACGGCACCCAGGCGGTGTTGGCGCCCGCCTTGAGGTGGCCGATCTTCTCGACCATCATCTGCCCCATCAGATCGGGCGCGGCCCACATGCCCTTGCCGATCTGCGCCTTGCCCGAGAGGCCATGCGCAAGGCCGATGGCGACGTTCCTCGCCTCGTAGGCCTTGAGCCAGTCGGAGCCCTTCATCGCGCCCTTGCGCAGCATGGGTCCTGCGCGCATCGAGGTGTGGATCTCGTCCCCGGTGCGGTCGAGGAAGCCGGTGTTGATGAAGACGATGCGGTCGCGCACGGCGTGGATGCAGGCGGCAAGGTTCACGCTGGTGCGGCGTTCCTCGTCCATTACCCCGACCTTGATCGTGTGGCGCGGCAGGCCGAGCAGGTCCTCGACCGCGTCGAACAGGTCGTTGGTGAAGGCGCATTCTTCCGGCCCGTGCATCTTGGGCTTGACGATATAGATCGAGCCGGAGCGCGAATTGCCGAACCTGCCGTGGCCTTCGACATCGAGGGTGCTGATGGCGGAGGTGAAGACCGCATCCATGATCCCCTCGGGGATCTCGCTGCCATCGGGCAGGCGGATCGCCGGGTTGGTCATGAGGTGGCCGACATTGCGCACGAACATCAGGCTGCGGCCCTTGAGGGTCTGCGGGGTGCCGTCGTCGTCGGTATAAGTCTTGTCGCCCGCCAGCGTGCGGGTGAGCGTCTTGCCGCCCTTTTCGAAGCTCTCCGACAGATCGCCGCGGATGATGCCGAGCCAGTTGGTGTAGGCGAGCAGCTTATCCTCGGCGTCCACCGCGGCGACGGAGTCCTCGCAATCGGCGATGGTGGTGAGCGCGGCTTCGACGATGATGTCGGCGATGCCCGCCTTATCGGTCGCGCCGACGGGGGTGGCGGGATCGAACAGAATTTCGACGTGCAAGCCGTTGTTTTTCAGCAGCACGCCCTTGTCGGTGGTGCCCACCTGCTGCGCCGGATCGGCGAGCGCGATGTCGTCGCGGCCCGCAAGTTCGGCCCAGCTGCCGCTTGCGAGCGGGAAGGCGCTGTCGAGGAACTGCCGCCCGCGCGCAATCACCGCCGCGCCGCGCGCCTCGTCATACCCGCCCGGCCGCGCCGCGGGCGCATCGAGCGCATCGGTGCCGTAGAAGGCATCGTAGAGGCTCCCCCACCGCGCATTGGCCGCGTTGAGCAGGAAGCGGGCGTTGAGGATCGGCACCACCAGCTGCGGCCCGGCCATCGTCGCGATCTCGGGGTCGACGTTCTGCGTGCCGATCTGGAACTCGCCCGGCTCGGGGACGAGGTAGCCGATCTCGGTCAGGAACGCCTTGTAGGCGGCGGCGTCATGCGGCTTGCCCGCGCGCTCGATGTGCCACGCGTCGATCTGCGCCTGCAGCGCCTCGCGCTTGGCAAGCAGCGCGCGGTTCCTCGGCGCGAAGTCGGCGAGCAGCGCGGCGAAGCCCTGCCAGAAGGCGTCAACTTCACGCCCGAGCGGCCCCAGCACTTCGCTTTCGAGGAAGCTCGCCAGCCGGGAGTCGATGCTCACACCGGCGCGGGTGGTCATGTCAGTCATGGTAGTCCTCGTATGGCAAGCGTGAAGCCGAACCCGGGGAGGAGAGGACGCGCGGCCCTATGGCGCAGCCCCGCCCCGATTGCAACGGGTTGGACAGCCGCGCGCACACGGCTAGAGGGGTGCGATGGACGGGACCTCAGGCAAGATCGATACCGCCGCGATGCTGGCGCAGGTGCAGGCGTGGAGCGCGGTCAACACGGGCACCGCAAATCTCACCGGGCTGGCCGAGCAGGCCGCGATGCTGGCCGAGGCCTTCGCGGCGCTCCCCGGCACGGTGGAACTGGTCGACCCCGCCCTCGTTACCGCAATCGCCGCCGATGGCAGCGCTTTCGACAAGCCCCACGGGCAGCATCTGGTGGTGCGCGTGCGCCCGCAGGCGAACAGGCGCATCCTGTTGACCGGCCACATGGACACGGTGTTTCCGGTGGACCACCCCTTCCAGCGCCAGACCTGGCGCGACAGCGAGACGCTGAACGGGCCGGGGGTGGCCGACATGAAGGGCGGGATCGCGGTGATGCTCCACGCACTGATGGCCTTCGAGGCGGGCGGCCATGCCTCGGCGCTGGGTTATGACGTGCTGATCAATTCGGACGAGGAGACCGGCTCGCTCGCCAGCGCCGCGCTGATCGCCGAACTGGCAGCGGGCAAGCTCGCCGCGCTGACCTATGAGCCCGCCGCGCTCCCCGATGGCACTCTGGCGCACGAGCGCGGGGGCACCGGGAACTACTCGATCACCTTCACCGGCAAGAGCGCCCACGCGGGCCGCAACCCGCACGATGGGCGCAACGCGATCGTCGCGGCAGCCGATCTGATCCTGCGGCTGAAAGCGCTGGAGAGCGACCAGATCACCATCAACCCCGCCAAGCTCGAAGGCGGGGCGGCCAATAACGTCGTGCCCGATCACGCGGTGCTGCGCTTCAACGTGCGCCCCAAATCCACCACCGCAGCCGAGACCTTCGACAGCGATCTCAACGCTTTGTTGCGCAGCATTGAAGCCGCGCACGAAGTCGCCGCCCACCGCCACGGCGGCGTCACCCGCCCGCCCAAGAAAGTCGACGCGCGCGCGCAACAGCTGTTCGACCTCGTCCGCCAATGCGGCGCGGAGCTCGGCCAGACGATCCGCTGGCAATCCACCGGCGGCGTGTGCGACGGCAACAACATCGCCGCCTGCGGTGTCCCCGTGGTCGACACCATGGGGGTGCGCGGCGGCGCGATCCATTCGCCGGACGAATATCTGATCGTCCCCAGCCTTGCCGAACGCGCGGCGCTCTCCGCCCGCGTCATCGAGCGTCTAGCTCAGGGAGCCCTCACGTGACCTTCCGCCTGCGCCCTGCGCGCCCCGCCGATCTCGAAGCGCTCTATGAAATGGCCAAGCTCACCGGCGGGGGCTTCACCAATCTGCCCCCCGACCGCGCGGCCTTGAAGGGCAAGCTCGAACGCGCCGAGAAGGCCTTCGCGCGCGAGGACGACACGCTCGCCGACGAGCAATTCGTGCTGGTGCTCGAGAATGCCCGCACCGGGGCGGTGCGCGGCACCTGCCAGCTGATGACGCAGGTCGGCCAGCGCTGGCCGTTCTATTCCTACCGTCTCAACACGCTGACCCAGTATTCGCAGGAATTGGACCGCACCGTGCGCGCGGAACTCCTCAGCCTCGTCACCGATCTCGAAGGGTCGAGCGAGGTCGGCGGGCTGTTCCTCCACCCGGGCGAGCGCGCCGGGGGCTTCGGCCTGCTGCTTGCCCGCTCGCGCTACCTGTTCGTGGCGATGCACCGCCGGCGCTTTGCCGACCGCATCCTCGCCGAGTTGCGCGGCATCATCGACGAACGCGGCGGATCGCCCTTCTGGGAGGGGGTGGCCGGGCGCTTCTTCGGGATGAGCTTCCAGGACGCCGACTATTTCAACGCGATCAACGGCAACCAGTTCATCGCCGACCTGATGCCCAAGCACCCGGTCTATGTCGCGATGCTGAGCGAGGATGCGCGCTCGGTGATCGGCGTCCCCCACCCCACGGGCCGCGCGGCGATGCGGATGCTGGAGGACGAGGGCTTCCGCGCCGAGGGCTATGTCGACATCTTCGACGGCGGCCCGACGATGGTCGCACGCACCGACGATGTGACCAGCGTCAGGAACGCGTGCCACTGCGCGGTCACCGCGCTCGATGCGAGCGAGGGCGAGCGCGCGATCCTTGCCACCGGACGGCTCGGGTCATTCCGCGCCTGCTTCGGTGCGCGGGTGCTTGACGCAGAGGGAGGCATCGCGATCGATTCGGCGAGCGCCGACCTGCTCGACGTGTGCAAGGGCGACATTGTGTGGAGCGTGGCGCGATGAGCCTCACCGAAATCAACTTCGACGGAATCGTCGGCCCCAGCCACAATTATGCGGGCCTCAGCCTCGGCAACATCGCCAGCGCGAACCATGCGGGCGATCCCTCCTACCCGCGCGCCGCCGCGCTTCAAGGCGTGGCGAAGATGCGCGGCAATCTGGCGCGGCTGGGGGTGCAGGGGTTCCTGCTGCCGCTGCCCCGACCCAACCGCGCGCTGGAGAGCGCCCTCGCACTTGACGGTACCGAGCCGCCACAACTGCGTGCCGCGCCGTGGTCGGCCTCCTCGATGTGGACCGCCAACGCCGCCACCGTCTCCCCCGCCCCCGACACTGCCGACGGGCGCTGCCATCTGACCCCGGCGAACCTCGTCACCATGCTTCACCGCGCGCAGGAGTGGCCCGATACGCAGGCGCAGCTGAGGATCGCTTTCGGCGACACGCGCCACTTCGCGATCCACGACGCGGTGCCCGCCACCTTCGGCGACGAGGGCGCGGCCAACCACATGCGGCTGTGCGAGAGCCACGATGCCCCCGGCGTCGAGGTGTTCGTCTATGGCCGCCCCGGCGGCCGCTTCCCCGCGCGCCAGCACGAACAGGCGAGCCGCCTCGTCGCGCGCGCCCACGGGCTCGATCCCGCGCGCACGGTCTTCATCGAGCAGAACCCCGAAGCGATTGCGGCAGGCGCTTTCCACAATGACGTGGTCTCGGTCACCAATGCCTCCGTGCTGTTCACCCATGCCGAGGCCTTCGCCGACCAGCAGGGTGCCTATGACGCGATCCGCGCCGCCTTCCCCGCGCTCGAGGTGGTCGAGGTGCCCTCCTCCGCCGTCTCCTTGCAGGAGGCGATCCGCACCTATCTGTTCAACGCCCAGCTGCTGACGCTTCCCGACGGGAGCATGGCACTGATCGTGCCCGAGGAATGCCGCGAGAGCGCCGCCGTGTGGGGCTGGGTCGAGCAGATGCTCGCAGGCAATGGCCCGATCCGGCAGGTGATCCCGGTCGACGTGCGGCAATCGATGGCGAACGGCGGCGGCCCGGCCTGCCTGCGGCTGCGCGTGGTGTGCGATCCCGCGACGGTCGACCCGCGCTTCCTGCTCGACGAGGCGAAGGCCGATCTGCTCGAGAAGGTTATCGCCGGGCATTGGCCGGAACAGATCGACCCGTCCGATATCGGGACGCGCAGCCTCGCGGACAGCGTGATCGCGGCACGCCTTGCCTTGCTCGAGGCGCTCGATCTGGCACAGCTTGGTTAACGCATTTGCGCCCCGGGCCCGCGCAGGCGTAAGGTTACGACACTGTTAAAGCGACTCAGCATGCCGCCGGGTCGCGCAAGGGTCGAGGAAGGCTATGCTGCGCAAGCTGGGACGGCTGTTCGTGATCAAGAACCGCTTCGAGGCGTTCCTGATCATCTACGCCCTCGCCCTGGGGTCGAGCGCGCGGGGCATGGTCTATCTCCACGAATACCCCGGCTTCGGCGGCAAGCTGCTGTTCCTCGCGACCACTGGCGCGGTGTTTCTGGCGGGGGCGAAGATCCTCGATTGCCTGAAGCTTGAGCGCGAGGTGAGCGAGCTGAGCGCACAGGCGCTGCCGCGCGACTAGGGCGAGCCGGCACATTGGTGCCGACCCGCCCCGCTTTTCAGATCAATGCCTTGCGGAAGATGATCTTGTCGTCGCCCGCGCTGTAGTAGTCGCGGATCCGGGCTTCCCGCTCATAGCCGAGCATATCGTAGAACCCGCGCGTGCGCTCGAAATCGGGTGTGCCCGAGGTCTCGACCAGCAGCACGCGTGCGCCCTCGGCGGCGAGCTCGCCCTCGATCTGCCGCATCAGCGCGGTGCCGATCCCCTGTCCGTGGGCCGCGGGATCGACGCAGATGCACAGCGTGTTCCAGGTGCCCTCGGTCAGCGGTTCGGGGACGGTGTAGGCGACGCCCGTTGCGCTGCCCGTGTCGGCGACGATCCAGCGCTGGGTGTCGCTGTCTCCGGCGAAGTAGGCCGCAGTCATGTCGTCCAGCATAGCGGAGGGGAACATGGCATTGGCGTCAACCAGATGGGCAATGCGGGGCAAATCGCCGCGCAAAAGCGGGCGAATGGGAATGTGTGTCATGCATGAAGTCTTTCGGTGAAATGCTTGCGGAAAAGCCGCCGCCAGAGCGTCGAGCGCTGGCGTGGGTTCGTGCAGAGGCTGACCGGTCAAGCGGTCAGCGAGTGAGCGCAATCGTAAGCAAAAAATCTCCGAGAAGGGTGGGGGATTCTGTTGCTACGCTCCCCCGGGCGCCCGGTCTCCGATTCTGTTACCCGGTTCGGTCCGAACCGTGCTCGTAGCTTTGTAAATTCAGGCCGCTAGGCCGTCACATTACGCGGCGAGAGCAAGTGCTTCGTTGTCGTTGGCACTTATTGGTTTTGAGCCTTTAACGGGTTACTCAGCCCGGGCGAAAACACTGCTTTTCAACACACGTCGATCCTGGTTCGGCCCCGTCAGGAGATGCGCCGAAACGCCGCTTCTGGTGGAGCCGCCGGGTACTGCCCCCGGGTCCGTTGCATCTATTGCACAGCGCAGTTTATCGCCATAGCCGGGCGAACCCGGCAATGGTCGATATAGCGCTGAAATCCTGAATGGGAAGTGGATGAGACGCCAGCGCGTGGCACAATGCGGCGGCGCAGCGGCCGCAAGGGCGACTGCCCGCCCGCAGCGACGCGACCTTCAGGTCGCATGAGCGAGGATAGAGCAGCCCGGACGAGCTGCGTCACTTACGGAGCGCGTCCCTGATCTCGGCGAGCAGTTCCACCTCGGACGGCCCGGCGGGCGCGGCCTCGGGCGGGGGCATCAGCTTGTTGGCCTGGCGCACGATCAGGAAGATCGCGAAGGCGAGGATCACGAAGTTGATGAACGCGGTGACGAAGCTCCCGTAGGCCAGCACGTTCGCTCCTGCCGCACGCGCCGCCGCCAGCGAGGCACCGGCCGGAGCCTCACCCGACAAGACGATGTAACGGCTCGAAAAATCGACCCCGCCGCCGGTCACCAGCGCGATCACCGGCATGATCACGTCATCGGTCAGCGACTTGACGATCGTGCCGAACGCGGCGCCGATGATCACGCCCACCGCCAGGTCGAGCACATTGCCGCGCGCGATGAAGGTCTTGAATTCCGACAGCATGGCAATCCCCTTTGTGCTTTGCCGTTTGCCATGTTCTGGCACCCGCCCTGCCCCCTGCCAAGCCGGACGAGCCGCGCCGTCCACCGCTTGAACCGGCTTGGGGGTGTGCTATATGCGCAATACAGACAATGCCGGCCGGGGTCAGCGCCCGCGCCACAAGGAGGGACCTTCGCCATGAACCTTACCACCATGCTGCGCGGCGCATTCGCTGCCGTCGCCGCGATGAGCCTTGCGGCCTGCGGGATCAACTCGGTCCCCACCAAGCAGGAAGCCGCCAAGGCGCAATGGGGCAATGTCGAGAGCGCGCTCCAGAACCGTTCGGACAAGATCCCCAACCTCGTCGCCGTGGTGCAGGCCGCCGCGATCTCGGAAAAGGACATCCTCCAGGGCGTGATCGACGCGCGCGCGCGGGCGACCTCGATCAACATCACCACCGATGACCTGTCGAACCCGGAAGAGTTCAAGAAATTCAACGATGCGCAGAACCAGCTGACGCAAGCATTGGGTCAGCTGCGCACCGTGGTCGAGAACTATCCGCAGCTCGCCAGCCAGCCGCGCTTTGCCGACCTGATGGTGGCGATCGACGAGGCCAACAACCAGATCAACACCGAGCGGGTGCGCTACAACGACCTCGCGCGCGACTACAACACCGAGATCCGCACCTTCCCCTCGAGCATCGGCGCGAACGTGATCCACGGGGCCGAGGCGCTCCAGTATTTCGAGGCGGACGAGGCGGCCAAGGCCAACCCCAAGGTCGACATGAGCCAGATCACCGGCGGGGCCACCCCGGCCGCCGCGAACTGAGGTGACCTCCCCCCTCGCCCCGCTGCGCCGGGCGCTGGTGCTGCTGGCGAGCCTGTTGTGGCTCGCTCTCGGCACCAATGCCTACGCGCAGGACTATCCCCCGCGCCCCGAGGGTCCGGTGTATGACGGGGCGAACATCCTCTCGCCCGCGACCGAGGCCAAGCTTGACGGGGAGCTGCGCGCCTACAACGCCCAGACCGGCCGCGCGATCATCGTCGCCACCGTTCCGAGCCTCGGGGGGGCGAGCATCGAGACCTATGCGACCACGCTCTACACCGACAAGTGGGGGATCGGCGGGGCGCAGCGCGATGCGGGCCTGCTGCTGCTGATCGCGCCCTCCGAACGCAAGATGCGGATCGAGGTCGGCTACGGCCTCCATGGCTGGTTCGGCGGGATCATGGCGGGGCGCGTCATCAACGACGTGATCGCGCCGCGCTTCAAGGAAGGGAATTTCGACGCGGGCGTCACCGATGGCGTCGCCGCGATCCTCGACCACCTCGCCAAGGCGCCCGAGGATGCCGTCGCGATCGAGGAGGCCGCCCAGGCCGCCGCGGCGCAGAAGAGCCGCAGCGACGGGGGCTTTCCTGTCGGCGTGCTGATCTGGCTCGTCTTCATGTTCTTTTTCTTCCTCCTGCCGATCCTCGCCAGCCGCGGGCGGCGGCGCAAGTATCGCTCCAGGGGCGATGGCCCGTGGGGCAGCCGCGGGCTCGGGGATACGGCGCGCGACGTGATCCTGTGGGAGGTCGGCAGCGCGATCGCGCGGGGGATCATCAACAGCGGCGGCCGCGGCGGCGGCGGTGGCGGTTTCGGCGGTGGCGGATTCGGCGGCGGCGGCGGTTTCGGCGGCTTCGGCGGCGGCTCCTCCGGCGGCGGCGGCGCTTCGGGAGGGTGGTGAGCCATGGCGATGATGGATGATGCCGGGCGCGCTCTCGTGAGCGCAGCGGTGACCGAGGCGGAAAGCGCGACCTCGGGCGAGATCGTCACCGTGCTCGCGGACAGCTCGGACGGCTATACCGATGTCGCGCTGCTGTGGGCGGCGGGCGCGGCCTTCACCGCGATGAGCGTGTTCGCGGCTTTCCCCGAGCCTTTCCTCGACCGTTGGGACGCGTGGTTCGCCGGCTGGGGCCACGAGTGGACCACCGGCGAGCTCGCCAGCATGGTGATCGCCTTGGGCCTCGTGAAGTTCCTCGGGGCGTGGCTGGTGCAGCAGTGGCAGCCCTTGAAGTGGCTGCTGGTGCCCGGCCCGGTCAAGGCGGCGCGGGTGCGCGCGCAGGCCGTGCGCCAGTTCAAGGTCGGCGCGGAACGCCGCACCACCGGGCACACGGGCGTCCTCATCTACCTCTCGATGCGCGAACGCCGCGCCGAGATCGTCGCCGACGAGAGCATCGCGGCGAAAGTCCCGGCCGAAGTGTGGGGCGAGGCGATGGGCGACATGCTCGCCGAGATCCGCCGCGGCCGCATCGCCGAGGGGCTGGCGGTCGGCATCCGCGACGTCGGCTTCATCCTCGCCGAACATTTCCCGCGCGGCGCCGATGACGTGAACGAGCTGCCCGACCGGCTGATCGAGGTCTAGGCGCCCTTCCCTCTTGACCCGGGCGGCGCGAAGCTGTCGAAGGGCGCTCCCAGCCTCCCCAGCCGACGGAGCCCCCCCTTGGAACGAGACCGCGACGCCGACCTGCCCGAACAGGTGATGTGGGAGGGGCGCTTCATCACCGCCAAGACGCGGGGGCGCTGGGAATATGTCGGCCGCGCACGCGGGATCAAGGCCGCCGCGATCATCGCGCTGGACGTGGATCCGGACGGCACCCGCCACGTGATCCTCGTCAGCCAGTACCGCGTGCCGCTGTCGCGCTTCAGCCTCGAGATTCCGGCGGGGCTCGTCGGCGATGATGCAGGGGCCGAGGGCGAGGAAGCCACCGCCGCCGCCGCGCGCGAGCTCGAAGAGGAAACCGGCTACCGCGCCGGCAGGCTCGAGGTGCTGGGCGAGTTCTACTCCAGCCCCGGCATGGTCTCGGAGAGCTTCACGCTGCTGAAGGCGACCGACCTCGAACGGGTGAGCGCAGGCGGCGGGACGGAAGGCGAGAACATCACCGTCCACCGGGTTGCCTTGCGCGATCTTTCGCGCTTTGTGGCCGAGTGGCGGCGCGCCGGGCACGCGGTCGACGTGCGGATCGCGATGCTTTTGACGCCGGGATACTTGGGAGAGGAATAAGAGATATGGCAGGACGTGTAGCGGGCAAGATGGCCCTGGTGACGGGCGGCGCGCAGGGCCTCGGCCGCGCGCATTGCATCCGCCTCGCGCAGGAAGGCGCGCGGGTGCTGGCGACCGACATCAACGGCGCGGGCGCGGAGGAAACCGCCGCGATCATCAATGCAGAACTCGGCGAAGGCACGGCTTTCGGCACGGCGCATGACGTGACCAAGCCCGACCAGTGGGAAACCGCGATCGATGCCGCACGCGAGAAGCTCGGCGGCCTCAACGTGCTGGTCAACAATGCCGGGATCGGCGTTCCGGGCAATATCGAGGCCTGCGACTTCGGCGACTGGCAGCGCTGCTTCGACATCAACGTCAACTCGATCTTCCACGGCTGCCAGAAGGCGCTCCCCCTGATGCGCGAGCACGCGCCCGGCTCGATCATCAACATCTCGAGCATCGCCGGGCTGATCGCGAGCGACACCATGCCGGCCTACAACGCCAGCAAGGCGGCGGTGTGGATGCTCTCGAAGTCGATCGCGCTGCATTGCGCCAAGAAGGGGATGCAGATCCGCTGCAACTCGGTCCACCCGACCTTTGTCGATACGCCCATCCTGGACGGCACCGCGCGCGCCCATGCGCTCGACAAGGAAGTGCTGATGGAGAAGCTGGCGCGGCAGATCCCGCTGAAGTTCGTCGGCGAGCCCAACGACATCGCCAACGCGGTGCTCTATCTCGCGAGCGACGAGAGCCGCTTCATGACCGGCGCCGAATTGAAGCTCGATGGCGGCATTTCGGCGATGTAAAGAGAGAGGGGCCGCAAAGGGCCCCTCCCGGTTGTTCAGATCGGTGTGCAGCGGCCCGAAAACCGGGAACTGCTTTTCAGTCGCTGCACTCAATCGGCGATCAGCGCGATCGCAAGGTAGATCAGCACCGGGGCGCCGAAGCCGAGGAGCGTGGCGGCGACGAAGCCGATACGGACCAGCAGCGGGTCGATGTTGAAGTAGTTGCCGATCCCCGAGCACACGCCGGCGAGCTTGGCATTGCCCTTGTCGAGGCGGAAGCTGCGGCTCGGCGGGGTGCCGCCCGATTTCCTGAGGTCATTCATCGTGGTCGAACTCCTGTGAAAGCGTGGGGCGATCAGGCCATCAGCGCCGGGCTGGCGGGGATGATCGCATAGGCGAAGCTGGCAACCGTCAGGATGACAGCGAAAGCGGCCGAAGCAAAGCGGGCGGTGTTGTCATTGCCGAACATGGGTCTTGGGTCCTTATACAGAGAGGGTGTTGCGGGCGATCAGGCGACCAGCGAGGGGCTGGCGGGGATGATCGCGTAGGCGAAGAAGGCTGCCGAGATCACGACCGAGAAGGCGGCGGCGAAGAGGCGGCTCGAGGTTTCGTTGGCGTACATGTTGGGTCTCCTGTTGCTGTGTTCCGGGGCTGTCCCGGGGATGCCAGGTACTTTGCATCACCCGTGCCAAACTCGAAAAATGGCCGAATTCCGCCCTTTTCCATCTTTCGCCCCGCAAACGCCTCGTTAAGCAAAACGAAAGCTTGGGAAAATTTGCCAAGGATTGGGATCGGCGATTTTGCGACCGCCGCACTGGCCAAACCGCCCCCCTCCCGCTACCCCCGCAAGGGCCATGGGCCTCAGCCGCATCAGCCTCGAAAACTTCCGCAACCACCCCGCGACCTCGCTCGCAGAGACCGCGCATTTCAACCTGCTGGTGGGCGAGAACGGGGCGGGCAAGACCAATCTTCTCGAAGCGCTCTCGCTGCTCGGCCCCGGGCGCGGCCTGAGGCGCGCGAACCTCGGCGATCTCGCGCGGCGTACCGCGCCAGGCGCTCCGCCCCTCCCCTTCGCCATCGGGGCGAGCCTGACCGAGGCGGGCACGGTCTCGGCGCGGCTCGGCACCTATACCGAGGACGGCGCGCCCCAGCGGCGGCTGGTGCGCGTCAACGGCGCCCCCGCGACCGCCGCGAGCCTTGCCGAGTGGCTCGCCCTGTCATGGCTCACCCCGGCGATGGACGGGCTGTTCACCGACAGCGCGGGCGCGCGGCGGCGGTTCATGGACCGCATGGCCTTGGCCCTCGCCCCCGATCACGCGCGGCGGGTGAACGCGCTCGAAGCGGCGCTGCGCGAACGCGGCAAGCTGCTCGAGACCGGCGGCGATCCGCGCTGGCTCGATGCTATCGAGGCGCAGGCGGCCGATCACGGCGCGGCGGTCGCGCGCGCCCGCGCCGAGCTGGTGCTGCGCCTCGCCGACGAGCTTTCCGCTCTACCGCCGGAGCCCTTCGCGCGGCCCACCCTTACCTACCGTCCCGGCGGCCCGTCCGACGAGACCGCCCTTCGCGCCGAGCTCGCCCGCGGCCGCCCGCGTGACCGTGCCGCAGGCCGCGCGCTCACGGGGCCTCAACGCGACGAGCTCGAGGTGCGCATGGCCTCCACCGGCCAGCCTGCCGCCACCTGCTCGACCGGCGAGCAGAAGGCGATGCTGATCGCCATCACGCTGGCCCACGGCATCCTTGCCGCCGCCGGGCGCCCCTCGGTTCTGCTGCTCGACGAGGTCGCCGCGCATCTTGATCCCGTCCGCCGCGCCGAGCTGTTCCGGCGGCTGCGCGAGGGCCGCGCGCAGGTGTGGATGACGGGCACCGAACTCGCCCCCTTCGAGGCCCTGCGCGGCGAGGCCGCGGTGTGGCGGGTTTCGGGCGGCGGCGTGGAGCGGCTTTAGCGCGCAGGCGTCGCGGCGGGTGCAGGCGCAGGCAGCGCGCCCTCCACCTCGTCCAGCGTCGCGGCCACCAGCCGTTCGATGCCGTCGGCGGTCGGGTGGATGCGGTCCGACTGGAACAGCGAAGGATCGCGATAGATCGTCTCGAGCCAGAAGGGGATCAGCGTGGCGCCATATTCCTTCGCCAGATCGGCATAGATCGCATCGAACTGCGCCTGATATTCCGGCCCGTAATTGGGCGGGCTGCGCATCCCCATCAGCAGCACCGGCACCTTCTCGCGCTTGAGGATCGCGAGCATCTTGCCGAGGTTTGCCTTCGTCTCCTCCGGCTTCAGCCCGCGCAGCAGGTCGTTGCCGCCAAGCTCGAGAATGAACAGCGCCGGGGGCGTCTTCTGCGCGGCGAGGGTGAATTCGAGCCGCTGCAAGCCCGCCGCCGTCGTATCGCCCGAGACGCCTGCGTTGATCACGTCGGCATTGATCCCCTTGGCGCGCAGCGCGGCCTCGAGCTTCTCGGGATAGGCATCGCGCGGGTCGAGGCCGTAGCCGGCGAAGAGGCTGTCGCCGAAAGCGATCACCTTGCGCTCGGGCCCCATCACCGGGATCGCGGGGAGCGCGGGCTCGCCATCCTCGGCGATCTCGGGGGCATTGGCGGCGTCCTCGGCCGCATCCGAGCAGGCCGCCAGCACCAGCAGCGCGCCCGCAACGCCGGCAAAATTCGACCAAGAGCGCTTGTGCATCCGCGAGCCTTCCATACCTGTAGCTTGTTGCTCCCCCCCACCTATGCCATCGGAACCTAGTGACAAGTCCCTCTCTCGCAATCAGCGCCCGCAACCTCACCCTGACCCTCGGCGGCACCGCTTCGCCGGTGACGATCCTGCGCGGGATCGATCTCGATGTGCCGCAGGGCCAGGTCGTCGCGCTGCTCGGCCCTTCGGGATCGGGCAAAAGCTCGCTGATGGCGGTGCTCTCGGGCCTCGAACGTGCGAGCGGGGGGAGCCTCGAGGTGGCGGGCGCCGATTTCGCAGCGCTGGATGAAGACGGGCTTGCCGCCGCGCGGCGGGGCCGGATCGGGATCGTGCTCCAGGCCTTCCACCTGCTCCCCACCATGACCGCGGCCGAGAATGTCGCAACCCCGATGGAACTGGCGGGAATGCCCGACGCGAGCCCCCGCGCGCTCGCCGAGCTGGAGGCGGTCGGCCTCAGCCATCGCACGGGGCACTATCCCACCCAGCTTTCGGGCGGCGAGCAGCAGCGCGTCGCCATCGCCCGCGCGACCGCCCCGCGACCAGGGCTGATCTTCGCCGACGAGCCGACCGGCAACCTCGATGCCGCGACCGGCGAGGAGATCATCAAGCTGCTCCTCGCACGGCGTGCCGAGACCGGGGCGACGCTGCTGATCATCACCCACGATGCCGCGCTCGCCGCGCGCTGCGAGCGGGTGCTGACCATGGCAGACGGCATGATCGTCTCGGACACGGCGGCCGCATGAGCCTTCCGTTTTCGACCGCCTGGCGCATCGCCCGGCGCGATCTCAACGCGCGCTTCCGGGGCCTGCGCCTCCTGCTGGTGTGCATCTTCCTCGGCACCGCCGCGCTCGCCGCGATCGGCACGCTGACCGCGGCAATCGAGAACGAGCTTGCTTCCAGCGGGCAGGAACTGCTCGGCGGCGATATCGAGGTCGAGGTGTGGCAGCGCGATCTGCGCCCCGACGAGGTAAAGGCGCTCTCCGCCTATGGCACGATCTCCAGCGGCTACCGCATGCAGGCGATGGCGAGCACGCCCGAGGCCGCCGCGCCGATCGAATTGAAGGCGGTTGACGGCAAGTGGCCGATGTTCGGCACATTGCTGCTCGCCGACGGCCGCAAGGTTGCAGCGCCCACCGGCAAGGACGCCTGGGTCGCCGCCACCGCGCTTGAACGGCTCGGGATCAAGGTCGGCGAGAGCTTCAAGGTCGGCACCGTCACGCTCCGGGCAGCCGGCGTCATCGCGGACGAGCCCGACCGGCTGTCCGAGGGCTTCCAGCTCGGCCCCACGATCATCGTCGCGCAAGGCGTGCCCGCCGAGGCCGGCTTGCTGGCCCCCGGCGCACTCTACCAGAGCAAGACCCGCGTCGCCTTCGCCAATCCCGCGCGCGATCCTTCCGCGGTCGAGGAGGCCATCGCGGAGCGCTTCCCCACCGCCGGCTTCGACATCCGCACCCGCGACCGCGCCTCGCCCGGCGCAGACCGCTTCGTGCGGCAGATGAGCGATTTCCTCACGCTGGTGGGCCTTGCCGCGCTGGTGATCGCGGGGATCGGGATTGCGGGCGGCGTGTCGTCCTATCTCGACCAGCGCCGCGCGAGCATCGCGACGCTGAAGGTGCTGGGGGCGACCTCCGCCGACATCGTGCGCATCTATGCCATGCAGATCGGCGTCGCGGCGCTTGCGGGGAGCCTCGCCGGGCTCGCGGCGGGCGTGCTCGTCACCCCGCTGCTGGCGAGCGCGCTGCAAGGCCTGTTGCCGGTCGAGAGCGGCTTCATCATCTCGCCCCCCGCCCTGCTGCTGGCGGCGTCTTACGGCCTGCTGGTGGCCTTCGCCTTTGCCGCTGCACCCCTGCTGCGCGCGCGGACCTTCCCTGCCATGGCGCTGATGCGCTCCGGCATCGTGCCGCTGGCGCGTGACCGGCGGGCGTTGCTCGCCACCGGGATCGGCATTGCTGGCGTCTGCGCGCTCGCGCTGCTGACCACTGCGCAGCCAATGCTCTCGGGCGGGTTCCTGCTCGGCGCGGGCGGCGCGCTGGCGCTGCTGGCCGGGATCGGCTGGGGCATCCAGACCCTCGCCCGCCGCCTGCCGAGGCCGCGCAACCCGCTGCTCAGGAGCGCGATCGCCAACATTCACCGCCCCGGCGCGCCGACCGGCGCGCTGGTCACGGCATTGGGCTTCGGCCTCGCCGCCTTCGTGCTGCTCGCCGCCGTCCAGAGCGCGATCGACGGCAACATCGCCCGCCGCGTGCCGATGGAGGCGCCCGATTACTTCGTGCTCGACGTGCCGGTCGCCAAGGAGCCGCGCTTCTTCGCACTGGTCCAGCGCGAATTCCCCAAGGCCGCGCTGCGCACCGTCCCCACCCTGCGCGGCGCGGTGCTCGCCTATGGCCCCAAGGACAAGCGCACCCGCGTCGCCGATCTCGAGGAGATCCCCGAGGGCGCCTGGGTGCTGCGCGGCGAGCGCGCGCTGACCTATGCCGACACCACGCCCGAGGGCAACCGCGTGATCGCGGGCCAATGGTGGAGCCCGTTCCACAAGGGCGAGCCGCTGGTCTCGATCGACGCCGAATTCGCCCGCGCCGTCGGCCTCGAGGTCGGCGACTACCTCACCATCGGCATCCTCGGCACCGAGCGCACCGCGCGCATCGCCAATATCCGCGAGATCGACTGGGAGAGCATGGGCTTCAACTTCGTGCTGGTGTTCAGCCGCAATGCGATAAGCGACGCGCCGCACAACCTTTCGGCGACCATCGACCTGCCCGAGGGCGCCGATCCCGCCGCGCGCGGCCGCCTGCTGCGCGCGCTGGTCAAGGAAATGCCTTCTTCCTCGGTGATCGAGGTGGGCGGCATCCTGGTCGAGGCGCGAAAGCTGCTCGAGCAAGTGAGCCTTGCAACCCTCGCCGCGGCCGCGGTGACGGTGCTGGCAGGGCTCGCGGTGCTGATGGGCGCGATCGCTGCGGCGCGCGCGGCGCGCACTTACGATACGGTGATGCTGCGCGTGCTCGGGGCGAGCCGACGGCAGATCCTGCTGTTGCAGCTTGCCGAATATGGCCCCCTCGCCGGACTGCTGGCGCTGGTCGCGCTCGCGCTTGGCGGCGGGCTTGCCTGGGTGGTCATCACCCAGCTGTTCGAGTTCGACTGGCTGCCCGACTGGGGCGAGGTGCTGGGCGTGCTCGGCCTGGGCACCGCCCTGGTGCTCGGCTTCGCGCTCGCCGGCTCGCTGCCCCTGCTGGGGGCGAAACCGGCAAGAGCGCTGCGCGAGCTCTAGGCGAAGACCGACTCCAACCGCTCCGCCCCGCCGCCGGTCACCTCGTTGTGCAGCGCCGCCATGAAGGACGAGGCGAACATCATGTAGACCACGAAAGCGGGCAGGAACACGAACGGCAGCAGCAACAGCAGCAGCGGCGCGCCCGAAGCGGGATCGGCATTCACCGCACTGGTGAACACCAGCCCGAAGGGCAGGCCGAGCGCCACCAGCGTCAGCAACCCGTAAGCGACAAGCGCAAGGAAGATGCCGAGCACCCGCCCCCGCGTCACCGTCCAGCTGCGCCGGATCGCGGCGATCGGATTGAACACCTGATCCACTGCCACCACCGGCACCAGCACTGCGAGGCGGCAGGCGAGATAGGCCATCACGGGCAGGAACAGCAGAAGCAGGCCGATGCCGACGATGCCCCCGGCCGTGCCGCCGCCCAAGCCGGCCACGCCCGCCACGCCGAACACCAGCGCCGCGAGTGCGAAATAGCCGACCGCGAGGATCACCGAGATCACGAAGAACGGCAGCGCGCTCTTGAACCCGCGCGCCATCGCATTGCCGAAGGAGGCCTCCTCGAGCGGCGAGGCCAGCGTCACCATCGCCGCCTGCTGCGCGAGTACCAGCACCAGATAGGCGCCGTAGAACAGCACCATGAAGAGGATGAGGAAGATGCCCATGCCGGTGATCGCGGCCGGATCATCGAACCCTGCCCCGATGCCCACCGCACCTGCCGCGCCCATGATCGCCAGAATGATCGTGAGGAACACCGAGCCCACCATCTGGATCGCGAAGAACACCGCGAACATGCCGAGCAGAAGCCAGAAGCGCTGGCGCAGCATCGCCCAGCTGGTCGCAAACACGCGTCCGATATCGATCATGAAAGTCCCCTTGCGGTCATCCCCTTGCCGCAAGGTGCAGGATGCATGGGACAAATGCCCGATGCAAATGGAAAAGCCGGCAGTGCGGCGCGGCGCTATTCGAACAGGGCTGCATCGATCGCGACCGCGCGCGGATCCTCGCCGTAGCGGTTGGCGCCGGGGGTGCCCCCTGCCAGCATCAGCCACAGGAACCAGCCCACGCCGAGATAGGGCAGGAACATCACGGTCAGCATCCAGCCGCTGGTGTTGTGATCGTGCACCCGCCGCACCTGCAGCGCGAGGGTCGGCAGGCCGAAGACCAGCATCCAGAGCGCCAGCACCGCCAGCACGAGGTTCTCGCGGAGCGGCCCGTCGGGCAGGAGCGTGAGCAGGTTGAAGGCCGCGGCAAGAAAGCCGAACTGCCACAGGACGAAGCCCCAGTACTCGCCCCGGCGCGCGCGGCCGCGGAAATCGAGGCTGCGGCGCAGGGGCTGGACGAGGCTCGCGAACATGTGCGCTTCATCCCTCGCCGCGCAAGGCCGCGCAAGCCCCCGCAAGGCACTGCTCCACAAAGCGAAAGGGCCCCGCACCGCAGTGCGAGGCCCCTCCCCCGTTGCCTTGCGAAAAGGCGACTTAGAACTTGAAGCGCACGAGGCCGCCATAGGTGCGCGGCTGGCTCGGATAGCCCGAGACCGTGCCGGCCTGCGCGACGCCGTCGAACACCGTGATGATGTACTGGTCGTCAAGCAGGTTGCGCGCCCAGGCGCCGACTTCGAGCCCGTTCGAAAGCTGGAAGATCATCGAAGCGTTGACCAGGTTGACCTCGCGCTGGAAGATCCGCGGATCGCGGCGCGCGGTCACCGGACCATTGAAGGTCGGCAGGCCGTTGTTGATGTCGACATTGCTTTCGTGGCTGTAGTCGATGCGGCTGATCAGCTTGTTGTCGCCGATCTCGAGCGTGTGGGTCGCCGAGGTCGCGATGCTCCAGCCCGGGATGCCGCCGGGACGGAAGCCGGTGAGGTCGCCCACCGGGCTTTCGGTGAAGCTGTCGAACGTCGGGTCGAGGTGGGTGGTGGCGAAGGTGAAGACCAGATTGTCGCTCGGACGGATCGTGGCGTCGAGTTCGAAGCCGCGCACCGACTGCTGACCGGCGTTGTTCAGCTGGAAGCCGGTGCCGGTGAACAGGAAGCTCTGGAAGCCGGTGATGGTCTGGTCGAACACCGCGACGTTGAGGCCGAAGCCGTCCCACTGGCCCTTGAAGCCGACCTCATAGACCTCGGCATTTTCCGGGCCGGCGAAGCGCGAACCGGTGGAGAGGTTCGGGATGCCGAGGCCGGCATTGGTGATCGGCGAGGCCGGAGCGGCAAAGCTCGAGCGGCCCGGCCCCGGAATATAGTCGCCGAAGGACGGGCGGCTGTCGCGCGAGAGATTGACCGAGCTCGCCTTGAAGCCGGTCGCGTAGCTGAAGTAGACGTTGATCTCGGGCGATACCTGATAGGCGATGCGGCCGAGGTAGGTGAGCTTGTCGTCGCGGGTCTGGCCCGGTTCGACCGCGTTCGGGATGGTCAGGAACGGCGGCTGGAACTGGAACGCCGACAGGCCGAGCAGCGGGTTGAGCGTGGGGTTGGTCGCCGCGGCGAGCAGTGCCTGCTGATTGGCGGCTGGAAGCGCCTGGAATTGCGCCCGGCTGGTGACCGCACCGGCCGTCGCACCGGTGATGAAGGCATCGACGAGGTTGATGTTCGCCAGCTCGTCGAAGGCCTGGCCCGCCAGCGCGAAATCCTTCTTGTCGTCGGTGTAGTTGAAGCCGCCGGTGATCACGAGGCCATCGATCGGCTCGAAATCGACGGTGCCGAACACCGACCAGGCGGTGTTGTCCATCGCATACTGCTCGGCCGTCAGCGGCCCGGCGCTGAAGATCGAGCCCTGCGGCAGGCCGAGACCCGCTTCCACCCCGTTGAAGGTCAGCGGGTTGCCCGCGAGTAGCGCGAAGAAGGTGCGCGCGTCGGGCCCGGTGGTGAGGCGGCTGTCCTGGGTGATCGATTCATCGAAGTAGAAGCCGCCGAGCAGGAAGTTGATCGGGCCGTCGAAGTCCGAGGTCAGGCGCAGTTCCTGAGTGAAGGTCTTCACTTCCTGGTCGCGCGTTTCGGTCACGATGTCTGCGCTGGTGAAGTCGACGTCCTGGTCGAGGAAGTTCTTCAGCTCGCGGTAGGCGGTGATCGAGGTGAAGGTCAGCGGACCGGTGCTCCAGTCGGCCTGGATCGAGCCGCCGTAGTTGTCGACGGTGTTGCGCGGCACCTGGCTGAGGAAGGTGTTGTAGCTGAAGAAGTCGGTGTCGAGCGCGCCGCCCACCCCGACGATGGCGGGCGCCGTCGGGCCGGCGACGAGAGTCGAGACCTGGCAGCACACTTCGTCGATGTTCGAGTAGTCGCCGATGATGCGGATCCGGACATCCGGGGTCGGCTCGATCAGCAGCTGGCCGCGCGCCGACCAGCGGTTGCGGTCCGAGAGCTCCTCGTCGAGGTTGACGATGGTGGCATAGCCGTCACGCCGGTTGTAGCTGCCGTCGAGCGCGAAGGCGATGTTATCGGTGATCGGGCCGGTCACTTCGCCCTTGACGATCAGCGCGTTGTAATTGCCGTAGCTGATCTCGCCCTGACCGCCGAACTCGAATTGCGGCTCCTTGGTGACGACCGAGATCACGCCGGCCGATGCATTCTTGCCGAACAGGGTCGATTGGGGCCCGTTCAGCACTTCGATGCGCTGGACCCCGTTGAGGTCGGACAGCGCCGCGGCCGAGCGCGAGCGGAACACGCCGTCGATGAACACGCCGACCGAGGGCTCGATCCCGAAGTTGTTGTCGCCGTTGCCGAAGCCGCGGATGATGAAGGTGGTGGCCGAAGCGCTCTGCAGCTGGCTGACGCGCAGCGAGGGGGTGACGGTCTGGAGGTCGAGAATGTCGCGGATCTGCGCCTGCTCGAGCGTCTCGCCGCTGGTCACCGAGACCGAGATCGGGGTTTCCTGCAGGGTCTGCTCGCGCTTGGACGCGGTGACGATGATGACGTTGCTGCTTTCCGGGTCATCGACCGCCGGCTCTTCGGCGTCCTGCGCGAGCGCCACGCCGGGCATGGCAAGGCAGGCAGCGCCCGCGAGCAGGGTGAATCGATATGCGCCGGCAGCGCCGGTGAAGGTCGAACGCATGGAAGCTCCTCTCCAAAAATCCCGCGACCCCGGCGCCCTTCTTGGGCACGCACCGTCCCAGTGCGCTCTCTCCCGTGATCGTGTGGCGGCGGTGATAAGCCAGCGGGGCGTCCGCCACAAGCGGCAGGCTGGCACTTTTGAGGGGCAAGTGACACGAATGTTGCGGAAGAGTCACAGTGGCAACGAGGCGAAATCGGGTGACTTGCAGCCCGCCACGATGCGCAGCTGACCATTTGACGTTACGGAAACGGCAGGCGGCTGCTGGCCGATGACAAAACCCGATTGCCTCGTCACGGGCTTATGATAAACCGTTGTCGGGGGTGCAAAATGTCGGAAGTCCAAAAGCGCATTCTGGCTTGGGTCGCGATCTTCCTGCTGGCACTTGCAACTGCCTACGCGCTGTTGCTCGCTTCAACCGCCTCTGCAGAGGCCATGGTCCAGCCGACCGGCAAAGCCGAAGAGGTCAGGCTGACAGCGGCCTGGCGCTATGCCGCCTTCATGATGAGCAACGGCGCCGTGGTCTCGGGCATATTCGCAACCTTCATGGCGATCGTGAGCTTTGCCGTCAGCAGGGTGACGGAGATCTACACGCGCATTTATGAGGTCGCGGCCATCGTCATCTTGTGCCTGATCGGCATCGCAGCCTCGACTTCGGCCATGGTCGAGGTAAGCGACGCGGTGTCCAACGGCGGGATGGACTTCTACCTGTTCAACGCGACACCCTTTGCCCGTGCTTCCGAGCTGATCATCGGCTTCTTCGGCAGCATGATCGGCTGGTTTGCAAGCTTCATGGCCTCGGTGCTTGGGGTGAGCCTCGCTGACAAGGACGGTGTCCTGCGCAAGCTTTTCTAGCACGTACCATCAACACGCAGAGCGCTTGGCGCGCACGAGAAAGGGGCTGGACATGCGGTGTATCGGGGCAATGACGATCGCGGCCTTCGCCGCGTTGGCGGCGGCATCGCCCGGCTTCGCGCAGGAGGCGAAGAAGGCGATCATCGTCGAAACCCCCGACCCGGGAGCGCGCGAGGTCCGCTTCGATGGCACCGAGACATTCAGTCGCCAGAATTTCACCCACACCGCATCGGTGTCCTTGGGCGGGGGATCGGTCGCGAAGGATATCTCGATCGATTTCGGGGACTTCGACCTTCCGCTCAGGCTCGTGATCAGTCCCCGGCGGTCGGGCAACCTCGCCTTCGCGGTGGCGCGTCCGCGCTTCACGACCTGCACCGGTGCCGACGTGCGGCGGGTCAGCCAGGCTGCGGTCACTGGCTCCACCAACGAACGCCTGAGCCTGATGGCCGAGGCCCGCCGCCTCATCCAGCTGTGCGGCGTGCTCCCCAACGAGGTGCCCAAGCTGGTGCGCAAGTATTACGAGGCGAGTTGCTCGCTGGCGGGAGACTCGCCGCCGATCTTCGAGATCCACCGCGACGCCGCCACCCGCTTCCGCCAGCTACCCGACAGCCCGGAAAAGCGAACCGCCTTGGGGAACTGCACCGGGCGCGGCCAGGGTGCCGACGTGCGTCAGACCTGGAGCCTCGCAAAGACGTCCGATCCGGCCGCTGCGCGGCTGCTGACCGCCGAACTGCTGGAAAAGGCGCGAGACCCAGAATGGCAGGAGGCGTTCGATGCCGTGAGTATCGACGCCGAACTGGTGGAACGCCTGGAGGTGAACCTGATCAAGCAGCAGCAGATCGCGGCCTCCCGGGAAAGCGATCTCGCCGCCGCCATCGGCTATACTAACGAACTGGAGAGGCTTGCGCGGGACGAAGAGTTCGGTGATGCGGTCAGGGCCGAGCGGCTGTCTACCGAAGGCCTCGAAAAGGACCGCGCATGGTTCGAAGCGCGGATGAATCGCGACGAATAGCGGCGCGATGCTGATCCTGTCCCTCGCTGAACAACGGGGGCGCGCATTTTCATGAGTGCATCGCTTGCCCCTCCGGCAAGTCTCGGCTAGTGGCGCGCGAGTTTTATTGCGCCGCACAATCGCGCTCCCTCTCACAGCCGAGTTTTCGATGTCTTCAGCTCTTCGCAACGTGGCGATCATCGCGCACGTCGACCATGGCAAGACCACGCTGGTCGACCAGCTCTTCCGCCAGTCGGGCACCTTCCGCGACAACCAGCGGGTCGAGGAGCGCGCGATGGATTCGGGCGATCTCGAAAAGGAACGCGGGATCACCATTCTCGCCAAGTGCACCAGCGTCGAGTGGGAGCAGGACGGCCAGACGACCCGCATCAACATCGTCGACACCCCCGGCCACGCCGACTTCGGCGCGGAGGTGGAGCGCATCCTCTCGATGGTCGACGGCGTCATCCTGCTGGTCGACAGCGCGGAAGGCGCGATGCCGCAGACCAAGTTCGTCACCGGCAAGGCGCTCGCGCTGGGCCTCAGGCCGATTGTCGTCGTCAACAAGATCGACCGTCCCGACGGCCGCCCGCAGGAAGTGCTCGACGAGGTGTTCGACCTCTTCGTCAGCCTCGATGCCAATGACGAGCAACTCGAATTCCCGGTGCTCTACGCTTCCGGGCGCGACGGCTATGCCAGCGAGGACGAGACCCGCCGCGAAGGCACGCTCGCCCCGCTGTTCGCCAAGATCATCGAGCACGTGCCCGCACCCGGCCTCGACCCTGACGCCAAATTCAGCTTCCTCGCCACGCTGCTCGACCGCGACAACTTCATGGGCCGCGTGCTGACCGGCCGCGTCCAATCGGGCACGATCCGCGTCAACGATCCGATCCACGCGATCGACATGGACGGCAAGGTGATCGAAACCGGCCGCGCGACCAAGCTGATGAGCTTCGACGGGCTCGAGCGCGTCCCCGTCGAAGTCGCGCGCGCGGGCGACATCATCGCGCTCGCCGGGCTCGAGAAGGCGACCGTCGCCAACACCATCTGCGATCCCTCGGTCACCGATCCGATCGCCGCCCAGCCGATCGATCCGCCGACGCTGGCGATGCGCTTCTCGGTCAACGACAGCCCGCTCGCCGGGCGCGAGGGCAGCAAGGTGACGAGCCGCATGATCCGCGACCGCCTGCTGCGCGAGGCCGAAACCAACGTCGCGATCCGCGTCACGGAATCCGAGGACAAGGACAGCTTCGAGGTCGCCGGGCGCGGCGAATTGCAATTGGGCGTCCTCATCGAGACGATGCGCCGCGAAGGCTTCGAGCTCGGCATCAGCCGCCCGCGCGTCCTCTTCCGCGAGGAAGACGGCAAGCGCATGGAGCCCTACGAGACCGTCGTCATCGACGTCGATGACGAGCACTCGGGCACGGTGGTCGAGAAGATGCAGCGCCGCAAGGCCGACCTTGCCGAAATGCGCCCCTCGGGGCAGGGCAAGACCCGCATCACCTTCTCCGCGCCCTCGCGCGGGCTCATCGGCTACCACGGCGAATTCCTGTCCGACACCCGCGGCACCGGGATCATGAACCGGCTCTTCGAGAAATACGGCCCCTACAAGGGCCCGATCGAAGGCCGCATCAACGGCGTCCTCATCTCCAACGGCGACGGCGAGGCGGTGGCCTATGCGCTCAATTCCCTGGAAGAGCGCGGCACGCTGTTCATCAGCCCGCAGATGAAGGTCTATGAAGGCATGGTGATCGGCGAGAACGCCAAGCCCGAGGACCTCGAGGTCAACCCCCTCAAGGCCAAGCAGCTCACCAACATCCGCTCGAGCGGCAAGGACGACGCGATCCGCTTGACGCCGCCGCGCCGCATGAGTCTCGAACAGGCGATCGCCTATATCGACGACGACGAGATGGTCGAAGTGACCCCGCAATCGATCCGCCTCAGGAAGGCGATCCTCGACCCGCACGAACGCAAGAAGGCACGGCGCAAGAAGGAGGATTGAGGGGGCTGCCGGCGCCGTTCGCAGCATTGCGGGCTGCGAATGTGCACGGTAAGCCTCCGGCAAGACCGGTGATCCGTTGCTGCCGGTCGAACGCCCAAGGGGGGGCTCACGGGTGCAGGGGGCGTTGCCATATAGGCTTGATATTGACGGGCTGCGCGCCGTGGCGGTGCTTCCCGTGGTGCTCTACCATGCCGGGGTTACCGGATTCAGCGGCGGCTTTGTCGGCGTCGACGTCTTTTTCGTCATTTCGGGTTTTTTGATCACGACAATTGTCCAAAAGGACATCTCCGACGAGCGCTTTTCGCTCATGTCATTCTACGCACGCCGCGCGCAGCGTATCCTGCCAGCGCTTGCAGCGGTAATGATCGTCTGCATCTCACTCGGTTGGTTCCTGTTGGTTCCGTCAGAGTTTGAGCGGCTCGGTCGCGCAACGCGAGCAGCGGCGCTGTTCGCTTCAAACTTCCATTTCGCTCGCTCGTCCGGTTACTTCGCGCCAGCAGCAGACTACGAACTCCTGCTGCACACTTGGTCGCTAGCGGTCGAGGAACAATTCTACCTCGTTTTCCCGCTGTTATTGGTGACGATTGCAGCAATGCGTTGGTCGCGGTATCTTCTTGCGATTGTTGCAGTCGTCTCGGCGGCGTCGCTGGCGGCTTCGGTGGCGTTGCTCGAGAGCGTACCCGACTACGTTTTCTATCTGAGCATGTTCAGGGCCTGGGAACTGGGCGTGGGCGCGATGCTGGCGATGGCTGCGCATCCTGCTCCTAGAAATCGGGTTTTACGCGAAGCAATCGGCCTTGCGGCCTTGGCGGCGATCCTTGTTCCTGTATTCCTTTACGACACCAGAACCCCGTTTCCAGCCATGGCGGCCCTGCCGCCCGTGCTCGGCGCAGCTGCGCTGATCTGGATCGGACGAGGCGATCAAGAAAGCGCCGTCACCAGCCTGTTGGCGACGCCTCCTATGGTGGCAATCGGCCTCGTGTCCTATTCCCTCTATTTATGGCATTGGCCTGTCCTCACTTTCCTGAGGATCTTTGAAGGGATAGTAATCCTAACGTCGACCCAGATCGCAGGGGCGCTGGCGGTGTCCTTTGTCATCGCGTGGCTGTCCTACCGCTTTATCGAGCAGCCCTTTCGCGCCGGTGCTACGCAAAGTGCGGTGGGGAACCGCACGGCCCTGCTGATTTGCTCTGCGGTCTTCGCTGTCCTCGGCTGGATCGGCTACGCGGTGAAGGATGCCCGCGGGGTGCCTTCGCGCCTTTCGCCAGGCACCTTGCACATTGCCAACGCCACCGCAGACCACAACCCCGATTCAAGGGACTGCCTCCGCCGCCCGCCGACCGAGGATCTCTGCCCCATCGGAACGGCCGCGCCTCCCAAACGTCCGATTGACTTTGTGCTGATCGGAGACAGTCATGCAGAAATGCTGCGTGCGGGATTGCACGCCGCTGCCCATGATGCCGGTCAGTACGGCTACTTCATCGGCAAGGTGGGCTGCGTGCCGATGCCATACATCAGGCGTGATGTCGGCAGTTTGGACTGCCGCGACTATCAGGCGGCGCTCTGGTCGTGGCTTGAAGAACGGCGTGACATCAAGGTCGTCATAGTCGCCATGCGGTGGACGATTCTCGTGGAGGGGCATGAAATCGGCGGAGTTCACCGTGAGAGTGACGATTGGCGCTGGAGCGGACCTGTGGCGGGCCGTCCCGGATCAAGCTCCAATGAAGCAGTCATCGAAGCGGCTGTCGCGGCGATGGTCGATCGTCTGGTCGCGGACGGACGCCGGGTGGTGCTGGTCGGGCCGGTGCCAGAGCCGGGTTACCAAGTACCGACCGTGACAGCGCGCAGGCACATGCTGGGCCTCATGCCGAGAGCCTATGTGTCAGAGGCCGAGTTCGCCGCACGCACAGGCCGCACGGAACGGCTGCTACAGCGGATCGCGGCAAAATCGCCAAATGTTCAATACTTGCCTTTGTCTGACCTGTTCTGCCAGCGGGGCTTCTGTCGCAGCAGAAACCCCGACGGCATCCCGCTTTACTTCGACGACGATCACGTTACCCGGACGACCGCGGCGACCCTATTGCGGCCCCGGTTCGATGCCATTTGGGCGATCGACGGCCGGTAAGACAAAGATACACAACGCATCCCGGCTGAGAGATGGCCAAGCGGTGCGCGCCTTGTTACCCCATGCCCCCATGAACACCTACACCCTCGCCGCGCTGGCGGCCTATTTCCTCCTGATGATCGCCATCGGCGTCTATGCCTGGGCCAAGACCCGGGCGACGTCCGAAGGCTATCTGCTCGCCGGCCGCAATCTCGGGCCGGCGGTGACGGCGCTCAGTGCGGGGGCGAGCGACATGTCGGGGTGGCTCCTGCTGGGCTTGCCGGGGGCGCTGTTTGCCTCCGGGCTGGTCGAGGCGTGGATCGCGATCGGGCTCACCATCGGCGCGGGGCTCAACTGGGTCATCGTCGCCCCGCGCCTGCGCGAGCAGACCGAGCGGCTGGGCGATGCGCTGACCATTCCGCAGTTCCTCGCCAACCGTTTTCCGGAGGCCGGGACGCTGCTGCGCGTCACCTCGGCGGTGATCATCGTCGGCTTCTTCACCGTCTACACCGCAAGCGGCATGGTCGCCGGGGGCAAGCTGTTCGAGACCGCCTTTGCGGGCGCGCTGCCCGCCACCGGGCTCAGCGACTACATCACCGGGATCCTCGTCACCGCCGGGATCGTGCTGGTCTACACCATGATCGGGGGCTTTCTCGCGGTCAGTCTCACCGACTTCGTGCAAGGGATCATCATGATGGCCGCGCTGGTGGTGATGCCGCTGGTGATCCTGTTCGCCACACCTCCCGGCACGGTCGCCGCGACCCCGCCCGAGGGCTTCTTCAGCCTCACCCAGGGCGCCACGCTGATCGGCGTGATCAGCGCGGTCACCTGGGGCCTCGGCTATTTCGGCCAGCCGCACATCATCGTGCGCTTCATGGCGATCGACCGGGTCGAGAACGTGCCGACCGCGCGCGCGATCGGGATGAGCTGGATGGTGATCTCGCTGATCGGCGCGGTGGCGGTGGGGCTGGCGGGGCGCGCCTATGCCGACACCCATGGCCTCGTGGTGGAGGACCCCGAGACGATCTTCATACTGCTCGCACAGGTGCTGTTCCATCCGGCGGTGACCGGCTTCCTCTACGCCGCGCTGCTGGCGGCGATCATGAGCACGATTTCCTCGCAGCTGCTGGTTTCGTCCTCCTCGCTCACGGAGGATTTCTACCGCCTGTTCCTGCGCCGCAACGCGTCCGAGGCCGAGGCGGTCAATATCGGGCGGCTGTGCGTGGCGCTGGTGGCGGCGGCCGCGCTGGTGATCGCGGCCGATCCGGCGAGCGAGGTGCTGGGCCTCGTCGCCAACGCCTGGGCGGGGTTCGGGGCAGCCTTCGGGCCGCTGATCCTGCTCGCGCTGACCTGGGACAGGATGACCGGCGCGGGGGCCCTCGCCGGGCTGGTGACGGGGGCGGCGGTGGTCGCGGGGTGGATCCTGCTGGGATGGAACAAGGCGTTCCTCGGCGGGCCCGGCCTCTACGAGATCGTCCCGGGCTTTGCCGCCTCGCTTGCCGCGATCCTCGTGGTCAGCCGCCTCACCGCGCGCGCTCCCGCCACGGTGTAACCGCGCGAAGGGTGCGCGCGAAAGAGAGGATGCGAGGCGCGCTTGCGGCCCGCTTGCGGCCCGCTTGCTTCCTCCAGCAGCGGACCATCCGCCTGCGTGTCTCGCGCCCTTTCCTCCGGTCGCGCCGTCTGGCATTATGCCCGGCGGGGAGGAAAGGGCATGGCGGGACAGGCATCGGGCGGCGCGCGGATCACCGGGCTCGGCGGCATCTTCTACATCGTGAAGGACCCGGCAGCGAGCCGCGCGTGGTATCGCGATGTTCTCGGGATTGACGGCGAATACGGCCCGCAGCTCGCCTGGGCCGATGAACCGCGCGCGCACCCCTATTCGCTGATCAGCCACTTCGGCGATGATGGTTACATCAAACCGGGCACCGGCGGCTTCATGATCAACCTGCGCGTCGATGATCTCGACGGCTTCGTCGCCGCTTTGCGCGCCAAGGGCGTCGACATCCTTGGGCAGGCGGACGAGGGTTACGGCAAGTTCGCCTGGCTGCTCGACCCCGACGGGGTGAAGATCGAGCTGTGGGAGCAGGTCGAGGATCGCCTGCCCTGATCGCAGGCGCCCGTTAAGACTACCTGGTAACCGCGCAAGGTTTTCTTAACCCAGTTTCTTGCGTCACCGTTAAGGATGAATGCGCAATAGTGCCTAGCGATGCGGCACTTGGCACTTCTTTCCAGAGCGGGTTTGCTGGCGGGCGCGGTGCTGGCGCTGGCGGGCTGCGGTTCGATCGTTCCGGGCGTGGCACCGGGCGGCGCGGGCCCCGGCCCGGCGCGCACAAGCGCGAGCGCGCCGGCACGCCCGGCGGTCGCGGTCGCTTCGGCCCCGCGCTCCTACGCTCCGCGTGCCGCCGAGGCGGGCTGCCTTGCCGATCTCGGCGCGAGCGGGGCGCGGTTCGATTCCGTCCCCGACACCTATGCCGCCCCGGGGTGCAACCAGCTCGGCACGGTGCAACTGATGGCGCTGGCGGGCGACCGCGCGCCGCTCAGCATCGCCAATCTCGGGCCGGTGCAGTGCCCGGTCGCCAAGGCGTTCGGCGATTGGGCGCGTTTCGGGGTCGATCGCGCCGCGCGCCAGATCCTCGGCAGCCCGGTGGCGAAGATCGAGACGATGGGTTCGTACAATTGCCGCAACGTCGCGGGCACCGAGGTGCGCTCGGCCCATGCGCGGGCCGAGGCGATCGACGTGTCGGCCTTCGTGCTGGCGGACGGGCGGCGGATCGTGCTGAAGCGCGACTGGCAGGGCGGCGATGCGGCGACGCGCGAGTTCCTGCGGGTGGTGCACAAGAGCGCGTGCAAGCGCTTCGGGACGGTGCTCGGCCCCGAATACAACGCGGCGCATCAGGACCATTTCCATCTGGAAGGCACGGGCGCGAAGTTCTGCCGCTGAGCGACTTCGCACAGAGGATGCACGAAAAGCCGATGGCGGCCCCGCTTGCCGGTCGGCTGGCAAGCGGGGCCGCCAAGAAGACGAAACGTCAGAGCCCGGGACAGGTGCGGCCTGGAAACGAATGCGGCTGGCGCCCTCAAAGGGGGGGAAGGGCCGGGTCAGTCGCGTTCGCGTGGGGTCAGGCGCGCAGCTTGGGTTCGAGTTTCGCCTCCAGTTTCAGCCGCACCGCCTCGGCCGCGTGGCGTGCGCCGAGCTTGGTCATCATGTTGGCGCGGTGGATTTCGACGGTGCGCGGGCTGATATCGAGCTCGCGCGCGATGGCCTTGTTGCTGCTGCCCTCGGCCAGCCAGTCCAGAACTTCGCGCTCGCGCGCCGAGAGGGTGGAGATCCGGTCGCGCGCCTCGATCATGCGGCGGCGGGCGGTCCCGAACTGTTCGGCTTCCTTTTCGATGCGGAGCAGACAGCGGGTGAAACGTTCGGGATCGAGCGGCAGGGCGAGGTAATCGAGCGCGCCGGCCTTGATCGCCTCGACAATGCGGCCGGGGCGCGGCTGGACATCGACCGCGATCAGCGGGAGCCAGATCCCCAGCCTGCCGAGCCGGTCGAGGATCATGCCTACGCCGCCCTCCTCGGGCGTGTCGCGAGCGATGATGATCCCCTCCCTCGGCGGGTGAACCGCGAGTTCGGAGAGGTCACCATAGACCTCGCAGTGGTGGCCAAGCGCGAAGCCTACACGAGCCAATTCGGCGCGTTGACGGCTGCACGAGTCGATGAAGTGGAGAGAGGCTTTGCGTGTCATGTGAGCCTCTCTGCGCTAACCCATTATGGGATTCACGCAGGAGCGCCGCCGATCCGGAGGATTTACCATACCCGGAACGCATCAACATATTGATCTAGAACACGATTTTCAATCCGTATCGGAGCCAGATCAGGCCCAACCCCTAGGTGTCATCGCTGAAGCTGTAGGACGGCAGCGAATGGAAGGCCGAGCGCAGGGCATCTCCCCAACCCGATGAAATCGTGTCGAAATATTCATCCTCGGCGGTGACTCGATGCTCATGCAAAGGTTCGAAGCTGTCCTTCCCGATCACCAGCAGATCGAGCGGCAGACCAACCGAAAGGTTAGCTTTCAGAGTCGAATCGAAGCTAACCATCATCAGCTTGACCGCGTCCTCGAAGCTCATGTCCTTCTCGTAGCCGCGGATCAGGATCGGGCGGCCGTATTTGGTCTCGCCGATCTGGAAGAACGGCGTGTCCCAGCTCGCCTCGATGAAGTTGCCTTCGGGATAGATCATGAACAGGCGCGGCTGCATCCCGGCGATCTGCCCGGCGACGATCATCGTCGCGGTGAAGCGGCCCTTGCCGTCGGGGCCATTGTCCCTCTGCGCCTGTTCGATCGTGGTGCGCAGCAGCCGGCCGATCTCGGTCGCGACCTGGAACATCGTCGGGCCCTTGATGAGGCAGTTCTCGCGCTCGGAGGGGGCCTTGGTGCGCTCCTCGAGCTGGCTGATCACGGCCTGGGTGGTGGCAAGGTTGCCTGCGGTCATGACCGCGATGATGCGCTCGCCCGGCACGCTCCAGTGGAACAGCTTGCGGAAGGTCGAAATGTTGTCGACGCCGGAATTGGTGCGCGTGTCGCTCATCAGGACGAGGCCCTTGTCGAGCACCATGCCAACGCAATAGGTCATTCCATCATCCTTCCCCTTGGTCGTCCGCATCGACCGCGCCCCGCCCCGCCCTAGCGCGATGAAGGGACAAGCGCAAAGGGCCCGAGCGCAAGCGCAGTTTGGGGTCTATCGGATTATTGGTTCGACTGGCCTTGCGATTGGCTCTGGCTCTGGCTGGAGAGCGGCTGCGCCTCGACCGCGACCCCCACGGTGAGCACCTGATCGGACGCGCCGATGCTGATGCCAGTCACCGGCGCGGCGTCGCGATAGTCGCTTCCGGTGGCGACGCGGACATAGCGCGGATCGGGCGAGATGCCGTTGGAGACGTCGAAACCGACCCAGCCCAGCCCCTCGACATGGGCCTCGGCCCAGGCGTGGGTTGCCTCCTGCTCGATCCGGTCGTCCATCAGGAGGTAGCCCGAGACATAGCGCGCCGGAACGCCGCTCGCGCGCACGGCGCCGATGAAGATGTGCGCGTGATCCTGGCACACCCCTGCCCCGTGCCCGACGGCTTCCTCGGCAGTGGTGGCCGAATGGGTGCGGCCGGCTTCATAGACGATCCGCTCGCGGATCAATGCGGAGAGCGCGTGGAGGAAATCGAGCGGCTTTCTGGTGTCGCTCGCCGGGACATCGCGCAGCAGGCCGCGCAGGCGTGGGCCGGGGCGGGTCAGCGGGGTCTGGCGCAGGAAGCTCCACAAGGGCAGGTGCCCCGAATGGCGACCGATCACCCCGGCATTGTCCTCGGTCTCGACCACCCCCTCGCAGGTCACCGTCACCTCGCGCGCGCCGGGCGTGAGGCCGACAAGCGTCACGTGGTTGAAATGCTGGTCGTCATACTGGAGCTCGGCATGGGCGTTTGCGAAGGTCATCCGCCAGTCGAGGATGCGCTGGCCCTGCGTTTCCTTCGGCGTCAGCCGCAGCCGCTGGAGCGCGTGGATCACCGGCTCGCCGAATGCGTAATGCGTGGTGTGGCGGACCTGGAGTTTCAGCTTGCTCATGCGTGGAACCGGTAATCCTCGGCGATCGCGCGGGCGATGGCGTTGTTGCGGGCGAGGAAATCGACCAGGAACTCGTGCAGCCCTTGCTCGAAGATCTGGTCGACGGTGAGGTGGCTGATGCGGGTGTCGGCCTCGCGCATCAGCGCGACCGCGCTGCCCTCCACGCCGTGGGTGCGGGCGAGCGCGCCGAGGCAATCGCGCAAGGCATTGCGGCAGAAGGCGAGGCTCCGGGGGAAACGGTCGTCGAGCACCACGAACTCGACGATCCCGCGCGCCTCGATCTGCCCGGCGTTGAGCCACGAATAGACCCGTGCCCCCGCGACCGAGCGCAGCACCTGTTCCCACTGCCCGGTATCGAGGCTCGATCCGACATAGGAGAGCGAGGGCAGCAGCAGGAAGTATTTCATGTCGAGGATGCGCGCGGTCGAATCGGCGCGCTCGATGAAGGTGCCCGCGCGGCTGAAATGGTAGCCCTCGTCGCGCAGGATCGACCCGTCGAAGGCGCCGTGCACCTGCGTGCCTGCGCGCCGGATTGCGGCCAGCACCTCGCCCACCATGGTCTGGCCGACCGGGCGCGCGAGCAGGCGGTCGATCCGCATCCAGTTCTCGTTCACCGCCTCCCACACGTCGGAGGAGATGTTGATGCGGCTCTCGCGCGCGTTCGAGCGGACGGCGGCGAACATGTTGCGGACATTGCCCGGGTTGGAGGGGCCGCGCAGCACGAAGTTCCAGACCGTGGTGCCGTCATAGCTGTCATGCGCGCTCTGGTAGGCGCTCTGGAGGCCGAGCGTCGCGATCACCGAGCGCCATTCGGCCTCGGCGGTGACGACATCGCGGGTCAGCGCCATGCGCAGCGCCGCCTCGAGCAGGCGCGCGGTGTTCTCGGCCCGCTCGAGATAGCGGAACATCCAGAACAGGCCGTTTGCGGTTCGCCCCAGCATGTCAGTCCTTCAGCACCCAGGTGTCCTTGGTGCCGCCTCCCTGACTCGAGTTGACCACCAGTGATCCCTTCTTGAGCGCCACCCGCGTGAGCCCGCCCGGGGTAATGTCGATGCCCTCGGGGCTGACCAGCACGAAGGGCCGCAAGTCGAGGTGCCGGGGCGAGAGGCCCTTGGCGGTGTAGATCGGGCAGGTCGACAGCGCGAGCGTGGGCTGGGCGATGTAATTGTCGGGCTTGGCGACCAGCTTCTCGCGGAAGGCGGCGATCTCGCGCCTGGAGGAGGTCGGCCCGATCAGCATCCCGTATCCGCCCGATCCGTGGACTTCCTTGACCACCAGCTCGGCAAGGTTGTCGAGCACATAGGCGAGGCTGTCCTTGTCGGCGCAGCGCCAGGTCTGGACGTTCGGCAGCAGCGGCCGCTCGCCGGTGTAGAATTCGACGATCTCGGGCATGAAGGAATAGATCGCCTTGTCGTCGGCGACGCCCGTGCCCGGCGCGTTGGCGATCGTGATCCCGCCCGAGCGGTAGACATCCATGATCCCCGGCACGCCCAGCACCGAATCCGGGTTGAAGGTGAGCGGATCGAGGAAGTCGTCATCGACCCGGCGATAGAGCACGTCGATCGGCTTGTAGCCGCGGGTGGTGCGCATCTGCACCCGCCCCTCGGTGACGCGCAGATCGCTGCCCTCGACCAGCTCGGCGCCCATCTGGTCGGCGAGGAAGGCGTGCTCGAAATAGGCCGAATTGAAGATGCCGGGGGTGAGCACCGCGACGGTCGGCTTGCCCCCGCCGAAGGCCGGCGGCACGCAGGCGGCAAGGCTCCTCGCAAGGCGGCGCGGATAGTTGGAGACGCTCTCCACCCCGATCCGGCTGAACAGATCGGGGAACATCCCCATCATCGTCTCGCGGTTCTCGAGCATGTAGGAGACGCCCGAGGGGGTCCGCGCGTTGTCTTCCAGCACGAAGAACTCGTCCGGCCCGGTGCGCACCAGATCGATCCCGACGATGTGGGTGTAGATGCCGCCCGGCGGGGTGAAGCCGACCATGTTGGCGAGCCACGCGTCGTTGCCGCGCAGCAGCCGCTCGGGCAGGCGCCCGGCGCGCACGATCTCCTGCCGGTGATACAAGTCATAGAGGAAGGAATTGAGCGCCCGCACCCGCTGCTCGATCCCGCGCGACAGCTTGCGCCATTCGCTCGCGGTGATGATGCGCGGCACCATGTCGAAGGGGATCAGGCGTTCCTCGGCCTCGTTCTCGCCATAGACGTTGAAGGTGATGCCGGTGCGGCGGAAGGTGTCGTCGGCCTCGCGGTTCTTGCGGCGCATCAGTTCGGGCGGCTGTTCCTCGAACCAGCGGCAATATTCGGCATAGGCGGGCCGCGTGTTGCCTGCCTCGTCGAACATCTCGTCGAAATTCCCGCCCCGCGCCTGCATCGACCCCCGCAGAATGACTGAGTTGCGTCACTCTAGCCCGCCTTTCGCAAAAGGAAAGCGGGCGGGGCATTTGACGTAGATCGCAGACAAAAGCGGTGCCTGAAATACAGCTAGCGACCATTAAGCCAACACACTCTCTCGGCTTGCGGGAGAGATACGCAGGCTTGGCAGCTTGCTGCCTAGCCGGAGTTGAGAGGGGGCCAAGCGCCGTGCCAGCCCCCTTTCCCAAGCCTCTCCCTCAAGGGGAGAGGGCCAAGAGGCGTTCACCCCCGCACGCTCTCCAGCTCGGCGAGCAGCGTCGAGATCACCTGCGGATCGTAGGTGAAGCCCATGTGGGTGCAGCGCACCGCCACCGCGCGGTCGCGTTCGCCGGGGCGGCCAGCGGCGCAGCGCGGGCCGATGACGCCGTCACTGGCGCTCCACAGCGCGACCGTCTCGACCGGGGGCTTGACGTGCAATTCGGCGGCGATCGGCGGGGCGTCGACCGAGTGCCCGGTGATGAACTGGTAGGCGCGCCACACGTTGTTGGCGCGCGGGGAACCGCTGAAAGGCGAGCCCATCGAGATCACCTTGGCGACGCTCCCCGGCTGACGCTTGGCGATCTCGCGCGCATAAAGCCCGCCGAGGCTCCAGCCGATCAGCACCACCTTGCGCCCGTGGCGCGCGTGAAGTTCGAGCAGGCGCTCCTCGATGGCGTCGAAACGCTCAGGGTCCGGGCCCCAGTTGCGGCCCAGCCCCCAGCGCTTGGTGATGTGCCCGGCGCTCTCGAGCGCCCGCGCGAGGTAGCGCATCCGCATCGGGTGGGTGGCGAACCCGGGGAGGATCATCGCCACCTGCGGGTTGTTGGTGGGCGCTATGTCGAGCTTGCGGCGCGGGCGGCGCAGCGGCTCGGCCAGCACCTCGGCCTCGCCCAGCAGGCGCATCAGGCGCGGCTTGCCGAGCTCGTGCTCCTCGGGGCAGGCCTCGCGCGCCAGTGCGACGCGGCGGGCGAAGAGCGTGGCGCTATAGGCCTGCTGCGCCTGCGCCCCGGCAGCCGTCGCCGCCGCCACCAGAGGTGCGGGCAGACGGGGCAGTTCGGGGAGGAAACGCTGCTGGGCCATGCCGCAGACCCAAGCAGGTTCGCGCTGAATGTTCAATTAATTGTAATACACGTAACAATTCCGACATATTTCACTTGACCGATGATTTCGCAGGACAATCCCCGATCCGCTCGTGCTTGATCGTCGCGCTCATCGTGCCCTGCCCGGTGCCCTCGAACGTGAGCGCCGTGGTCGCGGTGAGCTCCGCGCCGGTGCTCCGGATGGTGCCGGAAAGGCTCGTGCGCGTGGCGCGGCCTTGTGCATTGCACACCAGCACCGCGTCGAGCTTGCCGCCCGCGAGCGCGAAGGTCTCGTAGGCGCATTCGCCGTTCTGGCCCTGCTTGACCATTTCCTCGAAACCCTTGTCGACCTCCTCGGCGGTGAGACAATCCTCGGCGGTGGTGACGAGGCCGGCGCCGTGATCCTCCATTCCGGGCGGCATGCCGGGGATGTCGAGCCCGGTCATCGTGATGGTGGTCTTGTAGAGGCCGGGTTCGGGCTTCATCCCTTCGGCCTTGGCCTGCTTCGCCGCCTCGCCGATGCTGACCTTGCCGTCCCCGTCGGCGTCGGCATCGCCCCCGCCCGAACAGCCGCCAAGCAGGGCTGCGGCGGCAAGCGCGGTCACACAAATGGCTTTCATGTCGGCTCTCCTGTGGCTGTGCGTGCGAGCATAACCCCGATTGCGGCAAAGCGTGCCATGAAAAGCGTGCCCGCAGCCCACGCCGCCTTGCACGTGCCCGCTTTGTTCCCCATACACAGCCCCATGGCCGAACTCGTGATCCGCCGCGGACTGGACGAGCCCGAAACGGGCGCCGATTTCGTCCCGCACCGCCCTGCCCGCCCTGACAAGTCGATGGGCGGCATTCCGTTCAAGCTGGTCTCGGATTACGAGCCGGCGGGCGACCAGCCGACCGCGATTGCCGAATTGTGTGAAAGCGCGCTGGCGGGCGAGAAGACGCAGGTGCTGCTGGGCGTCACCGGCTCGGGCAAGACCTTCACCATGGCCAAGGTGATCGAGACGCTCCAGCGCCCCGCCCTGATCCTTGCCCCCAACAAGATCCTCGCCGCGCAATTGTATGGCGAGTTCAAGAGCTTCTTCCCCGAGAACGCGGTCGAGTATTTCGTCTCCTACTACGACTACTACCAGCCCGAAGCCTATGTCCCGCGCTCCGACACCTATATCGAGAAGGAGTCGAGCGTGAACGAGGCGATCGACCGGATGCGCCACTCGGCAACCCGGGCGCTGCTCGAACGCGACGACGTGATCATCGTCGCCTCGGTCTCGTGCCTCTACGGTATCGGCTCGGTCGAGACCTATTCGGCGATGATCTTCGACATCAAGGTGGGCGAGGTGGTCGACCAGCGCGAGCTGATCAGGAAGCTCGTCGCTCTCCAGTATAAACGCAATGACGCCGCCTTCACCCGCGGCTGTTTTCGCGTGCGCGGGGACAGCCTCGAAATCTTCCCCTCGCACTATGAAGACATGGCCTGGCGGGTCAGCTTCTTCGGCGACGAGATCGAGGCGATCAGCGAATTCGATCCGCTCACCGGCACCAAGGGCGCGAGCCTCGAGAAGGTGCGGGTCTACGCCAATTCGCACTACGTCACGCCCGGCCCGACGATGAAGCAGGCGGCTGCCGCGATCAAGTTCGAGCTGGAAGAGCGCCTCAAGGAGCTCGAAGCCGAGGGCAAGCTGCTCGAGCGCCAGCGGCTCGAACAGCGCACCAATTTCGACCTCGAGATGATCGCCGCGACGGGTTCGTGCGCAGGCATCGAGAATTACTCGCGCTTCCTCACCGGCCGCCTCCCCGGCGAGCCGCCGCCGACCCTGTTCGAATACCTCCCAGAAAACGCGCTGCTGTTCGTCGACGAAAGCCACCAGACCGTGCCGCAGATCGGCGCGATGGCGCGCGGGGACCATCGCCGCAAGCTGACGCTCGCCGAATACGGCTTCCGCCTGCCGAGCTGCATCGACAACCGCCCGCTCAGGTTCAATGAATGGGACGCGATGCGCCCGCAGACCTTCGCGGTCAGCGCCACCCCCGGCGGGTGGGAGATGGAGCAGACCGGCGGCGTCTTCGCCGAACAGGTGATCCGCCCCACCGGCCTCATCGACCCCCCCGTCACCATCCGCCCGGTCGAGGACCAGGTGCAGGACTGCATCACCGAGTGCAAGGCGACCGCGGCGCTCGGCTACCGTACGCTCGTGACGACCCTCACCAAGCGGATGGCCGAGGACCTCACCGAATTCATGCACGAGGCGGGCGTGCGCGTGCGCTACATGCACTCCGACGTCGAGACGCTGGAGCGCATCGAGCTGATCCGCGACCTCCGGCTCGGGGTCTATGACGTGCTGGTCGGCATCAACCTGCTGCGCGAGGGCCTCGACATTCCCGAATGCGGGCTGGTGTGCATCCTCGATGCCGACAAGGAGGGCTTCCTGCGCTCGGAAACCTCGCTGATCCAGACCATCGGCCGCGCCGCGCGCAATGTCGATGGCCGGGTGATCCTCTATGCCGACCGCATCACCGGCAGCATGGAGCGTGCGCTCGCCGAAACCGACCGTCGCCGCGCCAAGCAGCAGGCCTATAACGAGGAACACGGGATCACGCCCCAGACGATCAAGCGCAACATCCACGACATCGTCGCGCACACCGCGTCGCAGGATTCTGTGCTGGTCGACACCGGCGACGACGAGCGCAACAACCTCGTCGGGCACAACCTGCGCTCGTATATCGAAGACCTCGAAAAGCGCATGCGCGATGCGGCGGCCAATCTGGAGTTCGAGGAAGCGGGCCGGCTGCGCGACGAGATCCGTCGGCTTGAGGCTGACGAACTCGGCCTGCCGGACAGCGAGAAACGCGCGCCGATCGTCGGGCGCAGCAACGAGGGCAAGCCGGGGACGAGGAAGACGCGCTTCGGGAAGACGCGCTACAAGCGGATGGGTGGGAAGCCGTAAGCCGCCAAGGCGGGGCACCGCGACAATTCGCTTGCCTTGCCTTTGCCGAAATGATTTCTGACCGCTGCAGAAACAGGGGTCGATACATGTCACGATTCAAATACCTAATTGCATTCTCCGCACTCGCCACGCTGACCGGTTGCGGGGGAGGCGGAAGCTCTGGTGGGG
>NZ_LSJS01000303.1 GCF_001557325.1 Erythrobacter donghaensis
ATTCCGCGACTACGCCGCGTTCCTGCGCATTATCGCTTCCTCGCGATAAGCGATCTTATGCGCAGCTGCGCATAAGATGCCCCAGGCGTCCGCATAAGTGTCGTAGACGGCGATCTGTTCGGCGGTCAGATCATGTTTCAGGATCTCGTATTCGACGCCTGCAAAGCTGAGCGCGCGCGCCTGATAGAGGCCCAGTGCCTTGAGGTCCCGCGACACGAGTTCCATCGCAGCGATGCCCCCTGCCCTGATCTGGCTGATGAAATCTTCGCGGTTGGCAAACGCAGTGCTAGGTCCCCACAGACCGAGCCGCACGGCATAGGCAAGGTTGTTGACCTCCGAGGCTCCGGTCGCAGAGGCGTAGAGAACCCGGGCATCGGGCAGATTGTTTTGCAGCAGCACGCCGGCGATGCCTTGCAGCGATCCGCTTTTCGTGCCGCGGGCGCCCTCGCCCCCTGCAACACCGCCCATCTCGTGGCTCTCGTCGAAGGCGATGACACCTTCGAAATCCTCGCCCGCCCAATCGAGCAGCTGCTTCAGGCGGGTGGCGTCCTGACGCTGGCTGCGAAGAGTCGGGTAGGTGACGAACAGGATCCCTTCGCGAAACGGAACCGCCTGGTCGATCTTCCAGTTGGAAAGCGGCTGAATGTCGGCGGCAAGGCCGCCGATTGCGCTCCAGTCGCGGCGCGCGTCTTCGAGCAGGCTCTCGTTCTTCGAGATCCAGATGGCCTTGCGGCGTCCCGCAAGCCAGCCATCAAGGATGCAGGCGGCGATCTGCCTGCCCTTCCCCGCCCCCGTGCCATCGCCAAGGAAATAGCCTTTGCGGTAGGCGCGCCCATGCTCGTCCAACTGCAGGCCAACGCCCTCTTCAGCCGGGGCAAACAGGCCAGGCAGATACTGCTGCCACGCGTTCCCGGCATAGATGACAGTTTCGATCTGGGCCTCGGATAGCAGGCTTTCCTGCAAGACCCGATCCTGCAGCGCCGGGACATAATCCGGGATAGGTGCCGGGATCGAACCCATGGCCACGCTCTCGACGAGCGGCGTCGGATGTTCGCGTGCGCCAACAATGTCGACCCGGCTTGGCCGGTACGGGATGTAGACCCCGCTTTGCTCACCGAGCACGCGCGGCTTGTCCAGGGTACTGAACGCCAGTGCTTCGATCTTGGGGGCTTGGGTTGCCCTCGCTTTGACGGGTTTTGTGATCGGCGTTGCCCGCATGGCTTTGAAGAGCGCACCCGGCTTTGCTTTCGGCGGCACCGCGCGCGGTTCGCAGTCGGGCTCGGCTGTCACGCGTTTGATGATTGGAACCGCAGACGCGACGTCTGCAACTGTCTCTCGCGCCAAAACTGCTTGCCTGATCTGCCCCGGGATCTTGTCGATCACGTACAAGCGCACGGCCACGCTGGTGCCCTGTTTGTGATAGCATTTATCGAGCCGGATGGATGTGCGGACCGTGCAAGAGGCGAACGTGTCGTCATAGATTTTCGCAAGCTTTGCGCTCGTCGTGAACCAGTCCGGCATGATCGCGACGATCCTGCCCCCCTGCTTGAGGCGCGTTATGGCAGCGCGCAGGTGACGCACCGCTGCGAACTCGTCTGCTCCTCGCCCCATTGATCGGGAGAACGGCGGGTTCATCAGGATCAGGCTTGGCTGCACAGCCGCGTCGAGATGCGAAGCCAGCATGGCTCCATCGATCCCTGTGATGGTGGCATCGGGAAACAGCAGTGCCAGCTTTTCACGCCTGCGCGGATCGATTTCGTTGAGATGCAATGCGCTGACATCGGGCAAAGTTGCCACCAGAGCGCCATGTCCGGCGCTCGGTTCAAGAACGATATCGGTTGCGAGTGGCTGCGCCAAAATCACGGATAACGCTGCGAGGTCTGCGGGCGTCGAGAATTGCTGGTACCTGATCTGGTCTTCACTTCTGACCGTATGTGTCGGCAGTGCCTCGATAAGCGCACTGATCTCCGAAATCTGAGTCAGCATCTGAGGTTTGTTCAGCAGTCCGGCCACGTGGCGCGTCAATGCCGCCTCGAGCAGGTCAAAAGCGTCCCTCTGGCTCCAGGCGCCGTTTGCGGAGCCCTCCCCGTAGAGCTGGCGCATCGCCTCAAACAGGCGTGGCTTGTTCGCCAGTCCGGTGGCGATGGCGTGCTGGATTTCGGTGATTGCTGCGTCCAGCTTCTGGCTGGATTGTTCAAAATGGTCGGTCACGGTCTGCTCCTGATGCTGAACCGCATCAGGCCATCCCCCTCCCCTCTCGCCTCGGGGTTATGAGCCCGTGATCACCACAGGCTATGCGACAAGGGGTGCCCGGCAGCGCCGGGAATTCGGGACCGGCACCATCCCGATGATATCGGTTTGACTTCTACCGCCAAAAATGATCATAAAACACGAACTGGGTCGCAGAACTGCGATTCATCGAAAGGCAGACGCATGTCCTACACCGTGAACACACTGCGAAATATGACCAGATCCTGCGAAATGATGCGCGATCGGGTCAAAGCTGTGGTGTTCAAACCTGATGAACGCAAGGTCCTGGATATCACGTTTGGGCCTACGGCGGCAGCGGAATTGGTCGGAAGAACGCCTGAAGCGCTTGCCAAGGCAGAGAAGGAGGGACGTCTCGCGCCTCCGAAGCAGCTTAACAATGGCCGTCGCTATTACACGCTCGAAGACCTTACTCATATTCGCAGGGCGCTGAACATTCATCCGGGCAAGCTAGCCCATGAGAATGCGGTCGTAGTAGCCGTGCAGAATTTCAAGGGCGGCGTCGGCAAGAGTACGATTACCAAGCATTTCGCCGATTTTCTCGCACTGAACGGATATAGCGTTCTCGTGATCGACTGCGATCCGCAGGCGTCAACGACAACTATGTTCGACATCCAGCCCGAAGCACTTATCGACGAAGAGGAGACTTTAGGAAACTTCCTGTCGCCTCGCAGTACATTCGATGATTTCAGGAAGGCAATCCGAGAAACCGCTTGGCCTACAATCAAAATAGTGCCGTCAAGCCTTGGCCTGCAGGATGCAGAGTGGGACCTCACGGCAACGTTGACGGAGGGCGGACAAGCAGTGCGCGAGGGACTTCAGCGTCTCCGTATTGGCATCGACAGTATCATCAAGGACTTCGACGTCGTCTTGCTCGATCCTCCGCCGGCCATGGGGTTCCTGGGCCTCAATGTGATGGCCGCCGCAACAGGTATGCTCATCCCGGTTCCGGCAAGGCAGCTCGACTATCTTTCAACCATCCATTTCATGGACACCATCGCCGAGAATATCGAGATCCTCGAGGATCACGGAACGCCTGTTGATTATGGGTTCATTCGCGTCGTCTGCTCGGCCTACACCCCCAGCAAGCCGGGTGAAGCCGACATGTGGAAGATGATGAAGGCCACATATGCCAATTTCCTGCTGAATCAGCCGATCCTGGCTTCTGAGGAAATCAAGAATGCTACTCAAGCATTCCGGTCGATCTATGAAAGCAAGCCTTCAGCAGCGCACGCAACCTACCAGCGTTGCCGGGACAATCTCAACGCAGTCTTCGGAGAAGTTCTGAACGAAATACACGAGCAGTGGCCGTCGAAGAGCATTTCGAGACGGTCATCTGACACGGCAGGGAGTGTTGCAGCGTGAGCCGTCGTTCATTGATTGGCGAGGCCCTCGCCTCCCCTGCCCCTGACCAGCCTTCCGTCTCTGAAGCCAAGGACGCTGCAGGGGCAACTGCATCGCGCAATTTCACAACACGTCGGCTTGAAGGCTTCACGGAAGCAGCGCGGATGGTCAAGCGCCCGACCATCCGGCTTAAACCTGCAGAATGTTCGATCTGGCCGGGAAACGCCCGTGATTACGAACAGCTCACCGAACCCCGTTTGCGATCTCTGATTGAGTCGATCCAAGCAGAAAACGGGAACCGCATCCCAGTAGTCGTGCGTCGGAAACAGCAAGGTGAGCTGCAGTACGAACTGATCATTGGCACAAGGCGTCACTGGGCTGTCGCGTGGCTCAACGCCAATCACTACCCGGATATCGAGCTCGTAGCGATTATCGAAGATCTCGATGACGAAGCTGCGTTCCGCCTTGCTGATATCGAGAACCGCGAGAGGGAAGATATCTCAGACTTAGAACGCGGTTTGAACTACAAGGCAGCAGTCGACACCTATTACGATGGCCTTCAGGCACGGCTTGCTGAACGCGTGAAGATCTCGAAATCTACGCTCGCCCGGTACATCGGCCTGACAGAGATCCCGCAAACAATCGTAAGCGCATTTGCCTCGCCAATGGAACTTCAGGTCCGGTACGGTGACAAGCTTCTTCCAGCCATACGCAACCCATCGCTGCGCCCCAGGATGGAGGAAGCAGCAAAGCAAATCGCTGCGGAACAAAGTTTCCGGCAATCCGGAGACGAAGAGCCAATTTCTGGCCCTCAGGTTGTTGTCCGTCTGCTCAAGGCAGTTTCGGGCAGGCCTGGCCGTGCCCAGAAAGCCGTAATCGAAGCCGCAGGATCGTCCATTGGTGTCATCGAAAAGGATCGTGCACGAGGGCTCACGATAACGATCAACCCCACTGATTTGAGCGCTGACGAAATCCTCGATGCATTGCGCCCTCTGATTGAGAAGGCGAAGATTCTAAAAAGGCCTGCCCCATGAAGGAGGGTTTCGAACCCACCTATGGCCATGCCTTCACCACTCTGAAAATGTGGCTTTTATCGTTTTATTTCATATGTTTAGCCCACTTGTCCCACATGTGGGACAGCGGCAGATTTACTAGGCGAAGAACGTGAGCGAGAAAGATCAGTCCTCCTCCGGTCGCCGGGTGCAGTTTGAGATGTTCTTCACGCTGCCTGATTTCAGCGACATCTCGCTGCGGGACTATCAGGAGACCATGCAGCGTCCTTTCTTCAGCCTTTCGAAGAAGAAGCGCCTGAAACCCATTGAGTACCTCAGCCCGGACAAGTCGGTCACCGTCCATGTATCAGCCAACCCAGCCTATGGGATGGCGACCATCTGGGATGCAGATATCATGATCTATCTGGCGTCTCACCTCAACGAATTGCGCGAGCGGGGTGACAACGACCTGTCGCCGACCATTCGTGTTCAACCTGGCGATCTCCTCAAGCGAATCTGCTGGGGTGTAAGCGGGCGCGCCTATGAGCGACTGATCGCAGCGCTTGATCGTCTTCAGGCCACGACGATCAAGACGAACATCCGAGCAAACTCCAAATCCCGCGAGACCACATTTTCGTGGATCGATAGCTATACTCATCTCGTTGATGAGCGAACCCAGCGTTCGCTTGGGATGGAAATCACGCTTTCCAAGTGGTTCTTCGACGGGGTCATGGACAAGCGGAATGTCCTTGCGATTTCGCCTTTGTATTTCGAGATAACGAGCGGACTTGGGAAATGGCTCTACCGCGCAGCTCGCAAGCACGCTGGTGGCAATGGGCCAGAAGGTTTCACGATTGGCTTCGAAACTCTTCATCAGAAAAGCGGCAGCGAAAGCTCCCTACCCTCGTTCAAGAACAAGATTCTTGAATTGGCGCGAGCTAACAACCTACCGGATATCAGTCTGGAGGTCATTGGAGCAGAGACGCCGCGCCCAAAGCTAAAGATGGTGATGCGTCGCCATCTCGAAAAACCTTCTGGAAAAACCGAGGGCAGTGGCTCTGTCACCACGGAGAGCAGAGCCCAGCGCATTCAGCGCGCAACCCCCGAAAAGGCAGCCAAGGTCAGCCCTCCGCAGGAATTCGTTGATCCTGCCCTCGTGCGCAAGCTCCTTGCAACAACGAGCGCGAGCTTGCGCCCCGAACAGCAAGCCGATGCATCAGCGGCATTGGACAGCAATGCAAGCCAATCTCAGTCACGGCGAAGGGGAGGGGGCGCGCAGGACACTCTTGACCCCGAAATCTATCAGGCCATCCGTGCTGAATGTCCTGGTTGGGATCTCGATGTGCTGATGCGGCAATTCGATTCCTTTTTGAACAGCAATCCGCATGAGTTGCCAAGGAACTACTCGAAACGGTTCTACGGCTTCATGAAGAAGCACCACGAGCGCAACAAGCATACGCTTCCGGGCTTTTGAAGATCGCGACCTTCTGCAGGACTTGGTAGCGGCGCCCGGCGGGCTGGTAGAGCTGCCGCTCGGCTTCAGGCCTGATTACGCTCTGCCGCAGGCATAGCGATCTATCGTAACAATAAGAACAGTCTCATCATGCACGGCAGCTAGCGAACGTGTTTTCGGGAATCACTTCGCTTAGCCCGCCCGATCAGAGGATCGCGTCTACGTTCGGCGCCTGCTAAGAAATCGCTGACTATGCCCAAGAGCACCGGCATGGACCCTACGGCCGTGCTTCTGCCGTCCATCTTTGACTGAAATCAGCGATCTACTGTGCAGCGCTCAAGCCAGCTGGCAGATCGCCTTAGGCTCCACTTCGGTCACTGCGATCCAGAAACCCGACAGGTCGGCCTTCAAGCTGGGCGATGGAAAATGCCTCCAAAAACCATTCCTGAAAACACGTTCGACCGGAAATACCACATTTCCGAAAACACGTTTGTTTCAGCATAGGGGCAAATGGGGGATCAGAAAGTTTGGGATCGGCGCATCATATGTGAATCGGAACGCTAACTGATCCTCTGGCCTCACGTTCTCAGCCGCGCTTTCAAAGTTATCAACAGGGCGGGGAGGTGGCGAACGTATGATCAGGCATCAGATGACGTGTTATTAGAATCTGGCGGTCGTGCTATCAGAAACAGAACATCGTGTTTTCAGATTCGGCATAGCCGCCCCGACTCGCGAGAAATCAGGAGTTTGCAGACTGATCGCGAGCAGGTAACCTCTTAACCTTAGAATCTAAATCCCCTAACGTTCACGCCTGCGGCGGATTTGTTATTGATTTGATTCAAGATTAAGGAAGGTCGACATATCCCTTCGACAATGACCGCTTTGCGTGCAATGCGTACCTTCCACCGGCATGGCACCTTGGCAGATTAGCGCTGGTCACAGCCTTAAGATCGATTCCGTGAATCACGACAGGGACCTGTGATTCAAACTTCCGATTGGCCTAACTTCACGTGGCTATCGCATAGTCCTCCGCATGTTAGAGGATGGACAAAGGGAATGTCAGATTTGGCTCGAAGCCAAAGATCCCGATCTCAATGTTGCAAGGCGGTACGCCATATCTCGAAGCCAGGACCTGTTCGGTGTCACGATTGTTGAATTCTCGTGGGGGCGGATTGGAACGCGTGGACAGCGACGCAAGTTATCCTTCGCCGACGCAGGCAGGGCGACAAAGTTCGTAGAACAGTTGCTGCGTCGCAGAGCGACCTCACATCAACGAATTGGCGTTTGCTACCGGGAAGTATTCCGGGGTCCATGATACGTTCACGTGTCCGTTGGGACGATTGCGCCATCGGAAGTTCGAAGGCTGACCATGCTGGCAGTCACCATAGCCGCAACTGATTGTGAAGCGGTTCGCTTGGTCACCCCAAGGCCTCTGGCAAGCTCCGCACGGGTGAGAGGTCCGATGCCGGCTACCAGACGCCAAGCTAGGGGAGCCGTCGAGGAGGCGTACAGGCCTGAAAGTGCTCCCTCAGCCTGCAGGTGAGCCCTTTGCATGGCACGGAGGTCAGCGCCTGCACTCTCAGCGGTAGCCTGAAGCGCACGGCCTAATAGGACGGGCAGGGGTTCCTCGTGAAGTTCACGGAACAGAGCCCGCGGCATGACCCCAGCAAGCGCCATTGGCGCCGAGCCCAACCCAAACAAGTGCGGCCGCATGGCAGCAGCGAGCGATGCCGCCCAGGCCGCTCCACGCGGTGCCATACGTGTTACCGCGAACCTACCGACCTGGACCATCTCACTGCCACCTTCGAGGAAATCGATTTCTTCAGTGCGCAGCTCCGCCAACCATTCAAGGAGGGTGCCCATCGGATCGCGGCTCGGCAGCAGCGCGTCGAGCCGTTCGAGCGCGCGATCAGCAGGCCTGTATGTCTCGCTGAATCCTTCGGAGTGATTTTTCGCGGCCATAACCAGCTTGGCAGCACGGGCGAGGGGAGGGTGACCACGCCGGCTGATCCACGACAAGAACTGGCGGCGTTCTTCGGAATACCACGAGCGCACAAGCTCGTCGGCCTCAAGCCCCGGATTGTGTTCAATTCCAAGATTATCAAACGGATAATCGCGCACATGCACGCGCCAGAGGCGACGGAGTGAGGCCAGCGCAAGGCATTCGGACAGCTCGGGCGAGATGAAGGGGAGGGCGCCTTCGATGCGGGCAAGCGTCAGTTGCCAGGGTGCTGGGGCGGATACCATCGGCCAGATAGTATATAAATGGCGTAAAAAGTATACCCAGCTTGTACGGTGGATTTGCTGTCCGATAAGCGCCCTTCACGGACGACATGCTAATCTATATAAAGCAGGCGAAATGCGCTGCGATGTCGCCCCGGCCCGAAGGCAAGGGCAGGGCACAGCAGCTGCATTGAAGCTGGAGGAGTGTCGCCTTGGATGATGATAGCAGCAAGGCTTTGGGGCTCTCAGATGAGGCTGCGCTCGCGCCCTTGGGGAATGTGATCCCGCCGCAGCTCGCGGCTGAAATCGAAGTGGCCCGCTCATACCGGGCGCGCTCCAAGGCGGCCAACACTGTCCGAGCCTATGACAGCGACTGGCGGCAGTTCGAAGAATGGTGCTGGGTGCGCGATCTTGAGCCTATGCCGGCTATGCCGGAGGCAGTTGCCACATACCTTGCCTCGCTGGCGCAGGCGGGGAGGGCGGACAGCACTATCGGGCGGCACCTTGCCGCCATCGCCTGGCACCACAGGCAGGCAGGTCAGGTAGCACCCCAGCATCGAGATCCGCGCGATGTGATTGCTGACACACTTGCTGGGATCCGCCGCGAGCAGCGTGCGCGGCCAACGCGCAAGAAGAGCGCTATTCTGGCAGCTGATCTCGCGCGGATGATTGCAGCGGCCGAAGGCCAGAGTCCGCGGGCTATCCGCGACCGGGCGGTCATGGCACTTGGGCTGGCGGCGGCGTTGCGGCGTTCCGAACTGGTCGCGCTACAGCTGGCTGACCTCGAACTGGTGCGCGAGGGGCTCAAGCTGACGATCCGGCATTCCAAGACCGACCAGGAGGGGGCAGGGCAGGTCATCGCGGTTCCCTCGGGCAAGGTGCTCAAGCCCGGTCCCCGCCTCAACGAATGGCTCAGCGTAAGGGGAGGGGAGGCTGGTCCATTGTTCTACCGCACCGACGCACAAGGGATGATGACCAAGGAGCCCATGTCGGATCGCTCGGTTGCCCGCCTGATCCAGCGCTACGCCGAAAAGGTTGGGCTCGATCCTGCCGCAGTCGGTGCGCACTCACTGCGCTCAGGGTTTCTGACCGAGGCGGCCAAGGCCGGAGCCTCGCTGCCCAAGATGCAGGAGGTATCGCGTCAGAAGAAGGTGGAGGTGCTCCTCGGTTATGTTCGCGATGCCGCGTTGTTCGAGAACCACGCCGGTGAGGGCTTTCTATAGAGAATCTAGGCTATGGAATGCTGGCTTGCGCCACGATGGTCCCTGGTTTCAGGTACCCTTACGGAGCGTCACATATGACAGAGGCGTTATCGTGCTAGGTCTGCTAGAGCTGGATCGCGAATAATTGATTACACCGCAGGAAAATTTCATTAGATTCCCCAGGTAGTCGATTTTGATCCTGCCGATTGAGTGACTGAAACATAGAAAATGGCCCGCGCTGATCATCTTGTCTCGCTCGTTCGCGCCAGCGTTGCTGGCGACCGTGAGACGCTGCGCGCAGCGGCCGAGGCCATTGCGGCGGACGAACGAGCCAAAAATCACCACATCGTTGCAGATCGCATCGAACGCGCACTAAGCACCGTGCCGGTAACGCCGCCGCCTCTCACGACCTCCCAGCCTCAGGTCGGGCCAGGTCGAGACACGATCATCGAAATCGAAGCGCGGGTTAGATTTGATGATCTGCTCCTTTCGTTGCCAGCGCGCGAGAATGGTCGTCAGCTGATCGAAGAGCACATGCGTGCTGATGTTTTGCGCGCACATGCCTATGAGCCACGGCATCGGATTCTGCTTTCCGGGCCTCCTGGAAACGGGAAGACGTCCTTTGCTGAGGCAATCGCGGAGGCGCTGGGCTTACCATTCTTCGTCGTGCGTTATGATGCTTTGATCGGCAGTTACCTTGGTGAGACCAACGCCCGGCTTCGCAAACTGTTCGATTATGTGCGCACACAGCCGAGCGTCCTATTTTTCGACGAGTTTGATGCTATCGGTAAAGAGCGTGGCGACACCCATGAAACCGGCGAAATCAAGCGCGTGGTCTCGTTCTTGCTCATGCAACTCGATCAATTGCCGCCGTATGTTATAGTTGTTGCGGCTACCAATCATGCAGAGTTGCTTGATCGCGCGGTATGGCGTCGCTTTCAGATGCGGTTAGCTTTTCCACAGCCCGATCGTAAACTGCTTGAGGTGTTTTTGGACAGGGTCATCTCTGGCTGGCCTGAAACTCCGCGCATGACTGTACAGAAGCTTGCGACCCGCCTTGGCGAAGTAAGTTATGCCGAAGCGCTCGACCTGTGCCAAAATGTGAGGCGCAGGCAGATATTGGGTTTGGGGGAGATTGGGATCGATGATGCGCTCGAGACAGAGCTTGAACTATGGAAATCGCGCGTACGGCCCGGGAATGTAGATGGCGAGCGATCCAACCAAGCCCCTGCTGAGGCTGACGCCAGACCAATCAAGACAACGCCCCGCCGGTCAGCAAAAATTTCCCCGACCACCTGAATCTTTCCCTCGGGATCGCCAGCAAGCCACATTTGCCCCAAAATTCGACCGCCTGGCCCAGGCTTTGGCGCGAGATCCGGGCGGTCTCGAACTGCGTGCCGATCCGGCTGCCCTGGCACCGGAGAGATTGCTCGTCTTCGAAGTCCGTGGCTCGGTGAACAATTTTGCCGCAGCCGTTCAGCGCGTGCCCGGCCTCGAACTGATCGACGAGGAGGAGTTAGGCAGCGACGACGACAAGGAGCCCGTTGCCTACCTCCTTGTTCCGGACGCACGCGCGCTCGCAGAACTGCTCTCTCTTTGGAGGCGCTGGAACGCCGATCAACTGCAATTCGGGGAGACGCCGTGGCGTGGCGTGTTCGAACTGCTTCGCGATCTGCGACCATGGGGGCCTCAGGACAGGGTCCAACGAATCGACGCCAGTTTTCTCGCCGAGGAGATCGAGGAGCGCGGCGAGGACGAGCTTGTCCCGCTGGAGATCGAATTGATCTACCGAGCCTCTGAGGTTCAGGCCCAGGCACGGGAAGATGAAGTGCGCGCGGCAGTGACCGCACGCGGCGGGCAGATCATCTCGCGTGCCCGGCTGCCCGAGATCGCCTATCATGCCCTGCTCGTGGATTTGCCGGTACGCGCGATCCGGGAGATCATCGATCAGGCGGAAGGCGGCATCGCCAGCCTCGAGCCTGTCATGCACATCCGCCCGCAAAGC
>NZ_LSJS01000030.1 GCF_001557325.1 Erythrobacter donghaensis
ACCTGCGTCTCTCGCCGCCACGCTCGACATAAACTGCGACTGCAAAGAATACGTGGTCGATTACCTCACCAAAAGCTTTCCGGTTCGGTTGATGTCCGTGTTTACGGACGAGAACGGCAATGCACGGTCTGAACCGATGAGTGATGAGAACGGTGCTCCTGTTCTCTGCCGTTCGGCGCTTGCCGCGCGCGATCGCATGATCGAACAGCTCTGTGCCTTGCCGCCGATCGCGACGGCGCTCGATGCGATCATCGAACGGTTCGGTGTCGATCAGGTCGCCGAAGTCACCGGCCGTACCCGCCGCCTGATCGTCGGGCGCGATGGACGCCAGGTACTCCAGTCGCGCTCTCCGCGCGCCAATGTCGCCGAAACGCGAGATTTTATGGACGGGACAAAGCGGATTCTGGTTTTCTCCGATGCCGGTGGCACCGGCCGCAGTTATCATGCCGACCTTGCGGCAAAGAACCAGATGCGCCGGGTCCACTTCCTGCTTGAGCCGGGCTGGCGGGCCGATGCCGCAATTCAGGGCCTTGGCCGTACCAACCGCACCAATCAGGCATCGGCCCCGCTGTTCCGCCCGGTGACAACCGATGTGCGTGGCGAACGTCGGTTTATATCGACCATTGCACGTCGGCTAGACAGCCTCGGCGCGCTAACCCGCGGGCAGCGCCAGACGGGTGGGCAGAACCTCTTCGATCCTGCCGACAATCTCGAGAGCGCCTACGCCAAGGAGGCGCTTCATCGCTGGTTTGGCCTGTTGTTCGCAGGCAAACTGGAAGCCGTTACACTCTCTCGGTTTGAGGAATTGAGCGGGCTCAGCGTCGAAGGGCCCGACGGCGGGATGGTCGATGACCTGCCAACCATCCAGCGCTGGCTCAACCGCATCCTCGCGTTGCCGATTGCTTTGCAAAACGGCATATTTGATGAGTTTCTCGGCCTCGTCGAAGCGCGGATCGATGCAGCACGCCAGGCCGGCACGCTCGACATTGGGGTCGAGACCATTGCGGTCGAGCATTTCGAGGTGCTGACCGATACGCTACTGCGCACAGATGCGCTGTCGGGTGCGACTACGCATCTCCTCGAACTCGAGATCGCCCGCGCGCTCAAGCCTTTGCGTATCGAACGGCTCGAGGAACTCTACGGCTTTTCAGGTGCGCGTCAGCAACTTCTGCGTAATGCGCGCTCAGGCCGGATCGGGCTGCTTGTCCCTGCGCGCAGTCTGCTCACCGACGAAGGTATGCGTGTGGCCCGCTTCGAGCTTGTCCGTCCCTTGAAGCATGGGCACATCACCGCCGATCAACTCGAAGAGAGCAATTGGGAAACGGTGGATCCAACCGAATTTCGCCGCCTATGGCAGGTGGAGGTCGATGACGCCGCCTCAAATCACAAGCGCGAGCGCCTGCATCTTGCAACCGGCCTGCTGCTTCCGGTGTGGGACAAACTACCTTCCGACTATGTTCGGGTCAGCCGGATCTCGGCGCGAGACGGACGCTCGCTGTTAGGCCGGGAGGTTCCGCTCCATTGCGTGCCCGAACTGTGCCAGGCGCTTGGGCTCGAAGACGAAAATGCCTTTTCGGCAGAGCAAATCGTCGATGCGGTGCTCGGGACGGGGCGACCGATGCAAATCAAAAGCCGCGAAGCGCTTACGCTCAAGCGCAGCCTCGTCAATGGCGCGCAGCGGCTCGAACTGGCTGGTTGGTCGGCGTCGCGCCTCGACTGGTACAAGGCACATGGGTGCTTCACCGAGATCATACGCTATCAGACGCGACTTTTCGTCCCGACGACGAGCGCGGTGGCGGTCTTGGCGGGACTTGTCGGATGAGGCACACCTATATTGCCAATTGGCATCAAAAGTGATATATGATGCCATATGGAGAATGCTCATGTTGGCACTGCAACCCGTTGAAACCGTCCCCCATGCCTTCCGGCCCGATCCTATAACTCAGGAGGAAGCAGCGGCGATGTTCCGCGCCGTGCTGAACCTGTTTGGGAAATGGGAACTCACCGACGAGCAGGCAGCGACTTTGCTCGACATGCCGGTTCGCTCCTATCGACGGTGGAAAGCTGAGGGGCCGGGCCGTGTCTCGCGCGATGGTGCGGCGCGGCTCTCCAACCTGATGGGTATCCACAAGGCGCTGAGGATCATCTTTTCCGAAGCCCAACGTGGCTACGCCTGGATCAAGGCAGGTAACGCCGCCTTTGCCGGAGCGAGTGCGCTCGACGTCATGCTTGGCGGCGAGCTGACCGATATCATGCGGGTGCGTCGCTATCTTGATGCCGAACGTGGTGCCTGGTGATTGATCCCAAGGCGATTCCGGTTGCCCAGGTCGAGTGGAAAGGTGCTGTACGGATTATCCGCAGTGCCTTTCCACCGATTGACCTGTTCGAAGACATCGCAGACCCTGCAGATTGGCCGCTGCTGATCTCCGCCGAGCAAAAAACCAATCCTCGCATCATGGCGACGATCGGCAATCTCGATCTGGTACCTGCAGACCGTCGGGTAGGGGGCAACGGCGCATCCTATCTGATGGCCCCGTTCACGCATGTCAGCACCGACCGACCAAGTCGCTTCACCGATGGGACCTACGGCGTGCTATACGCGGGGGATGTATTCGAAACTGCGCTGTTCGAGACAATCCATCACCATGCCCGCTTCATGGCTCGCACTGTAGAAGCGCCAGGCTGGACATCACAGTTCCGTGAGATCATCCTTTCGGTAAGCGCCGATCTTCACGATCTCAGGAGCCTTGCCGCAGGCAATCCCGCGCTTAATCCCGACAACCATGCTGCATCGCATGCACGGGCTGTTGAACTCAAAGGGGGCGGGGCCGAAGGTCTTGTCTATCCGAGCATCCGGCATCCGGGTGGTGAATGTGTCGGCTTGTTCTACCCGGATTGTGCATCCGACCCCACTCAGGGACGTCACCTCGACTACCACTGGGACGGAATGGGTGTCGATCTGGTTCGAGAGGCTGGTACAGGGGCGGTGTTTCGGGTGGTAAGCATATCTGGACGTAAGGATCCAGATCTGTAATTTGCGGTCGCTTGGCGGTTGTCCCTTGAGAGTTTCAAGGATCTATCCGCACTCGCCGATGCGAGGATCGGTGGTGCTTTATCGGGTCTCAAAAGGCCGGACGTTGCATTGACTCGAAGCGGGCTTGGTGGCCCCTCTGTCGACCTTCGCAGATCGTCCGTCCCTGCGTTCCCTCGCGGGACACCGCCATCGGGTCAGCTCGAGAGCATCACCACTGGCATCGGGATACTACCTCAACTCAGGCCTCGAACAAGGTCCCGTCACGCAGCATGGCGTGCATGATGACAGCGAGGCGGCGGGCTAGCGCAACTCGGGCCTTTCGCAGCCCACGCCGCTTTGCGATCTTGAGCGCCCAGCTTTTCAGCGCAAAGTTCTGGCGTGTGCGCGTCAAGATCGAGTTGGCCGCTTCGTAGAGGAGCTTGCGGACCGTCCCGTCGCCTTGTTTGGTAATGCGTCCTGTCCAGCCGAGCTCTCCCGATTGGTGTCGGCGTGGAACCAGGCCAAAGTACGCGCCAGCCGTTCGCGATCACTTGAACCGGCTGGCATCATCAACAGCGGCGGCGAACGCAGCGGAGGTCTGCACACCCACGCCAGGGATGCTCATCAGGGCCTGGCTGGCCGGAGAAGCCAGGCTGATCGCTTTGAGCTGGCGATCCATCTGCCCGATCTCCTCCACGAGGCGCTCGCGGGCCCGAAGGAGCGACGCCACCGCTTGGCAGAGGCCGGGGACAGAAGCAGCCACTCGCATTCGCGCGAGGAACCGCTCGCCCTGGCCCGCGCCGAGCCTGATCCCGAAGGTGGCGCAGAGGCCGCGGATCGTGTTGTCGAGCCGGACGCGTGCTTCGACCAGATGGCCGCGGGCGGTGATCACCGAACGCACTCCGTGCGCGGCCGGCGACTTGACATGCACGTCCTTGTAGAAGCCGGTACGCGCCAGCTGGGCAAGCCCGGCCGCATCGTGCAGATCGGTCTTGTTGGCCTTCATCGCCTTCAAGCTCTGATGCGCCTGACGCGCGTCGATGCAGACGATGGCAACGCCCAACTCGCGCAAGCCCAGCGCGATCCACGGGCTCATCCGGCCCGTCTCGATGACCGCGCGTTCGATGGGACCATGGCGTTCCAGCACCGCGGCGATTGCCTCCGGAGTACTGTCCACACAGTGTGTCCCGATCTTCCGCCCCTCAGCGTCGATGACGCAGACGTGCGACGTTTCCATCGACAGGTCGATTCCGGCATAGTGTTTCATGGCTGCTTCCTTCCTTCAGGTCTGACAACCAGAAGGTGCGCCGCTCAGCCGGCCCGAGGAAGCAGCCACAAATTACACGATGACTCGTTCAAAGCCAGAATGCGACGGCGGCAGCGGGGCTTACGGCTGAAAGGAAGTTTCTGGCGAGCTTGTCGTAGCGGGTAGCGATGCGGCGGAAGTCCTTGAGGCGGCAGAACATGGCCTCGACTCGCCAGCGATCTTTGTAGCGGCGTTCGTCATACTGGATAGGGCGCTTGCGGTTGCGTCGACCGGGGATGACAGGGATGGTACCCTGTTCGCGCAAGGCAGCCCTGATGCGATTGGCGTCGTAGCCACGGTCGGCGATCACCCGCTTCATTCCGATGGTCTCGCCAATCAGCAGGTCCGCGCCTTTCACGTCCGACGTGTTGCCCGGTGTCAGGACGAGGCGAAGCGGGCGTCCGAGAACATCGACAAGCGCGTGGATCTTGGTCGTCCTGCCGCCACGCGAGATGCCAATGGCATTGGCTCGCGCCCCCCTTTTGCCCCACCAGCACTGCGGTGAGCCTTGATGTAGCTGCTGTCGATCTGTCCAGTCTCCGCGATCCAGCCTTCCTCGGTCAGCGCCGCCAGGATGCGGGTCCAGATGCCCCGGCGGCTCCACCTGTTCCAGCGGTTGTAGTACGTTGTCGGCCGGGCCGTATTCGGTGGGGCAATCAGCCCAGTGGCCGCCGCATTTGAGCATGTGAATGATCCCGGAGATAACCCTGCGATCATCGACCCGCCGCGCTCCGGGCTGGTTCTGCGGCAGGTGGGGCTCGATTGCGCCCCATGCTTCATCCGACAGCCAGAACAACGAACGCGAGATCTCCAATGGCCTCCTGCTTCAGCGGAGAACCCCTGAATCTATGTGCGAACAGATTTTCAAGAGGCTGATTGAGTTTGGACCCTTAGAGCCTGTCCTCAAAAGTAGTTGTGAGATATCAGCTGGTGTCAACGCTGACTAAAATTTCCCCAGAAGTGCCGGGTTAAAATTCCCCAGTTTGGGTTTTCGGTGATCAGCCGTTCCAGTGATCGTGGGTGCGCTCCTTTGGTGGCCGCCCGCGTCTTTTTGGCGGCGGCGGCGGGGTGATGGCGGAGATCGCTCTGGTGTGCTCGGGCACGAGGTCGGAGTGAGCGCGCAAGCGGTAACTTGCGCCCTCGATCTGGATGTCGATGGCATAGTGCAGCAGGCGATCGAGCAGGGCCGTTGCCACCACCGGATCCCCGAACACCTCGCCCCATTCCGCAAAGCCGCGGTTGGATGTGAGGATCATCGCCCCCTTCTCGTAACGGGAGTTGACCAGCTGGAAGAAGAGGTTGGCACCGCCGGGCGTCACCGGAAGGTAGCCGATCTCGTCTACGATCAGGAGGGTGTTCCGGTTGAAGAACCGGAGCCGTTCAGGAAGCCGCCCATCGCGCTCGGCGCGCACCAGCATGTCGATGACCTCGGCCAGACTGGCGCGGTAGACCCTCTTGCCCGCCCGAACAGCCTCCGCGCCCAAGGCTGTCGCCAGATGGCTCTTGCCCGTGCCCGGCGGTCCCAGCAGATGGACCACCTCGCCGCGCTCGATGAAGTCGAGCTGCGCCAGTGCGAGGATGCGGCCGCGATCCAGCGAAGGCTGGAACGAGAAGTCGAAGCCTTCCAGGGTTTTCATGGGCATGAGCCGGGAAGTCTTGAGCCCGACAGTGAAGCGCCTGCTTTCCCGATTGCCATACTCATGCGAGAGCAGGATATCGATGGCTTCAAGCGCGGTCATTTCACCGCGCTCCAGACAACGCATGGTATGGTCAAGCACCTCAAGCGCGCGGGGCATTCTCAGGCCAACCAAGCTGGTGCGGATACGGTCGATGATCTCCGTCATGGCCGCACCTCGCTGCCGGCCAGTCGCCGCCCTACCGCCTCGTAGAAGCCCAGCGAGCGCCTGGTAATCTCAAGCCCTGCAGGCGGCGCCACTGTTGCCGCACGGGGCTGAGCGAGCCGCCGATGGGAAGGATTAACCCGGCGCTGATTGCGACCATCCAGAACCGGATGCACCGCGATCAGCTTGCGATCCTCGAAGATCCTGATCTCACGAGGATGGTTCTGCACTTCCACGACCCGTTTGCGCGTGGCGTCGGGCACCGAGTACAGATTGCCGCCAACCGAGACCATGCCTTCATGGCTCACCCGCCGCTCGATCGTGAGCACGGCATTGTAGGGAGCGGCAGGCAAGGCCGTCAGTGCGGGTTGCTCCTCGGCAAAGTGCTCGCTCACGATCCGCTGGGTCGTGGCATGCAGCCGAACATTGGCAACCGTGTCCAGCCATTCGCGGAACTGCCGATTCAGGTCATCAGCGTTGCGGAACGTGCGGCCAAGGAAGAAGTCCTGACGGATATAGCGGTAAGGCCGTTCGATCTTCCCCTTGGTTTTCGTCCGATAGGGCCTGCATGCACGCGGCAAAGCGCCGTAATGGTCCAGCAAGGCGACCAGCGAGCGATTGTAGATCACGATACCTTCGGCATCCTCATCGATCACCGCGGTTTTCATGCGGTCGTAAAGCACCTCCGACGGGGCACCGCCCATCGCATCGAAGGCGTCGATGTGGCAGCGCATCACCGTCTGCAGATCCTGGGTCGGACAGAACCGGCCCCACAGCCAGCGGCTATGGCCCCGCACCATCGAGAACAGCCAGAAGATCCGGGTCACACCCGGCTTATCGCTGAACGCCACCTTGAACTGGGCGAAGTCGACCTGGGCCTGCCGTCCCGCCGGTGTCTCGAAGCGCCGCTCGAACTGGACCACTCGCGGCGGGCGGCACTGGCGCAGGAAGTCCGTGACAGTCGTGTAGCCGCCCTTGAACCCCATCGCAGCGATTTCGCGGAACAAGCGCTTGCCAGACAACTCGGGATACAGCGCGACGCGATCGCGAAGGTACGGCTCATAGGGTTCCAGCTCACGCGGACGCGGTGGTCGAGGCTTGTAGACCGGCGCCTTCACGCCGCCGGCCAGGTGTTTGCGTACCGTCTTGCGGTCAAGGCCCGTCTGCCGCGCAATCGCGGACACCGACAGTCCCTGCCGCTTCAAGTCATGGATCATGACAATTTCCTCAAGTCTGATCACCAGCCACGCCTCCCGTCGATCCGGGAAGCATAAGGGTGACCCGTGTGGGTCGTTGCCAATTCGCTCCGGGGCTAGCCCCGGAGCGAATTGACGCTCACCTCAAACTGGGGAATTTCCGTTCGGCACTTTTGGGGAGAATACATCCGGCATCGACAGCTGGTTGCGCTTGACGCGCTGGTGCATCGCTGATTGTGCTTTGCACAGCTTCGCTTCCCGGAGTTTCGCCAGAAACGACCGAGGAATGAGCGATGTGGACCGACACCTCCCGGCGGTAGCATAGCCGTTCGGGCCTGCGTTATCCAAGCGATTTGCGCGATGGCGAGTGGGCCTTGATCGAGCCTCTTTTGCCGCCTGCGAAGCCCGGCGGCAGGCCGCGCTGCACCGACCTGCGCGAGGTGATGAACGCGATCCTCTATCTTGCGACCAGTGGTTGCCAATGGCGGATGCTGCCCAAGGATTTCCCTCCGCTCTCGACGGTTCAGCGCTATTTCTATGTCTGGCGCGACAGCGGCCTGTGGCAGACGATCAATCACCTGCTGGTGATGGCTGCGCGCCAGATCGAAGGGCGCGAGGGCAGCCCCAGCGCCGGAGTGATCGATAGCCAGAGCGTCAAGACCACCGAGAGCGGCGGCCCACGGGGCTACGATGCGGGCAAGAAGATCATGGGCCGCAAACGCCGCATCATCACCGATACGCTCGGCCTGATGCTGTTCGTCACCATCCATGTTGCCAGCATTCAGGACCGTGACGGGGCGGTCGATCTCATCAAGGCGATCCGCTACCGCTTCCCATGGCTGCGCCACCTGTTCGCCGACGGGGGCTACGCGGGCGACAAGCTCATCGGCGCGCTCCAGGGGCACGGGCAATGGACACTCGAAATCGTGCGCCGTTGCGACGCCGCCAGGGGCTTCGTTCTGCTCCCGCGCCGCTGGGTGGTCGAGCGCACCTTCGCCTGGCTCGGCAGATGCCGACGGCTCGCAAAGGACTGGGAAAGAACTATCGAGAGTTCCACCGCGTGGACAACCATCGCCCATATCCGCCGCCTCACCCGCCTCATCGCAAGCCATTGCCAGATCACATGAACTTTCGAGTCAGGCTCTAAGGTCATCGAGCCTGGCGCGGACATTCGAAAGGTGCTGCGCAGCGATGGCTTGGATCCGGTCGCAATTCTCGTCAGGTCGCGGCGCGAGATCGAGCAGGGCCTGAACCTATTCGAGCGAAAAGCCCAACTCGCGTGCGCGCCTCACGAATCGGGGGCGCTCGACGTCCTCCGACCCGTAGTCGCGGTAGGCACCCTTGCGTGGCGGCGAGCTGATAACGCCAATGCGTTCGTAGTACCGGATGGTCTCGATGTTGCATCCGGTCAGTTTCGCCACCTCGCCAATTTTCAAGTCCAACCCCTTGAGTCTGTAGTTGCTACAGACTGAAGATAGGTGCGCGAATCGAGGTATGCGAAAGCACGAGTGATGCGCAGCTTCGGCACATGGTGGAACGGTTTGGCGACCGGCGGCGGCATTGCTGCCGCATTCGGGGCCGCCGTGCGGCGGTCGAGGAAGGCATTCTGCCGGGCGGCGGTATCGCACTGCTCCGGGCGCTCAAGTCGCTCGAGGGCCTCAAGGCCGCCAATGACGACCAGCAGTCCGGTATCAACATCGTGCGTCGCGCCCTGCGCGCCCCGGCTCGCCAGATTGCCGAGAACGCGGGCGAGGACGGTGCCTATATCGTCGGCAAGCTGCTCGAAGGCGACGACTACAACCATGGCTTCAACGCCGCGACCGGCGAATATGAAGACCTGGTGAAGTCTGGTGTCATCGATCCGGCGAAGGTGGTGCGCACGGCGCTGCAGGATGCGGCTTCGGTCGCCTCGCTGCTCATCACCACCGAAGCACTGGTGGCCGAACTGCCGAAGGAAGACACGCCAGCGCCGATGCCGGCGATGGACTTCTAAGGCTGCCATTTCTCTTGGAAGCCGGACAGGCGCGCTCGCAAGGGCGCGCCTGTCCTTTTCTGTCTGTAACCGCGCTGGTTACAGCTTCAGACCAGCCCTATTCCTGTATCTGCTCAAGCCGCTCCTGCCGATCCTGATCGCGAACGAGCCAGAATACCGCACCAAGTGCCAGCACAGCTCCTGAAAGCGCGGCGACTTTCGCGGCGCTCGTGTCTGCCAAATCGAGGATGATGAACTTGCGCACAATTGCCAGCAGCGCAATCAGGATTATCGTGCGCACCTGCAGGATACCGAAACCCCTGTCGGCAGCTACGAGCAATGAGCGCTTGAACTCAAGCGCAATCACGACGGTAAAAATCATTCCGAAGACAGTCTGGAAAGTGGCAAAATCGAGCGGATCGAGAGCGCCCAAGACAAGGCTTGTTAAAACTTCGCGCATCAATGACCAAACCGCTGCAATAACGACGATTGCGATTATTCCGCTGAGAACGATAACGACCGCGTCCTCGAATTTCTCGTACAAAGACATCGCAGACCATTCGGCACGTGTCATTTTGCGCAATCTCAGAAAATTCGCGAGCATTGGTTTATCCTTGCGGCCGTCTTTCAAGCATTCTTCACCACAGCCTCGGTTTGTCCAAGCATGATGTTGAGCGGCGGGGCAGGGCCATCTTTCGGGAGCCCCGGATACAGGGTAAAGTGTGGGAATGGTATGTCGATGCCAGTCTCGTCGAATGCCTGCTTGATCCTGCGGAAGAACTCCCTGCGCACTTCCCATTGTGATCCTGGCGTCACCTTCAGGCGCAGTGGCAATATGACGGCACTGTCACCGAGCGCTTCCACACCGACAATCTCGGGCTCATCAATTATGCGGTCTGCAAAGGCGCGATCCTGAGCCATCTGCGAGGCAACGCCGTGCATAATGCCCAACGCCTCGTCTGTCTTTTCGCGATAGGCGATACCGACATCGATCACCGACCTGGAATATTCCATGGTCATGTTCACGACATTGGTAATGTTCCCACATTGCACGAATATCACGTTGCCATCGTAATCGCGCAGGCGAACGCTTCGCAGCGTGATTTCTTCTACCACGCCGATATGGCCACCGATCTCGACTATGTCATCGACGCGCAGCTGCCCTTCAAGCAGAATGATAAATCCGGAAAAATAATCTTTCACCAGGCTCTGCGCGGCAAAACCTGCTGCAATTCCGGCCACTCCCGCAGCAGTCAGCAAAGGCGCTATGGATACGCCCATGATCGAGAGTAAGGTCACCCCGCCAACTGACCATATCACGATGCGCCCGAACATCAGACCAGTCCTGTATGCAGTTGCAACCCTCCTAACAGAATCTGGATCACTCCGTTTGCTTGTCATCTTCTGTCCTATGCGCCGCATCAGGCGCGAAAGCAGAGCTGCCGCCAACGAAGCGAGAAACACCACCAACACGATCCGCACTGCGTCTTCAAGCACGGATGAGGGAACGGAGAGAGTTCGCAATTCGAATTCGTCGATTAGATTTGACACCTGATATTCGCTTATTTTCGACTGCATCGATCTTTCGGCCTAGCCAATTGTTGCGCCCGTAAATGCTGGCGGGTCGGAGGCAGGAAAGCTTTCGAGCAGCGCTTCATCTACAGGGTCGAACTCCTTTTGGCGCTCAGCCCGCTCGCCGGCTTGCGCACCTCGATATAGCCGGTTTTGGGAAATCTGTTTGCCCTCTCCTGACCATCGTATCGGCCAGTTCCCGGGCGCATCAGAGCCACGATAGAGTTGGTCGATCTTAGAGCGTTTTCCCCACGTTTTGACTCGGCGGGGATTCCCTTGCGGGCGCAGTT
>NZ_LSJS01000304.1 GCF_001557325.1 Erythrobacter donghaensis
TTCAAGTCCTGCGGACTTGAGCACCTGCGGGCGGCCGTTCGGCCTTGCGGTCGCTGACGCGACCGGAGCAGCGCGATGATTGAGAATTGAGAAGGCGGCCCCGCGACGGGCCGTCTTTTCGTGCCAGTTCTCACACAACTGAAAGCGCGAGTTCGGCGCCGAAGGCGCCGCGAGCGCACGCGCGCGAGCCGCAGGTGCTCAAGTCCGCAGGACTTGAAACAGCACCGAGGACGAACCCGCGGAGGCGGGTTCGAAAAACAAGAAAGGAGCGGCCCGCCCAGGCGAACCGCTCCCCTCTCCCGCTCCTTTGCGGAGCTGACCTGTGCTGCGGCTTCAGAACTTCGCGCGCAGCGTGACGCCGTACTGCCGCGGCGGCAGGGTGAAGGCCGAGCGCGAGTTGTTCGCGCCGGTGCCGCGGAGCGTGGTGTTGACGGTCACCCCGCGCACCACCTCGTCGGTGAGGTTGTTGACCCAGCCCTCGATCGCATACTTGCCGCCGGCAAAGCGCAGGCCGGCGCGTGCATTGACGAAGGCCTTGCCGTCCTGGATGTCGGCAACGATCAGCGGCTGGGCCGCCACCGCCGCATCGGGCCCGAGCGCGGCGATCTGCGCCGCGCTCGGCGGCACGATCGCCTGGGTCGAGGTGCGCTGGTCGTCCTCTACCCGGACCTGGCCCGAGATGAAGAACTCGACATCGTCGCTGATCGGCTTCTCCCACATCGCGCCCGCCAGCGCGATGATCCGCGGTGCGTTGGTGAGGTCGTTGCCGCACAGCGAGACCACCTGCGGCGAGGTCTGGGTGCCGGCGCAATCGTCCGGATAGCTCGCCTCGAGGAAGGTCGCAGCCAGATTGATGGTCAGGCCGTCGGCCGGACGCAGCAGGCTTTCGATTTCCACCCCGCGGGTCTCGGCGATCGGCACGTTGAAGGTGGCAAAGGCGGTGCCGGTGAATTCGAGCACCTGGAAATTGGTGAACTCCTCGTAGAAGCCGGCGATGTTGAGCGTCAGCGCGCGGTTCGCGGTCTGCGCCTTGACGCCGATTTCATAGGCATCGACCTCTTCCGACAGGAAGCTCGGGTTGGCTCCGCCGACCGCGGCGGTGGTGTCGAGGTTGATCCCGCCCGCCTTGTAGCCGTGGGTGAAGCTCGCATAGGTGCTGACGAAGGGACTGATCTCGTAGCCGAGCTTGACGGTGTAGATCAGCTCCTCGTCGTCGAAGTCGGACTGGAAGGTGCGCGGCAGCGGCAGGGCGGCAGCCTGGGGCAGGTTGACCGGAGCAGTGAAACCGAAGCAACCAAGCCCGATGAAGGCGGGCACCAGCGCCGGGTTGACTCCCCCGATCGTGCCCAGCGCCCCGAGGGTTGCGGGGCAGACCTGGTTGTTGACCGCAGTCTGGGTGAATCCGCCCGATTTCTCTTCCCACGAATAGCGCGCACCCAGCGTCAGTTCGAGCCCGTCGGTGATCTCGAAGGAGTTGTGGGTGAACACCGCGTAACTCTTGGCGTCCTGCTGGAAGCGGTTGGTGTTGCTCGTGCCGGTCGGGTTCACCCCGGTGAAGGTCTGGAGCGGCAGGGGCCCTGCGGCTGCGCCGAGGAAGGCGCCGAAGTTGCGATCATAATCGGCGCCGAGCGAGAAGCTGCTCGACAGGTCGATCTGCTCGTCGGAATAGAAGCCGCCGATCATGTAGTTGAGCTTGCCCCCGATCGCTTCGCCCTGAAGGCGCAGTTCCGCCGTCCAGGTGTCGATGTCGAGGTTGAGCGCATCGACGTCGAGGATGTCGAGCCCGGTGAAGTCGGAATCGTAGCGCTCGAAGCTCTGGTACTTGCGGTAGGAGCCGATGAAGATCAGGTCGGCGCTGTCGGAGAGCGGGAATTCGATCTCGCCGGTCACCCCGTAGTTGTCGATATCGGCCTCGGGCGCGAAGTTGGCCGAGACGATGCGGTTGTCGAGCGCGCGTTCGAACCCGGCCTGATCGCGCGGCGCGGTCGCCACGAAGGGCTGGCCGTTGCCGCCATTGGCGCCGAGGCCGACCGCCGCGAAGGCGCCGAGGCCCACCAGCGGGGTCTGGTAGAGCTCGATCGCGCCGCAGCAGCTCGACTGGCTCTTCGAATAATCGGCAATGATGCGGCCGCGCAGCCCGCTCTCGGTGTCCCAGCCGATCTGGCCGCGCACCAGCCACTGGTCGACATCATTGGTGTCACCCACCTCGTTGCCGTTGCGGTCGACCACGGTGAGGAAGCCGTCGCGTTCGCGCCAGGCGCCGGTAAGGCGCAGCGCGAGGGTGTCCTGCACGATCGGCACGTTGATCGCGCCCTGCAGGCTCTTCTCGTCGAAGTTGCCGTATTCGGCGTTCACGAAGCCGCCGAACTCGGTCACGTCGGGGCGGACATTGGTGATGTTCAGCGCGCCGGCCGAGGTGTTGCGGCCGAACAGGGTGCCCTGCGGGCCGCGCAGCACCTCGACCCGCTCGACGTCGACGAATTCGGAGAGCGCGACGCCAGGGCGTGACTGGTAGGCGCCGTCGATGAAGATCCCGACCGCGCTTTCGAAGCCGATGTTGTTCGAAGTCGTCCCCACGCCGCGCACGCGCAGCACCACCGAGCCCGAGGCGAGCTGCGCCTGGCTGGAGGTAAAGGACGGCGCGAGCGCCGCGACCTGCTGGATGTTGACCACGCGCTGCGCCTCGAGCTGCTCGGGCGCGATGGCGGTCACCGCGAGGGGAATGTCCTGCACGTCCTGTGCGCGGCGGGTTGCCGTCACGATGATGACGTTGTCATCCCTGGCGGCAGTCGTGCCCTCTTCGGTGTCCTGGGCAAAGGCAGGGGTAGTCAGCGCGCTGCAGGCCATCAGGCCGCAGGCGAAGGTTGCGAGCTTGCGCATCATCAGTTTCCCTCTCTCCACATCCCAGCCGGTCTTTTCGCCGGACTTGGGTTTGCGGAACGAAACCTATCAGCGTCGCGCCGCCTGACAAGAGTTGGAGGCAAACTTCTGCGCAACCGTAGCAAAAATGCCACAATCATCCATTTTCCGCAGCATCGACTCATTTCGCATAGGTATGCAGGAGCGATTATTGCGCGGGGCCGCGCAGGCGCCCTCAGAAGCCGTAGCGCAGCCCCAGCCACACGGTGCGCGGAACGCCCAGATCGATCGATCCGCCCTGGTTGCGAGTGACGATCTCCTCGTCGGTCAGGTTCTCCCCTCTGAGGGTCAGCGACAGGCGGCCCCACAGGGGCGCGGCGAGGAAGGCGTCGAGCGTGGTCGCGGGCGCCAGGCGGTCGGTCTCGCGGTCGTCCTCGAACTGGGCCGCGACGTGGCGCAAGGTTCCCGCAATCCGCCAGCCGGGCGCGGGCTGCCAGCCGAGGGTGAGGGTGGCGGCGAAATCGGGGGTTTGCGCCGGGCGCAGGCCCTCGAGGTCGGCCGACACCCCCTCGCCGCGCACCTGGGCATCGGTCCAGGCGAGCGCGCCGTCGAGGCTGACCTGCCCGAATTTCGCCGCGACGCTCGCCTCGATCCCTCGCGCGTCGATCGCGGGCAGGTTGGCGCGGCGGCGCAGGTTCGGGCCGATGGTGACATTGGCGATGGCGTTCCGGGTCTCGTTGTCGAAGGCGGTCACCGCGATCACGACTTCATTGACCGGCTGCCAGTCGAACCCGATCTCGAAGCCCTGAAGGCGCTCGTTGGCGAGGTCGGCATTGGCCTCGGTCACTACCGGGAAAACCACGAAGGGGCGGTAGAGCTCGTTGAGGGTGGGCAGGCGCAGCCCGGTATAGGCCGCCGCGCGCAGATCGAGGCGGCGCGTGGCGTAGAACAGCGCACCGCCCCGCCAGCTCAGCGACCAGTCGCTGCGGTCGGGCGCGACGACCTCGCTCACCACCGCTCCGGTGCTGGCCGAGACCGCGCGGTAGAAGCCGCCGGTGATGCTCGAGCGGTCGGCGCGCAGCCCGCCGTTGAGGGTGAGCGGGCCGATCTGCCAGTCGTCCTCGAGGAAGATACCGAGATTGGCGGTCGCCCCGCCCGCGCGGCGGCGCTCGGTGATCAGGCCGGAGACGGCGTTGATCGCCTCCTCCTGCAGCTCCCCGTCGGCGCGGCGGTAATCGACGCCGATGCGGATGTCGTGCCCTTCGAGCAACGGCGGGCGCAGCTCGAACTTGCCACCGATCCCGGTCGAGGGTGTACGGCGCTGGTCCAATGTCGGCGTGAAGCGGGTGGAGGAGATGACGACGTTGCCGAAGTCGCGTGCCTGCACGTAAGCCAGTGCATCGAACTGCCAATCGCCCCGCCCGACGAAGCGGATCGAGGCTTCCTCGCCATTGCTGAAGGAGTCCGCGCCTTCGAAGCGCAGGGTGCGATCATCGCGGAAGGCGGCGACGCGGGCCTGCACCTCCACGGTGTCGGTGAGCGGAGCGACTGTGCGCAGGGCCGCGTTCCAGCTGTCGAAAGCGGCGCGCGCGGTGGCGGGGACGCGCTGAGCCTCAGGCGTGGTGAAGAACCCCTGCCCCCGGTCCCAGCGCCCGCTCGCCACGGCAAAGCCGCGCCCCAAGCGCTGCGTCAGCACCCCGCTAGCCTCGGTCTCACCCCGGTCGTTCACCGCCGCGCTGCCGAGGAAGACCTCGCCCGGCTCGGCGCTTTCGAGCTCGATCGTCCCTGCCAGCGCACCCGCCCCGAACGGCCCCGACCCGCCGCCGCGTGTCACGCGGATCGTGCCCAATGTCTCGGGCGGAACCGCCGAGAGCGGGATGTAGCCGAAGAAGGGATCGGCAATCGGCACCCCGTCGAGCAGCACCAGCGCGCGGCTCGTGGCATTGCCGCCGAGCGCCCGCAGAGTCACGCCCTGCGCGCTCGGGTTCGAGGAGCGGCTGTCGGAGCGCCGGAACTGCTGGAACCCCGCGACATTGCGGAGCACGTCCTCGATCCGGCCCGAGGGGCTGGCGACAATCGCATCGCGCTCGATCGTGGTGGTCGCATAAATGCCCGTCGAGAGCGCCGGATCGAGGCCCTTGCCGGTGACGATGATCTCTTCGGCCTGTTCCTCCTCGCTCGCCTCCTTCTCCTGCGCGGCCAGCGGCATGGAGAGGGGAAGCAGCAGGGCGCAGGCGAGCAGGCGGGCACGGAAGGTCATGGGCCGCGCCTTAATGCGTGGGCCGCACCGTGTCACCACAAACTCAGTTGCACTTTGCCATTCAAGACTCGCTTTTGCGCGAGGCCTGTGGTTACATCAGTGTCAATTAGGGAGAGAGAGGCCCCGTCATGCTCGCAACACCGCCCGATTTCGACGTCCTGATCGTCGGTGCCGGAATCTCCGGCATCGGCATGGCCGCGCACATGGAGATGAAGGCACCCCACCACTCCTACGCCATCGTCGAGCGGCGCGACAATCTCGGCGGGACGTGGGATCTGTTCCGCTATCCCGGCATCCGCTCGGACAGCGACATGCACACGCTCGGCTTCGATTTCGAGCCGTGGACGCACGAGAAGTCGATCGCCGATGCGCCCGCGATCCTCGACTATCTCGACCGCATCGTCGACGAGCGCGGCATCCGCCAGCACATCCGCTTCGGCCACAAGGTGATCTCCGCCGACTTCCGCCACGATGACGCGCGCTGGCATGTCGAGCTGGAAAAGGCCGATGGCAGCACCGCGCACATGACGGCGAACTTCCTCTATCTCGGCGCGGGCTACTACGATTACGACGAGCCCTATGACCCGGGTTTCGACTTCGGCGAGTTCGACGGCGAGGTGCTCCACCCGCAGTTCTGGCCCGAGAATCTCGACTACCGGGACAAGCACGTCGTGGTGATCGGCTCGGGCGCGACCGCGGTGACGATCGTGCCCTCGATGGCGAAGGAGGCGGCGCATGTCACCATGCTCCAGCGCACCCCCACCTGGATGTTCTCGCGCCCCGCCAAGGACGCAATCGCCAATTTCCTGCGCGCCATCCTGCCGGAAAAGCTCGCCTACCGGATCACCCGGTTCAAGAACATCAAGATGCAGGACATCAGCTTCAAGATGGCGCGCGACAAGCCGCAGAAGGTGAAGGACGCGCTCTACAAGAAGATCGAGAAGGCACTCGGCCCGGGCTACGACAAGGCCGCCTTCACCCCGCCCTACAACCCCTGGGAACAGCGCCTGTGCCTGGTGCCCGACGAGGACCTGTTCACCGCGATGAAGGCCGGCCGCGCGAGCGTCGTCACTGGCCATATCGCCCGCTTCGAGAAGGGCGGCGTGCGGCTGACGGACGGCAAGTTCCTGCCCGCCGACATCGTCGTCACCGCGACCGGCCTCAAGCTCGCGGTCGCGGGCAAGATCGACGTGCGCGTCGACGGCGTGCCGGTGAAGTTCAACGAGCGGTTCTACTACAAGGGCTGCATGTTCTCGAACCTGCCCAACCTTGCGGTGGTGTTCGGCTACCTCAACGCCAGCTGGACCCTGCGCGCGGACATCAATTCGGACTACGTCTGCCGCGTGCTCGAACACATGCGCGCGACTGGCACCGCCATCGCCACCCCGGTGCTCACCCCCGAGGCCGAGGCGAAGATCGTCGAGGACGACGTCTTCGATTTCTCGAGCGGCTACATCCAGCGCGGCAAGCACATCATGCCGAGAAACTCGGTGAGCTACCCGTGGCGGCTGAACCAGGAATACGTGGTCGACAGGAAGCGCATGAAGGATGACCCGCTGACCGACGGGATCCTCACCTTCACCCGTGCCGGCGCCAATGCGCGGGGCGTGGACGAACAGCTGGAGGCGGCGGAGTAGCCACTCTGCTTCGTCATTGCGAGCGTAGCGAAGCAACCCATGGCCCGACGGAGCGGCCAGCCTATGGTCCATGGATTGCCGCGTCGCCTTCGGCGCCTCGCAATGACGAAAGACTTTTGCAGTTCTCCAAACTCCCCTAACCATCCCCCATGACCTCTCCCGACAAGATCTGGACCGCCGGGCTCATCGTCATCGGCGACGAAATCCTCTCCGGCCGCACGCAGGACAAGAACATCGCGCAGGTCGCGAGCTGGCTCCAGGTGCAGGGCATCCGCCTTGCCGAGGTGCGGGTGGTGCCCGATGTCGAGGCGCGAATCGTCGAGGCGGTCAATGCCTTGCGGGCCGCTTACGACTACCTCTTCACCACCGGCGGGATCGGGCCGACCCATGACGACATCACCGTCGATGCGGTCGCCGCCGCATTGGGCGTGCCGGTCGTGATCCACCCCGAGGCGCGCGCGCTGCTCGAGCGCTATTACGAAACGCGCGGCGGGCTCAACGAGGGGCGCCTCAGGATGGCGCGGGTGCCAGAGGGCTCCGAGCTGATCCCCAACCGCATGTCGGGCGCGCCCGGCATCCGCCGCGGCAACATCTTCCTGATGGCGGGCGTGCCGCACATCACCGCCGGGATGCTCGACGCGCTGACCGGCGCGCTCGAAGGGGGCGCGCCGCTGCTCACGCAGACGCTTGGCGGGTGGATCCCCGAAAGCGAGGTCGCCGACATCCTGCGCCGGACCGAGGCCGCCTACGAGACCTGCCAGATCGGCTCCTACCCCTTCTTCCGCGAGGGCCGGGTGGGCGCCAATTTCGTGATCCGCTCGGTCAGTGCCGATGACCTTGCGGCGTGCTGCACCGCGCTTGCCGAGGGGCTCGCTGCGGCGGGGCACCCAGTGACGCCGGGCGGCATCTGACGCCGCATGCCGGGCGCTCGAAGAGACATCATCACCTCGCCTTAACCCTTGCGCGCTAGGGCCTTGGGCATGACGCGCGTGTTCATCACGATCGACACCGAATATTCCTCCGGTCTCTACACCGGCCCGGGGGCAGGCGACCGTGCGGAGAATTTCGCCCGCTCGATCGCCTGCCTCACGCCGGATGGCCCGGCGGGGATCACCCACAAGCTCCAGCTGCTCGAAGAGCACGGGCAGAAGGCGGTGTTCTTCGTCGATCCGATGCCCGCGCTGGTGTGGGGAGTGGCCGCGATCGAGGACGTCGTCGGGCCGATCATCGCCGCCGGGCAGGACGTGCAGCTGCACTGCCACACCGAATGGCTCGCACACGCCGGGCCCGCCAATCCGCTCGCCTCGCAGGCGACCGGCAGGAACCTCGCCGATTTCGCCTTCGAGGATCAATGCGCGATCCTCGACTACGCCCGCACCACGCTGATGGCGGCCGGAGCGCCCGCGCCGGTCGCCTTCCGGGCGGGCAATTACGGCGCCGATGACGACACGCTGCGCGCGCTCGCGAGCATCGGGATCAACTACGACACCAGCCACTGTCCGGCTCTGGTCGGCACCGGCGCGTGCCGCATCGGCCTTTCGCCCGAGGACCGCGATCCCGTCGGCCACATGGGCGTGCTCGAGGTTCCCGTGGGCGCGATCGGCACGATCGGCGGGGGCCTGCGCCATGCCCAGCTGACCGCGCTGACGCTGGGGGAGATCGTCAGCGCGATCCGCCACGCACGGGACAGCGCGCGGGACAGCTTCACGCTGGTCAGCCACTCCTTCGAACTCATCAACCGTCGGCGGCAGGCGGTGAACCCGATCGTCCGCCGCCGCTTCACCGGGCTGCTCAAGGCGCTGGCCGACATGCGCGGCGTTACCACCGGCACCTATGCCGAGACCCCGCCGCGGCTGCACCTCGCCGGCACCACCCCCGCGCTGCCCGCGAACCCTTTGCGCACCGGGCGCCGGATCGCCGAGCAGTTCGTCTCCAACGCGCTCTACGGCAACATTTAGGACGCGGCCGGGATGGCGCGCTCGGGAATCGACTTCACGCTCGGCGCGCGGCGTCTGGTCAGCGTGCCGCGTGACCTTGCCACTTGGGCCTTCAGCCTCGAGGAGGTGCTCGCCGCCGCCCTGCCCCCGGCGCCGCCACCGGCGCGCGACGGGGTGCGGGTGCTCTCCGCGCCGACCGCGCTGCTCCCCGCACTCGCCGCGCGCTATCCGGGCTGCATTCCCGGCGGGCGGCAGGACTACCGGCGCCACTACATCGACCTGGGGATGGGCTTCGAGGCCTACATGGCGCGCTTCTCGGGCAAGACCCGCTCGACCCTGAAGCGCAAGGCGAGGAAGCTCGCCGAGGAGGCGCCGGGGGGCCACCACGTCACCGCGCACCGCACCCCTGCCGAGATCGAGGCCTTCCTTGCCGCCGCCCTGCCGCTGTCGGCGAAGACCTATCAGGCGCGGCTGCTCGATGCCGGGCTACCCGGCGACCCTGCCGCGCGCCGCGCCATGCTGGAGGCGGCCGAGGATGACCGGATGCGCGCCTTCCTGCTCCACGCGGGCGGAGCGCCGGTCGCCTACCTCTCCCTGCCCGTGAGCGGGCGCACGCTGGTCTATGCCCACCTCGGCTACGACCCCGCCTGGGCGCGGCTGTCCCCCGGCACCGTGCTCCAGCTCGAGGCGCTCGAGCGACTGTTCGCCGAGGGCCGCTTCGCCTGGTTCGACTTCACCGAGGGCGAGGGCGCACACAAGGCGCTGTTCGGGACGCACGCGGCGGCCTGTTCGAGCCTCGTCCTGCTGCGCCCGACCCTCGCCAACCGCACCCTGCTGGGCGCGCGCGAGGCCTTCGATGCGGGCGTGGCGGGGGCGAAGGCGCTGGCCGAGCGTTCAGGCGCGGCCCGGCGGATCCGCGCCCTGCTGCGCGCCTGAAGCCCGCGCCGCGATCATCCGCTTGGCCTCGCGCTGCCGGGCAGTCTCGACCAGCGCGGCGCGGGCCGAGGGCGCGCCCGAGAGCGAGCCGTAGCGCAGCGCGATGTAGAGCCACATCACCGCCACGACAGCGATCAGAGCCCCCGCCGCAAGGCCCAGCCGCAGGTCGTAACCGAGCAGCAGGCCATCGGCCGCCAGGGCCACGGCTGTCACCAGCCACTTGGTCGACAACCAACCGGTCAGGCCTTCGGAGCGCACGGGCATGGATCGAACCTCTTTCACCCGGGCACGGCAAGGAGAGGAGAGGGGCGCCGCGCCGCACAAACTCACATGGGTTAGTCCGTGCCGATGACAAGGGGTCCGGAGTATTCAATTGTGGCTCAGCGTTCGTCCCGCGCACGCTCCTCGCGCTGCCGGCGGGTTGCCTCCTCCGAGCGTTGCCGGTTCGCGCGGCTGTCGCCCCGGTTGTAGAGCCACCCGGCCAGCAACACGACGAACAGCAGCGCCGCGCCGATCGGCGGGGCGATGAACGAATCGACGAAATAGGTCGCGAGGATCGTCGCGAGCACGATGAGGATGATGGCGGCTCTCAGCATGGGGCTGCTCCTTTGCGAAGGCTTACCGCATCCGCCCTGCCGGTGATCCGCTGCCGGTCGCCCCGCTGCCGCCGCCTGACGCAAAAGGGGCCGGAAGCACCCGGCTTCCGACCCCTATGATGCTGTCAGCGGAGCTGAAGAAAAGCGGCTTACGCGCCCTCGACTTCCGACAGGTCGACCTTGAGGCCCGGGCCCATCGACGAGGTCAGCGAGACCTTGCGGACATACTTGCCCTTGGCGCCCGAGGGCTTGGACTTCACCACCGCATCGGTCAGCGCCTTGAAGTTCGCCTTCAGCGCATCGTCCGAGAAGCTGAGCTTGCCGATGCCGGAGTGGATGATGCCCTGCTTCTCGACGCGGAACTCGACCTGGCCGGCCTTGGCGTCCTTGACCGCCTGGGCGACGTTCGGGGTCACGGTGCCGAGCTTGGGGTTCGGCATCAGGCCCTTGGGGCCGAGCACCTTGCCCAGACGCCCCACCACGCCCATCATGTCGGGCGAGGCGATCACGCGGTCATAGTCGAGGTTGCCGGCCATCATGTCTTCCATGAGGTCCTCGGCACCCACCTTGTCGGCGCCCGCAGCCAGTGCCTTTTCGGCATTGTCGCCGCGCGCGAAGACCGCGACCTTCACGTCCTTGCCGGTGCCCGAGGGCAGCGACACCATGCCGCGCACCATCTGGTCGGCGTGACGCGGATCGACGCCGAGGTTCATCGCGACTTCGACGGTTTCGTCGAACTTGCCCTTGAACTGGCGCAGCACCCCGAGAGCTTCCTCGAAGCCATAGAGCTTCTCGCGATCGAGCGAGGCCAGAACCTTCGCCTTCTTGGTGATCTTTGCCATGTGCTTAGCCCTCCACCACTTCGAGGCCCATCGAGCGGGCGCTGCCGGCGATGATCTTCATCGCCTGTTCGATGTCGTTGGCGTTGAGATCGGACATCTTGGCTTCGGCGATCTCGCGGATCTGCGAGCTCTTGATGGTTCCGGCCGAGACCTTGCCCGGCTCCTTCGAGCCCGACTTGAGGTTGGCGGCCTTCTTGATGAAGTAGGTCGCCGGCGCGGTCTTGGTGACGAAGGTGAAGGAACGGTCGCCGTAGACGGTGATGACCGTCGGAATCGGCATGCCCTTTTCCATTTCCTGCGTGGCGGCATTGAACGCCTTGCAGAATTCCATGATGTTCACGCCGCGCTGACCCAGCGCCGGGCCGATCGGCGGCGAGGGGGTGGCAGAGCCCGCGGGCACCTGCAGCTTGATATAGCCTTCGATTTTCTTGGCCATGAGGCCTTACTCCTGTCGCACTGTTGCCCGGCTGCTTCCATCCGGGCTCATGTTAAGCGGTCCAGCGCCCCTCCCGCTTGCAATGCGAAGGGCTCCCGCACGGAATCACTCATGCCTCTGGCCGAGCGAAGGCGCGCGGTTAGAGCCGGAAGGGGAAAAAAGCAAGCCGCCGCAGCCACCGGGCCTGCAAAGCGGACAAAGCGGACACCGTGTCCGCTTTGCAAAACTCCCGCAAGCATTTGAACATCAATCATTATCTGACCCATTCTTGAAGCGGACGGACACGGGAAGCGGGACGAAAAATCCGGCCGCGATCCATTGCGCCGCCGCAGGACAGACCCCTTTTGGGCATTCCGGGCGAAGTAGGAAAGCGATCCCTCAAGCTGCGAACAGCGGCACCGGGTCGACGCGCGATCCGTGCCCTTCACAAAATCATAATCATCTGTGATATAAGGTCTTTCAGACGGCGAATTTCTCAGGGGACGAACATGTTTCGGGTGGCAATCCAAATCAAGGAACTGATTTCCAGCAACGTGACCAGCGCAATCGAAGCGGCATCAAACCCGGCCAAGATGCTCACCCTGCTCCAGCGCGAGATCGAGGAATCGATCATCTCGCTCACCGGTGACCGCACCCGCGTCACCCAGCACAAGAAGCGGCTCGAAGCCAGCCTCGTCCAGCACGAGCTGAAAGAGGCCGACTGGGGCGACAAGGCCAAGACCGCGATGGATCACGGCCGCGAGGATCTCGCCCGGCAGGCACTGCTGGCGCGCGAGGATTGCCGCCAGGCGATCGCCCGCCTGAAGGACGAGATTGCCGCCGCCGACGCCAGCCTCGCCGAGATCGACGCCGCCATCCGCGAACTCGAGGCCAAGCGCGAGGAAACCCGCGCGCAGGCCCGCGCCCAGATCGCCGCCGACGAGGCTGCCCGCGCAGGCAGCGCCGGCGGCGCCGCGAGCCGGGCCGAGGCGCATCTCAATCGCATAAACACCCTCGGCCAGCGCGCCCAGTTCGCCACCGAGGACGAGGCCCCCTCGCGCACCAACGCCAGCGTCGACCGCGAGATCGAGGAAATGCGCCGCGCGAGCGCGGTCGAGGCGGAGCTTGCCGCGCTGAAGGCAAGCGCGCCCGTGCCGGCGAAGAAGGCGGGCGGCAAGGGCAAATAGGCACAGCGCCACCAGCCTCACGGCGCGGCGGGCGGCCCGCACTCGCCGAAGCTGTCAGTAGCCCCAGACCGCAGGCGCCAGCTTGACGATCTGCGCCCAATCGTCGCTGTCGATATAGGCGGCGACGTCATTTTCGAGTTGCCCGATGTCCTTGTAATCGTCCATCGCGTAGGGCGCGATGACCGGTTCTGCGCGCAGGAACCGCGATCCGTCGGCATTGGGCGTGCCGAACATCGCCGCTGCTGCCGCGGTCGACAACTCCTCGTTCATCGACAGGGCCAGTTCGAGCAGCGGCAAGGCCGGACGGGGTCCCGAACCGAACGGGTCGAGCCAGAGGCTGGCCCCCCAGCTGTTGGCGCCGTAATCTTGGCCTTTCACGTCCTCGGTCGTGATCCCGAACGAGCTGGTGGCCGTGCCGATGGAAATGACCCCTATGTCGTCGGGGGTGGCCATTCCCGCACCCACAACCTGGGCCACGGCAAAGGCGAGCGGATTGTTGGCGACGAGCCCGCCGTCGACATAGAAGCTGTTGTAATCGGCCTCCATTGTGTCGATTTCGACCGGCGGGAAATAGATCGGAGCGGCCGAAGTCACGAGCGCGGCCAGCACCGGATCGAGGCCCGTGTAGGGATTGCCGGAGAGGCTCGATATGAAACGCGGCATCCATGAACCCTGCGGGTTCGCGCCCGGCGACAGGGCATTGGGATCCCACAGCTGAGCCGCGACCACTGCCACGTCGCGCCCGGAGCCGCTGCGCAGTGAACTCATGGTCGGGAAATTCGCGAGCCACTGGCCCGCCATCTGGCTGATCCCGTCATTGAGGTATTTGACCGAGGTCGCGCCGTAATCGTCAGAATAGTGCTGGAAGATCTTCGCGCCCTTATTCTTGTAGACGTCAACCACCTCACAAACCGATTGGCCGGCCGCGAGCGACAGGCTGATGAGCCCGCCGGTCGACGTGCCCACCAGCAGATCGGCATCGTCGATCAGGTTGGCCAGCCCGGGCTGGCCAACCAGATTCTGGAGCAGCATAGCGCTGACCAGTCCGCGAATGCCGCCACCATCGAAGGAAAGGATCTTGTAGGTCATCGCACCGACTCCGCAGCTTGCCACAGGCGTCGATGATCGCTTGATTTTGTTGTAAATTCAAGATCGAGCCGGTTGGCCGCCAGTCAGTCGGTGACGCCTGTGCGGTCAGGCTTTGCGGCAGTCTGACGCGGCACCCGCAGCCCCTTGGTGCGGCTGGTGAGGTGGAATCGCTTGCACAGCGCACACTTGTAGGCGCGCAAGGTGAGGTCCGCGGCGGCGGCGACGGCCTCGGCCGCCTCGCGCGTGGCGAAGCGGCGCTTGCGGTTGCAGATGCCGGGGCGGGTTTTCACCGCGCCCGCACCCTCACTTCACCAGTTCGACTTCCTCGAAGCCCAGTTCCACCGGGGTGGCGCGGCCGAAGATCGAGACAGAAACCTTGACCTTCTGCTTGTCGAAATCGAGCTCTTCCACGATCCCGTTGAAGCTCGCGAAGGGCCCGGCGTTGACCTTGACCGAATCGCCGATCTCGTAATCGACGCTGATGTCGCGCTTGGGCGCGGCCTGGGCTTCGGCGACCCCGCCGAAATAGCGCGAGGCCTCTTTCTCCGAGATCGGCTGCGGCTTGTTGCCCGAGCCGAGGAAGCCGGTCACCTTGGGGGTGTTCTTGACGAGGTGGTAGATGTCGTCGGTCATGTTCAGCTTGGCGAGCACGTAGCCGGGCATGAACTTGCGTTCGACCTGCACCTTCTTGCCGCGCTTCACCTCGGTGACGGTCTCGGTCGGGACCTGCACTTCCTCGACGCCTTCCGACAGGCCGAGGCGTTCGGCTTCGGCGATGATCGCGTCGCGCACCTTGTTCTCGAAACCGGAATAGGCGTGAATGATGTACCAGCGGGCCATGGAACGTCCTTGGGAAATGGGTCTTGCGGGGAGCGGCAGCTTGCGGCGGCCTACTTGAGCAGGTCGACCAGCGCGTTGACGATCATGCCGAACACGGTGTCGATGCCGAGGAAGAAGACCGACAGCAGCGCCATGAAGATGAACACGAAGATCGCGGTGCGCACGGTCTCCTCGCGGGTCGGCCAGACGATCTTGTTCGTCTCGGCACGCACCTGGTTGAAGAACTCGCCGGGCGAGGTCTTGGGCTTCTTCGGTTCTGCCCCGTCCTTGGGAGCGGTGATCTTGTCGGCCATGCCAGCCAGTTCCTTCGCGTAATGCCGCACTCGTCTCGTCCGGCCGGCTTTCAGGTAGGGCTCCGCGCCGCCCGGGACAAGGTCGCCGGAGGGGCTGGAGGATCTGCCGATGTCGGGAAAGACGATGTCGCCCATACGCCCGTGGCCACGCGAATGCAAGAGGGGCGGGGCAGCCCTTAGCTGCCCCGCCCCCCTTATGCATCGCCATGAGGCGGCGCGGATTACAGCCCGATGATGCCGCCGTCGGCGCGGGTGATCGCCACCACGCCCGAACGCGGGCGCACGCCCGGCGCCGCGCCGGTCTGGCTCGCAGGCCAGTTGCTCGACGGGGCGTTGGGGTCGCTGGCATCCTCGCCCGGGTGCTGGATGCCGACGAAGATCGTGCGGCCGTCCGGGGTGGTGTCGACGCCGGTAATTTCCGCTTCGAGCGGACCGGTCAGGAAGCGCCGCAGGTTGGCAGCGGTCGCCGCCGTGCCGACGATCGTCGCCTGGGTTGCGGTCGTGCCGTTGGAGGCGGTGTTGGTGATGGTGCGCGCACCGCCGTCACCCACCCGGCCCGGAAGCGCGGCGAGCATCTGGTTGTTGGTGCGATCGGTGAAGGCGCCATCATCGGTCTGGATCCAGAGCAGCGGACGACCCACGCCCGAGGGGTTCTGCGGGCGCGCAAACCACAGGCCGTCCGGGCTCGAGAAGTCGTTGTCCGCATTAAGGCCCGAGAGGTTGACGTTGGTGGCGTTGGCGTCGGTCGAATCCGCCCCGAACAGGTAGATGTCCCAGTTGAAGGTGGTTGCAGCCGCCGAATTGCCGGTTTCACGCAGACGGATGATATGGCCGTTGGGGTTGCCCGAAGTCGAACCCGTGCCGACCGGCTCGACATAGTGCCGCGGGTTGGCGGCATCGGTGCCGGTGATCGGACGCAGGCTCGCGTTGTTGTTGGTGAGGGTCAGGTAGACCTCGCCATTGGCCGGGTTGACCGCGGTCCATTCCGGACGGTCCATCGGGGTCGCGCCCACCGCGTCAGCCGCGAGGCGGGTGTTGACGAGGATGTCGGCCTGGCTCTGGAACACATATTCGGGTTCGCTGCCCACCGCCGGACGGTTCGGCACCTGACCGAACACCAGCGGCAGCCAGGTGCCAGTGCCGTCGGCGTTGAAGCGGGCGACATAGAGCGTGCCGGCATCGAGATACTTGTCGCCCACCGCCAGCCGGTCGGTGCGGTTGCGGTCCGCCTCGGTCCAGGTCGCGGTCGAGACGAACTTGTAGAGATATTCGCGGCGCGAATCGTCGCCCATGTAGACCGCGAGACGCTGGCCTTCGACGAGGTTGCTGATCCACGCACCTTCATGCGCAAAGCGGCCGAGCGCGGTGCGCTTGCGCGGCGCGGAGGCGGGGTTGAAGGGGTCGATCTCGACCACCCAGCCGAAGGTGTTGGGCTCGTTGCGGTAGTCGGTGGTCGCAGCCCCCGTGCCCGCCCGCGCATCCCAGCGGGTGTAGATCGGGTCGGTGCCTGCCAGCGAGGCCCAGTTGTAGTTGCCACGGCTGCTGTTGACCCCGTAGCGGCGCAGCGCGGTCAGCTCGCGCGCGGTGCGGTTGGCGGTGTCGGCGCCCGCGCCGGTGTTGTCGCGGCGGAAGTAGCCCGCCCAGTTTTCTTCGCAGGTGAGGTTGGTGCCCCATTCGGCATAGCCGTTGGCGCAGTTGTTGATGGTGCCGGTGCCGGTCGTGCCGCTCGGCGAGCCGACGGTCTTGAGGAAATCGGTCCCGCGCACCGGACCGTTGAACACCACCGGGGTGTTGGGGGTGATGCGGCGGTTCAAGGCGCTGTTGGCCACCATCACCCAGTTGCGGTTACCCGTGTCCTGGATCTCGACGATCGATACGCCGTGGGCTTCGATTTCCTTGAGCGCCTCAGCCGCCGGCCGCACGCCCGACGTCAGGTTGGTCGGGCCGTTGGGGTGGAGGTACTGGACGTTAAGGTTCTCGTGGTTCTGCACCAGCAGCCCGCGGATCGAGCTGTTGTCGTCGCGCATGCCGGCCGCCGAGAGGCCGTAGTAATAGAGCGCGTCCCCGTGGTCGCCGATGCGCGCGGCATAGTTGGTGTCGGTGCCGTTGTTGGCAAAGGCCCCGGCGCCCGGCAGGATCGGGTCGCCCAGACGGGTCAGCACGGTCACGTTGTGACCGGCGGGCACGGTCACGACGTCATTGGTGTTGCGGGCGACGGCGGTGAAGCCGAACTGCGCCGGATTGACCGTGATGTTGACGTCGTCGATCTGGTTGTTGGCGTTGACGCGGAAGGTCAGCGTGGTGGTCGAGGCGACCCCGGGGGCGAAGAACGAGCGGCTGTTGCCGTTGCCGGTCAGCGTGACCGGGGGCCCTGCGACCTGGGTGATCGTGGCGGTGGCCGAACCGCTCACGGTCGGCGCGATGGTGACCATGCGGCCCGCCGAGGTGGTGGCGTCCTGCCCGGCGTTGACGAGCGCTTCGGCCGGGCCGACCACTTCATCGCCGCCGCAAGCGGCCAGCAGCGAGGTGCCGAGGAACGCGGTCGCCGAAGCCTGCAGCCCGCCCACCAGCGTCTGGCGGCGCGAGAAGCGCTCGTCCGCGATCTCGTTGAGCGTGCGCAGACCGGTGAAGTTGGTATCGACATCGCCGTCGGTGTAAGCGGCGTCGCGGGTACAGTTAGCCATGGTGTGTTAATCCCCCTCTGAGTGAATCTCCGGATGGGGGGACTATGGGTTTCTGGCGTGACACGCGGGTGTAAGCCGCGTGTCAGAATGAAGAATCTGCCCGCGAAATCAGTCACAATGCGACGAGCCGAGCGGGCGCGAAACGTTGAAATTGCAGGATCGGCAACCGGCACTTGCACCAGCTGCAACGATGCCCGTGCCGCGCCCGGTTCAGCGACGCAGGAGCAGGCGCGACAGCCAGCCGTCCCCGGGCGCCCCCATCGGCTGGAGCGGGCCGTGAATCGCGCGCCCCCGGGCGGGATCGCGGGTGGGCCGCGGGCTGACCCAGTGGTCGGGACGCGAGGAACGGAAGGTGTAGGCGCTCATCCTTGGTCTCCTGTCATGGGCGTGAACTCGGTTCGTCGACAAGAATACACGGTTCGGCTTGCCGCAGGATGAACGGGCACTAGGGAGAAGTGCCATCCGCCCTCGAGGCAGGAAAGGACGAACCGACGGAGGCGGGCTCGCCAACCGGCAATGGGCCGCAAGGCCGCGAGGCCACGCGGCCGAGCTGCAGCGGCCCGAACGTAGCGGAGCGGAGTGAGGATCAGCCGCGAGGACGAGCCCGCGGAGGCGGGCTCGCGAACAGGAATGGCAGGGGTGACAGGATTCGAACCCGTGGCCCTCGGTTTTGGAGACCGATGCTCTACCAGCTGAGCTACACCCCTGCACTGGCTGAGGGGGGCCCATTAGCGCTGCAACGAAAGTTAGGCAATCCTCTTTGCCACAGCTCCCCGGCGCCTGTATGCTGCGCCGCGCCATGCACGCGCCTACCCGTCCTCCGATCCCGGTCGAGACCCTGCTGCTCGCCTATCGCAGCGGGATTTTCCCGATGGCTGACCGGCGCGACGATCCCGAGGTGTTCTGGGTCGAGCCGCGCGAGCGGGCGATCATCCCGCTCGAGGGGTTGCACCTCTCGAAGTCGCTGAGGAAGGTGATCCGTGCAGACAGGTTCGCGGTGACGGTCGATCGCGGCTTCGAGCAGGTGATCCGCGCCTGCGCCGAGCCGCGCCCCGATCATCCCGAGACCTGGATTTCCGAGCGCATCATCCAGTCCTATCTCGGCCTCCACCGCGCCGGGCACGCGCATTCGGTCGAGTGCTGGCAGGTCGGACCCGAGGGCTGGCCGGAGCTGGTCGGCGGGCTCTACGGGGTGAGCTTCGAGCGGGTGTTCTGCGGCGAATCGATGTTCAGCCGGGTGCCCGACGCGAGCAAGGTCGCGCTCGCCTGGCTGGTGGCGCTGATGCGGCGCGCGGGAATGGTGCTGCTCGACTGCCAGTTCATGACCGAGCACCTGCGCTCGATGGGCGCGCGCGAGCTGGCGCAGGCGCGCTATCGCCGTCTGGTCGAGAACGCCGCGGGCGAGCCCAGGATGGAGCTCGGCGAAGCGTGGCGGCAGTTCGCCTCGGGCGCGGCCTATGCCGCAGGCGCGGGCGCGGGCGCGGCCGCCGTGGCGGCGGGTGACGGCGTGGGCGAGGCCGAGGGGGCGGCAGAGGGCTTTGCAGCCCCGCCATCCCGGGGCCCGTCCTTGGGAGAGGCCGGCCCCTCCTCGCCCGGGAAGCGCATCGTGCAGGCCTTGACCCAGACGTCGTAGACCGGGTGTTCGACCACGTTGAGGCTCGGGCTTTCGAGGAACATCCAGCCCGAAAAGACGCGGGTGTGCTGCGCCGCGCCGCGTTCGCGGATGTCGACCTGGACGAAGGCGCCGGTCTGCTGCGGGAGCTCCCACGGCGCGGTGCGCTCGCAGGCCGAGACGCGGATGATCACGGGGCCGATCTCGCGCGCCTCGCCCGGCTTCAGCTTGATCTCCTCGGAGACATTGTTGCGCTTGTTGAGGAGGCCGATCACCGCAACCCGCTCGTTCATCGGGGTGGCGCCGTAGTCATTGGCAGGGGCGGCGGCGGCGCTGGCGGCCGGAGCGGGGGTGGCGGGATCGT
>NZ_LSJS01000305.1 GCF_001557325.1 Erythrobacter donghaensis
CCCGTCAACAGAAGGAACCGTTCAATGCGAACTTGACAAGGCCCGGATCATACAAATCGACGCTCACCACCAGACCGGGGATGAAGCGCGGCGTGATCAGGGTGCCGACCGTCCAGGTGGTGGCGGTTTCCTCCTGCAGATCGGGATTGCCGGCGATCGTGCCCGAGAAGCGCGCGGTCAGCGGGTCCTCGTAGGAATAGGTTCCCGTGCCGAAAGTCGGATCGAAACCGATCGTTTCGAAGAAGGCGGTGCAGTTCTCCTCCCGCCGGGCCGGATCGGGCGCGCTCGACAGGTTGCCGACATCGCACGGATCGAAGGGCCGGAAGAAGGCGCCCTGCGGCGGATCGAACAATTCGTTGATGTTGGGCGCGCGCACCGCCCGGGCATAGGTGCCGCGGAAGCTGACATCGCGGATCGGCGCATAGACCCCGCCGACGTTCCAGGTGAAGGTGCTGCCGACGGTGGAGTAATCCGAATACCGTGCGGCCCCGCTCAGTTCGAGCGTCTCGGCGAACGGCACGTCCTTGAGCAAGGGCAGGTTCACCTCGCCGAAGATGTCGAACACAGAAAATTCGCCGCCGGCGTTGGAGAGCTGCGTGGCCGGATCGAACACCAGCGACTGCTGCGCAAATCCGAGATCGCGCAACCGATCACCCTCGTTGCCGAAAGCGGTGGTCACCGGCAGGATGCCGAGCGCGAGCGGATCGAAGGTCGAGCGGCTCTTTTCCTCGCGGAATTCGAAGCCGGTGGCAAAGCCGATCGGTCCGCCAGGCAGCTCGAGGAAGGCGCCCGTGTCGCCGGTGAAGATCATGTCGAACACAAGCTGTTCGAGCCGGAAGCGGTTGACCGTGGTCGTGGTGATGAAATCGATCGCTTCCTGGCTGATCGATCCCACCCCGCCCAGGATATTGGCCGGACGGCATTGCCCGTCGCCCGGATTGAAGGTGAAGAAGCCAGGATCGCCCGCCGGGATGCCGAACGGCGTGGTCGCGGGCGGCGTGCTGTCGATGTCCGAGCGGCAGATGGGGTTGCCGTTCGGCCCCGTCACCGCGTCGATCGCGGCGAAGAAACGGTCCATGATCACGCGGTTGTTGTTGAAGCTGGTCTGTTCGAAACGGCCGTAATTGCCGCTGATTTCGTAGGCGAAGTGATCGGTGATGTCGCCCTTGATCCCGCCGACGAAGCGCCAGGTCTCGAATTCGTTACGGTCGCGATTGGGGCCGAGATCGGCCGGGTCGCGGGTGATGTAGAGCCCGCGCTGCACCCCGTCTCCGAAGAACAGCTCGCCCACATAGGGTTCGAGCTGCGGCGTGATGAAGGGGTTGTCCTCGCGGATCGTCAGCAGGTCGTAGAAGGTATTGGGCTGGGCCTGGAATTCTGCGCTGTTCGAGACATACTTGCCTTCGAAGAAGACCTTGGCCTCCGACGAGATCTCGTAAGAGAGGTTGACATTGACCGACCAGCGTTCGGTTTCGGGCGTCAGCGAGTTCTCGTTGAAGGAGTTCGGGATGCCCGGTCCGCCGAAGGCGTTGAACAGCCCGGTGATCGTGCCGTCCTGATACACGCCCAGCGTACCATTGGGCGCAATCACCGCGCAGCCGCCGGCTAGCCCGAAGGCACCGTTGTTGAAGGTGCTGTTGAAGCCCACCGAGCTCTCAAGGCAGTCGGGAATGCCGTTGCCGTTGATGTCGGGCCCGTCAGACAGGCCGATGTCGCCGGGAGCGATCACCCCGCCGGCCGAGGAAAGCGAGAAGCGCGGGTCGCGGGCGATGAAGCGCCGCGGCGCGTTGGTTGCGCGCGCGATCAGCGCCTGCTCCGCCGCAGTCAGGTTGGGCGCGCTGCCGAACAGGTCGGTGTAATCGGTGATGAAATCGTCGAGCGCGCTTCCGGTGGGGATCAGGAAGCCGGTCGGATAGCCGCCCTGGCCGACCGCGAAGAAGTTCTGGAAATTGGGCGTGCTCGCGGTGATGTCGCCCGCCTGGAAGCGCAGCGCCGGATTGTTCTGGTCATCGGCGATGCCGTTATCGCGCGAGAAGCTGCGATCGCCGAAGCGGATCTCGTCGCTGCGGGCGTATTCGCCCGAGATGGTGATGTTGCCGCGACCGTCGGCGAAGTTCTTGCCCCAGGTAAGGTCACCGTTGATCCGCCAGCCATCGCCCTCCGAGGAAATCCCCGACTGGATATTGCCCTGCAGCCCTTCGAAGTCCTCCTTGAGGACGAAGTTCACGACCCCGGTTACCGCGTCAGCGCCGTAGACCGAGGACGCGCCGCCGGTCAGCGTCTCGACCCGCTCGATCAGCGCGGTCGGGATGGAGTTGATGTCGACGGCCTGTTCACCCGCGACGCCCGAGACATGGCGGCGGCCGTTGACGAGCACGAGGGTTCGATTCGCACCAAGACCACGCAGGTTGAGGATCGACTGGCCGACGGCCTCCGAGAAGACCCCGTCAATCGAGGCTTCCGACGAGGTCGAGGTGGTAAGCGCGGGGATGTCGCGCAGGGTATCGACCACATCGGCCGTGCCTGCCCGCTGCAAGTCCTCGGCGGTGACCGAAATGATCGGCGCGGCCGAACCGATATTCGGATCGCGGGCAATGCGCGAGCCGGTGACGACGATCGGTGCATCTTCGGTGGCGGAGGCCGCGTCCTCGTCGGCGACGCTGTCCTGCGCATTGGCCGGCGAAGCAAGGCCGGCGACGATCATCGCCGCAGCCAGCGCCGGTAGCGAGGCCGTGTGGAGTGTCGAATTCTTGATACGCATGTTGTCTACCTCGCCAGATTCAAGCCAATGGTCGGCGTCGGACCGGTCGCAAGCGCGACGATCCTTCGTCACCGGGCGCTCCTTCCACGGATGTCCCGGGCCGCCCTTCGGTTCTTCCTGCGCGAGATCGGTCAGCCAGGCTGTTTGCCTCGTGTCTGCCGCCCCCGTAAAGCGCTCCCCGAGCTGGGTCGCGCTGGCGTGATTATTACTGCGAGGAGCATTGGTGGTAAGTCCTAACTCATGATTTGGCGTGCCGGACGGCCGTTTTGATCGCGTAGTGTCACCAATAAGCAACAATGATGCTCTTGCTCGGGAAATTTCGCAAGTTTGGAGGGTTCGCCTCGCCCGCCCGGCTCTGCTAGCAGCCGGTGGCATGAACGAGATGGCAAGCAGCGAATGGATCGAGACGGCGCAGGCGGCTCTTGGGGCGGCGCGGGAGTACTGCGACAGCGTGCGGCAGGCGGTGGCGGCGATGGTCGCTCCGCAGGGCACCCCCGATCCGTCGCTGCTCACCCGCGAGCAGCACCGCGTTCACGGCTTTGCCTGGGTGGCATCGAGCATCGCCGCGCTCGAGGCGACCGCCGATTGGGCGGCGCGCGCCGAGCGGGCGGGGCGGTTCGGCTCGGCGGAAGAACTCACGCTGCGCATCGGCTTTGGCGAATATCTCGCGCAGATCGCTCATGGCGTGCCGATGAGCGCTCAGGAGGTGATCCGCCCCGCGGCGCTCGGCACCGAGGCTGCGGCGCGCGCGCTGACCGCGCATCCGGCGGTGGCGCGCTTCCTCGCCGAGGGCAGCACGCCTGAAAGCCGCAGCCGCCTCGCCGCGCTGCTGGCGGACGGCGCGCGGCCCGACGAGGCGCTCGGCGATGATGCGCTCGATCTCATCCGCGACCAGATGCGCGCCTTCGCCGCCGCGGCGATCGCGCCCCGCGCGCACCAGTGGCATCTTGCCGATGCGCTGATCCCCGACGGCGTCATCGCCGAAATGGCGGCGCTCGGCGTGTTCGGCGTGTGCATTCCGGAAGCGCACGGCGGCCTCGGCCTCGGCAAGCTGGCAATGGCGGTGGTCTCGGAGGAATTGTCGCGCGGATGGATCTGCGCCGGCTCGCTCGGGACGCGCTCGGAGATTGCCGGCGAACTGATCGCGGAGAACGGGACGGCGGAACAGAAGGCGAAGTGGCTCCCGCGGATCGCCGATGGCTCCTGCCTGCCGACTGCCGTCTTCACCGAGCCCGATACGGGGAGCGACTTGGCCGCGGTGCGCACGCGCGGCGAGCGTCAGCCGGACGGCAGCTGGCGGGTGACGGGCGCCAAGACCTGGATCACCCACGCCGCGCGCGCCGACCTGATGACCATGCTGGTCCGCACCGATGCGGGGACGCCGGGCTATGCCGGGCTCTCGATGCTGCTGGCCGAAAAGACGCGCGGCACCGACGCCGTGCCGTTCCCCGACGCCGGGATCGAGGGCAGCGAGATCGCGGTGCTCGGCTACCGGGGGATGAAGGAATATGCGCTGGGGCTCGATGGCTTCGCGGTGGCCGCCGATGGGCTCCTTGGGCAGCGCGAGGGGCAGGGCTTCAAGCAGCTGATGCGCACCTTCGAGGGCGCGCGCATCCAGACCGCCGCACGCGCGTTGGGCGTGGCGTGGAACGCCTTCGACCTCGCGCTCGATTACGCGCTGGGCCGCAAGCAGTTCGGCGCGCCGCTGGCGAACTTCCCGCGGGTGGCCGACAAGCTCGCGCTGATGGCGACCGAGACGGTGATGGCGCGCGAGCTCACCTATGCCGCCGCACGCGCCAAGGATTCGGGCGCGCGCTGCGATATCGAGGCGGGGATGGCCAAGCTGCTCGCCGCGCGCGCGGCATGGGGGGCGGCGGACAACGCGGTGCAGATCCACGGCGGCAATGGCTATGCGCTCGAATATCCGATCAGCCGGGTGCTGTGCGACGCGCGGATCCTGAACATCTTCGAGGGCGCTGCCGAGATCCAGGCGCAGGTGATCGGGCGCGGATTGTTGGCGGGGCAGGCACGCGCCGCCGCAGCCTAGCCTTACAGGACGCGGCGATAGGCCTCGACCGGCAGCACCGCGCGGTGGGGATCGGGGTTGACCGCGGTTCGCAGATCGACATGGCGCGGGCGGTCGCCGCGCAGCTTGAAGATGCGCCGCACCCGCGCGACCAGGTCGGCAGGCTCGAAGGGCTTGGAGAGGAAGTCCTGCGCCCCGGCATAGATCGCTTGCAACTGGTCCTGCTCGCCGTTCATCGCGGTGAACATCATCACCGGCAGATCGTAGAGCGCGCTCGATTGCCGCAACCGGCGCAGCAGGGTCATGCCGGATTCGCCGGGCATCGACTGATCGAGCAGCAGCAGATCAGGGCGCTTCTTCTGCACGCAGGTCCACGCCGCCGCGGCGGTCGTCACCCAGCCGCAGGCGTAGCCCGCATCGATCAGCACCTCGCTGGCGAGCTCCGCGATCAGTTCGTCGTCATCGGCAATCAGGATGCGGGCCATGGGGCAATTCGTCCGGGTGGGTTGGCAAATGCCCGGTTAACCAAACAGGTGTTGGAGCGGGCCTGCCTGCCCCCTCCGGAGCAACCCCTAGAGCGGGCAATGCCCCGGCTGTTGCGCGGTTGTAGCGGGGTAATGGCGATGGAGTGGCGGTGTCTTGCCGCTGTCGTGGCGGTCTGCAAGGGAGGGCGGCGATGACCAGCGATTCTCCCGAGGCTGTTTCCAACAGCGCCCGCATCGGCCCGTTCTATGTCACGCAAGGCATTCATAACCTTCGCGATTATGGCGGCTATGCCGTGCCCGGCGCGGGCCGCGTGCGCACGGGGGTGCTGCTGCGCTCGGGCCAGCACATGGAGGCGAGCGACGCGGACCTTGCGTTGATCGCCGCGTTGGACATCCGCACGGTGATCGACCTGCGCGGCACCAGCGAGCGTGCGGGCTTTCCGTGTAGACGCCATGCGAAGTTTGCCGCGCAAGTGATTGCCTATGATGGCGAAACCACCAACTCTCCGCCGCACGAAGGCGGGGGAGGGCGGATCGTCATGACCGCCGAGAAGGCGCGCGAGCGGATGCTGGCGGTCTATACCCGCATGCCGGTCAACCCCGCGATGATCTGGGTGTTCCGCGAATATTTCAATGCGTTGGACGCCAACGACGGCGCCAGCCTCGTCCACTGCTTCGCAGGGAAGGATCGCACCGGGATCGCGGCGAGCCTGCTGCTCCACGCCCTTGGCGTCCATCACGACGATGTGGTCGCCGAATTCCTGCTGACCAACGATGCGCCCACCCGCGCCATCCTCGAGCGCCAGTCGCTCCCCCGGATGGAGGCACATTACGGCACGATCGACCCTGAAGCCCTGCACAACCTGATGGGCGTTCTGCCCGAATATCTCGAGACTTACATCGCGAAGGTGACAGCAGATCACGGCTCGCTCGATGCCTATCTCGCGACAATCTTAGGTGTGGATGGCCCAAGAAAAGAGCGTCTACGCGCCAAGCTCGTGGCGTGACATTCTGCGGGCCAAACCCCATATCGCGTTCCTGAGATTCCCCACCGAGGCACCATCGACATGGCCACCCACACCACCAAGATGCTCATCATCGGCTCCGGCCCGGCCGGCTACTCCGCCGCGATCTATGCCGCGCGCGCGATGCTGGAACCGATTGTAGTTCAAGGCCTCCAGCCCGGCGGCCAGCTCACCATCACCACCGACGTCGAGAACTACCCCGGCTTTCGCGACGTGGTGCAGGGCCCGTGGCTGATGGAGGAGATGCGCGCCCAGGCCGAGCATGTCGGCACGCGGATGATCTGGGACACGATCGTCAGCGTCGACCTCGAAAACGGCTCGCCCTTCCGCGCGGTGGGTGACAGCGGAGACGAATACATCGCCGATTGCGTGGTGATCTGCACCGGCGCGCAGGCCAAGTGGCTGGGCGTGCCGGGCGAGCAGGCGCTGGGTGGCAAGGGCGTCAGTGCCTGCGCGACCTGCGACGGGTTCTTCTACCGCGGCAAGAAGGTTGCGGTGATCGGCGGCGGCAACACCGCGGTGGAAGAGGCGCTCTACCTCACCAACCATTCCGACAACGTCACCCTGATCCACCGCCGCGACAGCCTTCGCGCCGAGAAGATCCTGCAGGAGCGGCTCTTCGCCAATCCCAAGATCACGGTGCTCTGGAACAAGGCGGTCGACAGCTTCGAGGCGGGGGACAACGGCCTGCTCCACCACCTCGCACTCACCGACACGGTGACGGGCGAGGCGAGCACGCTCGAGACCGACGGGGCCTTCGTCGCGATCGGCCACGCACCCGCGACTTCGCTGTTCGCCGGCAAGCTGCCGATGGACGAGAGCGGCTACCTGCTCACCGAGCCCGGCACCCCCAAGACCGCGATCCCGGGCGTCTTCGCTGCGGGCGACGTGACCGATCACGTCTATCGCCAGGCGGTGACCGCGGCCGGCATGGGCTGCATGGCCGCGCTCGACGGCGAGCGCTGGCTCGCATCGCGCGCTCATGCCGAGCAGCAGGCCGAAGCGGCGGAGTAGCGTCCCGCGCCGAGCCCTTCGGCCCTCAACCGTGGGCGTGGAACACCGCGACCCCGGCGTGCAGGATCAGCGCCATCAGCGCGAGGCTCGACAGCGCGAACAGCGCGAAGCGCAGCGCGACGCGGTTGACGGTCGCCTGCACGAGCGAGTGCAGCACCCTTAAGATCACATAGGCCCATGCGAGGACGGTGTTCAATCCGTCGCCCTGACCTATGATCGCAAGCACGATCGCGACTGCATAGAAGAGCGTAGGAGCTTCATGCAAGTGATTGTAATTGTCGGCTTTCCAGCTCACCGTATCGGGCAGCTGCGCCCGCAGGCTCGCCCCCGTCGAGCCGACCATCCCCTTGGCGTCCAGCCCCGCCTTGAGCATCGCCGGGATGCGGGTCGCGTACATCCACACCCACATCACCATCGTCCACGCCAGCAGCGCGACCACCGGCTGAAGAATGTCCATTCCGATCATCGTCGTCTCCTCAGGCAGGCAGGGCGGAAGGGTCGGCGAGCAGCGTCACCGCGCAGGCGCGCAGCGCGAGCGCGACCAGCACGAGCGTGGCGGTGATGAATATCAGGAACCGCACCGGCACCCTGTTGACCGTCGCCTGCCAGATCGAGTGGACGATCCGCAGACCCACATAGGCCCATGCCAGCGCCACATCGACCGCGCCCGCACCCATGATCGCCAGGATCACCACCGCGGGGTAGAACACCGTCGGCTGCTCCACGAGGTGCGAATAGTTGTGCGAGGGCCAGTTGATCTTCGGATCGATCACGCCTTCGAGATCCTGCCCGCGCCCGCCCGGCCGCGCGCCGAGATCGATCCCCGCCTTCTTCAGCGCCGGCAGGCGCACCCCCGCGGTCCAGAACAGCATGACGAGCGTCCACACCACCAGCACGGCGGCGGGCGCGAGCATTTGCGCTTGCATCGATTGATCCCCTTCGAGCCTTTCTTTGCCGTACAGACTGCGAGGGCGCGAATGGATTGTCAAACGCAACCGATCCGCTAGCCTCCCGCGCCATGCACCTTGTCCACGATCCCGCCGCCCCGCCTGCCGAGGCGATCGCCTTCGACGATTTCCTCAAGATCGACATCCGCGCCGGCCGGATCATCCGCGCCGAGCCGTTCCCCGAGGCGAGAAAGCCTTCGCTGAAGCTCACCATCGATTTCGGCGAGGGCGTCGGCGTGAAGCGCTCGTCGGCGCAGATCGCCGAGCTCTACGCGGCCGAGGCGCTCGAGGGACGGATGGTCGCCGCCGTGGTCAACTTCCCGCCGCGCCAGATCGGCAGGTTCATGTCCGAAGTGCTGACACTCGGCTTCCCCGACGCCGAGGGCCGGGTGGTGCTGTTCGCCCCCGACAGCGACGTGCCGCCCGGCGCGCGGCTGTTCTGAGCGATCAACCCTCGGGTGCTGCGGCAGGGCTTTCCCACCCGCCGCCGAGCGCGCGGAACACGCTCACCTGCGCGGCGGCGCGGGCCCCGGCGGCCTCGGCGAAGGCGGCCTCGGCGGCGCGCCATTGGCGCTGGACCTCGATCAGCCGCAGCGCATCGTCGGCCCCGGCCTTGTAGCGCAGTTCGGTGAGCCGCGCGGTCTCACGCGCAGCATCGACCGCCTCGCCGAGCCGCGCCTCGGCCGCGAGCGCGCCGGACAGGCGCGCGAGCGCCTGCTCGGTCTCCTGCAGCGCGCCGAGCACCGCCGCATCGAAGCGCGCGAGCGAGGCCTCGGTGTCCGCTCTCGCGGCGCGCACCTGCGCGCGCGCCGCGCCGTTGAAGGGGAAGTTCCAGCTGATCAGCGGGCCGAAGGAGAAGCCGAAGCTGGACGAGGAGCCGAGATCGCCGGGCCGCGCCGCGCCCAGCGAGGGGGTGCCGAGCAGACTGATGCGGGGGTAGAGCGCCGCCACCGCCACGCCCACGCGCTCGGTGTCGCGCGCGAGGCTCCGTTCGGCGACGCGGATGTCGGGACGCCGGGCGAGCAGCGCCTGCCCGTCACCCACCGGCAGCGGCGCGGCAAGCCCGGGCACGGCGGCGCAGGCCGCGGCGGCCTGCGAGACGTCCTCGGGTGCATCGCCGGTCAGGAAGGCGAGCGCGTAGAGCGCGGCGCGGCGCTCGGCGACGAGCTGCGGCAGCGCCGCCTCGGCCTGCGCGAGGACGGTGCGCGCGGCGGCGACATCGCGCGCGTCGGCAGCGCCCGCGCGCCGCGTCGCATCGACCAGCGCTAGCGAGCGCCGGGCGAGCGCGATGGTCTCCTCGGCGGTCTTCACCCGCACCGCGAGCGCGCAGCCTTCGGTGTAGGTGCGCGCGGTCTCGGCGGCGACCGCGACCCGCGCGGCATCGACCTGCGCCTGCGCGGCCTCGGCATCGGCGACCGCTGCGCGCACCGCACGGCTCACCCCGCCGAACAGGTCGATCTCGTAGCTCGCGTCGATCCCGGTGGTGTAGAAATCGGTGGTGACGACCGGGACGTTTCCGACCGCGTTGAACACCTGCCCGCCGAAGCGCTGACGCACATACTGGGCGTTCAGGGTGGTCGAGGGCAGCTGCCCTGCGCGGGCCTCCGACAGGAGCGCACGGGCGCGCTGAAGGTTGGCGGCGGCGACCCGCAGGTCGGTGTTGCGCTCCAGCGCGCGGGTGACGAGGCCGTCGAGCACCGGGTCGCCGAACAAGCGCCACCATTGCGGCGGGAGCGGGGTGGGGGTGGTGGTCGCGGCATCGGCCTCGATCAGGCGCGGCGCCGCGCCGCCGGGGGCGGGGGGCTCGGCGTAGTCGGGGCCGACCATGCAGGCGGAGAGGCTCAGCGCCGCGGAGAGCGGGAGGAGGGCGCGCGCGGGGCTCATGCGCCGGGCTCCGGTTGCGGCGCGGCGGCGGGCGC
>NZ_LSJS01000306.1 GCF_001557325.1 Erythrobacter donghaensis
CGTCCATCACCACATCCTACTGCAAAGTGCCATGCGGTGCAGACTGTCCAGATAATGCGACCAGCTCCTCGAAGGCGTAGGCCTTGTCGCCGAAGCGCTTCCCGAATTCGCGCGCAAGGCGTGAGGAATGCCCGGTCCAGTGTCCGAGCTCGTGCGCCTTGGTTGCCACGTAGCCGTCTTCGCTGCGGAAGACATTGGGCGACGGAAGCTGGATGAAGTCGCCGCCCGGGGTGTAGTAAGCTCGGTCCCCGCCATGGCGAATATCGGCCGGGATGGGTGTGAAAAAGCTCACGATCGCCGCTGCTTTCTCGGAGGGCGTCGGCGGTGCTTCGGGCACGGGGCTTGGGTAGAAATGCGGCGGCAGTCCGTCGATCTGCGAGGCGTTGAACACGCTGTAGGCGCGCATGAATCTGATGGTCTTCGACGACTCTTCGCCGTTGGTCTGATCGATCTCGGTCTTCTTGGTGGTGTTGAAGTAGATGCTGGGCTCGGCAGTCTCTCCCTTGCGGACCTGACCTCCGAGTTCCTGCGCCTGCCGATAGGTCATCCAGTAGCGCGATCCATGGCCATAGTGGTCGGCGACCGCCCAAAGGTACAGCCGGTTGATGCCGGTGTAGGGCACCCCCCCTGCCCTCAATGGCGCGCCGCCCATTCCGGTCTTCTTCCACGGCCTGCGCCAAGGCAGGGTTCCGGCTTCGATTGCGCGGATGATGAGGTTGGTGATTTCCTGCGCGACATCGCGCTTGGGTCCGCGGCGCATGGGCTCGCTCCTTCTCGAAAAGAAAAAAGGCCCGGCAGCTCATGCGAGCATGCCGGGCCAGGCCATCAGGAGGGGATCGGCGCGCTACGCGTCGATCGCCGCTTCTTCGTCGGCGTCTTCGGATTCGTAGCTGTCGGCAGCTTCGTCGGCGCCATCGATCGGTTCATCGTCGCAGTGCTCTTCGAAGTCGTTCTCCTCGTCGAACTGGTCGCCGTCGGTGTCGGCTTCATCGACAGGTTCGCTGCGCTGCTCCCCGACCGTGAACTTCATGCTTTCGGGCAGCCATGCGAGCGCGGCCTCCTTGACCTCCTGCTCGACGATCGCCTTGCCAGCGAAGATCGTCTCGCAGGTCTTGGAGAGCTCAGCCTTCTTCGATCCGGCATAGCGTGCCGCGAGATCCGCTCCGCCGACCTCGGTAAGTGCGGCAAGGCACGAGGTCTTGCTTACCCGGTCGAAGAAGTTTTCCGCGGTTGGCCGCCACAGCTGTGCGACGTCGATGTCGAGCATCGTGCCCATGACGGCGTGGATCGGATGATACTCGGATCCGTAGCCCTTCTTTGCCTCAAGCGAGACCGCGATGGCAAAGGCAAGCCAGGCCGCTTTGGCCTCGTCATCCAGATCGCGGAAGGCGATGAAGCGCTGCGATGCGTCGGCCGGCTCCTGCCAGCTCTTGTCGAGCGCCTCGGCCGCTTCGGCGAGAATGGCTTCCGCGCTCGATTGCGGCAGTTCACCGGTCGCCGGGTCGTTCGGGCGCCCTCCTTTGATCGCGGTGCCCTTGCTGTCGTAGCTCTGCTTGTCCGCGAGCGCGAAGATCGCGAAGTCGAGCGCAAGGCCGGCATCGCCGAGAAGCGAAGCGGACAGGATGTTGCGGCGCTGGACAGACAATTCGTCGAACAGGCGCGCGCTGATCGGCTTCTCGCTACCGGGTGCCACAGCTTCGGGCTTGGACGGCGCGCCGCCGGCGCGCTTACTCGAGCCCGAGGTCGGTTCTTCGGCGGTCGCGGTGACGTTGCCCTCTTCGTCGGTGTCGAAAGACAGCCGTTTCTCGCTATAGTAGTCCGCCTCGAGCACCATGTCGCCGCGCGTCGTCAGGACGAGGAAGCGACCAGCTTCGCTGCGCCATTCCTCGGGCATCTCGCGGACCGGGTTATTGAGCTCGCTGCGTTCGGCATCGAGCGCCTCGTACTCCGCCTCGAGGGCTTCGAAGTCCGTGTTTTCGGCACCTTCCGCATCTTCGCCTTCCTCGAAGATCGTGCTGAGGTCGTCCATGCGCGCGTCGATTTCGTCGATGCGGACTCGTGCTTCCTGTGAAAGCGGCGCGGGGGGCAGGCGGACGGGATAGACGCCCATCTCGCTGCGAGCCTGCCACGAATTCGTGGAGGCAACCGGTGTGATCCAACCGAGACCGGTTTCGGCCGCGAGCCGGGCGGCTTCGGCTTCCATCGCCTCGCCCGCAAGTTTGTGGGCCACTTCGGTGTCGATCCAGCGGTCATCTGCGGCTTCGCTGAAGAGGTCGCGTTCGACGCGGCCGCCGGCAGCGACATAGGCATCTTCGCCGATCAGCATCGCGATGGGGTCGTTGCCGCGCATCGAGCCGTTCGCGACCATGCGTCGGATCGCATCGGGGGTCGCGTTCCAGGCGGTGCGCATCTGCTGGTAGACCCGCAGCTGCACTTCGTGCTGGTCCGTCGCGGCGTAGGCTTTGGCGATCTCGAGCGTGATCTCGCCTGCGGCAAGCGCCGCGAAGATCGGTTCGGCGAGGTTCGCAAGCCGGAGGCGCCCTTCGACGAAACGCTGCGTCAGCCCGAACCGCTTGGCGACCCCGGCGATGTCGGTGCCCTCCTTGATGAAGTGCTCGAAGGCACGGCATTCCTCGGCGGGCGACATCCCGACACGCTGGAAGTTCTCGGCGAGTGAGGCTTCGCCGGCTTCCTCCTCGCTCCCTTCGAGGAGCTTGCATTCGATCTCGGTTTCGGGCGTCCACGCGCCGCGCTCGATGATCATTTCGATCGCCCGCAGGCGGCGGCCGCCGGCAATCACCGCGAACTTGCCGCGCTTCTTGCTCTTTGTCACCAGCAGGTTCTGCAGCAGGCCGCGTGCTTCGATATCGGCCGATAGCTGGGCGTCGTCTTCTTCGCTGCGCGTTTTGCGCACGTTGGCATCGCTCAGATAGAGCTTCGAAAAGGGAATCAGCATCGTCTTCACTCCTGATGTGCTCCCGGTCATCACCCGGGCACACAATCCCTCCCCCTCCCCTTTGTTCGGGTCGGGCCTGTCGCCGTCAGGCCGCCTTGAGCAGCTTCTCGAAAATCGTGAGAGCGTTCACCGTCGGGACGAAGACCCGCGTGCGGAAGCTGATGATCTCTGTGAAGCATCCAATGCTCTTGAGCCAAGGAAGGTGCTCGACCGGCGCGCCGGCGATCTCGAAGCGCTTTTCCCCCGCAACGCGCGAGCATTTGACGGTTGCCTCGAACGGTTGGCGGATCGGGATCGTCCGGTTCTCCGCCAGTGCCCGGATGACGGCGTCGGGGCTGAGATCGACAGTTGCGGTGATGTCGAACTTCTGGAGCAGATTGGCGACGTCGAGCTCATGCACGATGCGACCGAGCCAGCTTCTTCCCGCCTCGTCGACGATGCGCCGCACCTCGAGATAGTCGATCGGGAGCGTCGACCAGATGGGCAGGAGGAGTCCGGTGGCGAGGTAGACCGTTTCGGTGCTGAGCTTCTCAGCCGCTTCGGCAACCTCTTCCTGCCAGCCTTTTTCGAAAGTCCGCCGCGAACATTCCTCCCACGCCGATTCCACAAGATCGTCAAAGTGATGGTACTCGCGGCGCAGCGGGCGGTGGAGGATCACACGCCGGATGAGTTCGCCGCGCTCGGTCATGAAATGGCGCGAGGGCTCGGCAAGCGCGCACTTGCCGCTCTTCGTGTTGTGCATGAGCATACATCCTTCGGAATAATCTCGGCGCTCGAGCACACGCTCCAGACCGACCGGGCGCGCCCGGGTTCGCAAGGCGAGCTGCAGAAGGTGCGAGGTCGCCGCGGTGCGCTCGTCCGTCCGCAGGATGATGTCTTCGACCACTTCGGCCTGCTCGACCTGCATGGTTTCGACACCGACATCGAGCGAGCCAGCTTCGCGCGCTGCGCTGACCCGTGCTTCGACCAGGCCGAGGAACTCGTCGAAGATCGCGTTCTGCATTCCGATTGGCAGCGCGAGGATTCGGTTGAGCCAGCGCTGGATCGGCGGCAGGTCTTCTTCAAGAACACCGTCCTCCGACACGATCTTGAGCCCGCTGCGGCGCTGGAAGTCCGTGAGCGTTGCGCTCTTGAGCTTCCCTTCGCTAAGCAGCGCGAACCAGGTGTGGAGCGCGGCCTTGGCATATTCGCTTTCGAGATTGTCGGCCGGATCGAACAGGTTTTGCCCGCCTGTCTGACGCTGGCCGCGGGTGAGCGCCCCAAGGCTGTCGAGCCGCCTAGCGATCGTGCTGGTGAAACGCAGCTCGCCCTTGCAGTTGGTCGTCACCGGCCGGAACAGCGGCGTGTTGGCCTGATGCGTGCGGTGTGTGCGTCCAAGGCCCTGTATCGCCCGGTCGGCGCGCCAGCCCGGCTCGAGGAGGAAGTGGATGCGGCGCTTCTGGCACTTGGCATCGAGGCTCGCGTGGTAGGAGCGACCCGTGCCGCCGGCATCGCTGAAGACGAGGATCGGCTTGTGCCCGTCCATGAATTGATCAGTCTCGGACTGGTTGGTGCGCGGCGAGCGGGTCTCCAGCTTCTGCTGGCCGTCCGCGCCGTTGATGAGGCGCTTGGTGCGTCCGGTGACTTCGGCGACCTTTTGGGTGCCGTAGTGCTCGATGATTCCGTCGAGTGCCGGCCTGATCGGTGGCATGGCGCACAGGTGCTCGATCATGGCTGTGCGTCGTTCGATTGCCTGCTGATTGTGAACCGGGTGTCCGTCCTCATCGAACATCGGGCGCGAGCATTCCTTCCCCGTGTCGTCCAAGAAGACCTGCATCTGCTGGGTAGGGAAGGCGCGTTCGAGATATTCTATCACAGCGTCGAGTGGACTGAGGTCGAGGTCGAGTTCGGCGCGTTCTTCGGGTGACAGGCTGTCGAGCCGTCGATCGAGGATGCTTTCGGCGGTCGATACCAGCTGCACTACCACCACCTCGTCACGGTCCAGGTGATGGTTGATGGCCTCTATCAGGGTCGGCAGCTTCATCGAGAGGAGCAGCTGGTTGAAGAAGCGCTGCTTCGTGCTTTCGAACCGGCTGCGCGCTGCCGATTTGGCGCCGCTGTTGAGCGTTGCGCCGTCCATCTCGTCCACCACCCCTGTGAGCTCGAGGGCCTCTTCCATGTTCTGGTGGATGATCGCCCATGCATCGGCATACGTATCGTAGATGCTGATTTGGTCAGGCGAGAGGTCGTGCTTCAGGATCTCGTATTCCACCCCGGCGAAACTCAGGGCGCGCGCCTGGTAGAGACCGAGCGCCTTGAGGTCGCGCGATACCAGTTCCATCGCTGCGATGCCCCCGCCCCTGATCTGGGCGATGAAGTCCTCACGGTTAGCGAAGGCCGTTCCTGGTCCCCACAGCCCGAGCCTGACGGCATAGGCGAGGTTGTTGACATCCGATGCGCCTGTGGCCGAAGCGTAGAGTACACGTGCGCCGGGCAGATTGTTCTGCAGGAGCACGCCGGCGATGCCCTGGAGCGATCCGTTCTTCGCGCCGCGGGCGCCCTCCCCGCCAGCGACGCCGCCCATCTCGTGGCTCTCGTCGAAAGCGATCACCCCCTCGAAGTCGTCGCCTGCCCAATCGAGCAGCTGCTTGAGGCGTGTTGCGTCTTGGCGCTGGCTTCTGAGCGTCGGATAGGTGACGAATACGATTCCGTCGCGGAAGGGTACGTCTTGGTCGATCTTCCAGTTCGACAGCGGCTGAATGTCGGCAGGCATGCCGCCGATCGCGCTCCAGTCGCGGCGCGCGTCCTCGAGCAGGCTCTCATTCTTCGACACCCAGATGGCCTTGCGGCGACCGGCGAGCCAGTTGTCGAGGATGCAGGCTGCGATCTGCCTGCCCTTCCCTGCCCCCGTTCCATCGCCGAGGAAGTAACCCTTGCGGTATTCCTTGCCCTTTTCGTCGAGCGTAAGCCCAACGCCTTCCTCCGACGGGATGAAAGTGCCCGGGAGATATTGGTCCCAGGCGTTGCCTGCGTAGATCACGGTCTCGATCTGCGCTTCGGAAAGCAGACTTTCGCTCAGGATACGCTCCTGCAGTGCAGGTACGTAGTGCGGCACTGGCGCGGGGATCGACCCCATCGCAACGCTCTCGACCAGCGGTGTAGGATGTTCGCGAGCCCGGGCGATTTCGACGCGGCTCGGGCGATAGGGAAGATAGACGCCGCTCTGTTCGCCGAGCGGCCTCGGCGATGCCAGCGGCTCGAAGGCCAGTGGTTCGATAAGCGCGCGCTCGACGATGCGCGATGGAGCTTGAGGAGCCTTGGGCTTCGCGCGCATGGCCTTGAACAAGCTTGCAGGTCGCGCCTTCTGGCTCGGCGCTCGCACGGCGTGAACTTGTCGCGTTTCATAGCGCGGGACAGGCCGAACTATCTCCACAATGGCAGCGACGGTCTCGCGTGAGATGATAGGAGGGCGTGTGTGCCCGGGCATCTTGTCGATGACGTAGAGCCTCACGGCAACGCTGGTGCCCTGCTTGTGATAGCATTTGCCAAGCCTGATCGAGGTCTGGACCGTGCAGGAAGCAAAGGTTTCGTCGTAAATGTGCGCAAGCTTCGCGCTTGTGGTGAACCAGTCCGGCATGATAGCGACCACACGCCCGCCTGCTGCGACGCGTCTGATCGCCGCACGAAGGTGACGTACGGCCGCGTACTCGTCGGCCCCGCGTCCGAATGAGCGCGAGAATGGCGGGTTCATCAGGATCAGGCTTGGGCGGACACACGGATCGAGCAGTGAGGACAGCATCGCTCCGTCGAAACCGGTGAGGGTCGCGTCCGGGAAGATCAGCGTCAGCTTTTCGCGGCGTCTGGGGTCGATCTCGTTGAGGTGCAGTGCCGCAATCGTCGGCAGCATGGCCACAAGCGCGCCATGTCCCGCGCTGGGCTCAAGCACCACGTCGGTCTCCCGCGGCACCGCCAGCCACAGCGCGAGGGCTGCGAGATCCGCCGGTGTCGAGAACTGCTGATAGCGAATTTGGTCTTCGCTCCGGACCGTATGCGTCGGCAGGCTCTCGATGAGTCCTGTGAGTTTGCTGATCGACTGACAGTCAGGTCCAGCGTGAGCCCGCTGAAGGTGTCGGGACAGTGCCGCCTCGAGCAGGTCGTAGGCTCCCCGCTGAGACCACAGGCCTTCCGCAGAGCCGCATCCGTGGAGCGTGGCCATGACGTCAAAGAGCTGCTTTTTGGAAAGGCCGCCGTCGGCAATTGCGCTGGCAATTTTGTTGATCGCGGTGTCGAGCCGCATGCTTGATTGTTCGAAGAGGTCGGTCACGGTCTGCTCCTGATGCTGAACCGCATCAGGGCATCCCCCTCCCCTCCCCTAATTCCCGCTGGTTGGCTGTGGCATCTTCAAGACGCCAGAGACCAGCAAGGCAGTTCTCCAGTCTACTCGCCTTGCTCGCGGTCCGCTCGTTTCATTCGTTCGAAGGCGTCGAGGGCGCGTTCGAGTACGGCACCAAGGGGCAGATCCTCTTCTGCCGAGATGCTGTGCAGTCGCTCGACGGTCTCCTCAGTAGCTTTGATGTTGACCTGACGGTTGAAACTCGTCGTTCGACGCCTGCGCCTGCGTGCACCTTGCGGGTTCGTGGATTGTGTCGTGTCAGATTGAGCAGCGTTTGGTTGGCCGGCTTTTCGGCTCGGAAAGCCCTGAAGCTCGGATACCGCTTCGATTGCGTCAATCGGGACGGGTTTAGGTTCTGTGACCGGCTCGAAATCGCTGAGGTCTCCGAAAGGATTCGCTCTGGTCATATCATGCTGCCCTTCCTTCGGATGTGTGCTTGCGGCTTATTCGTAATTGCTCAATCACCTCCGCTGTGAATGCTTCAGCGTTGGCGATTGCTTTGTCTATGTTTGCGACCTCGTTTGGATCGAGCTGTTCGAGTGGCTGCTTGAATGAGAACATTGCGCGAAAGGCCTCACGCTCGTTCAGCTGGGTGTCAAAGACTGGAATGCCCGCCTGTTTCAGGCTTGCTTGTATATGACCCATAGTCCGAGTCCTGATGATCGGGCTTGTTCTGGTGAGGAGGACGCCGAAAGGGGTTTTCCGCCCGCTCATCTTCTCTTGCTGCCGGACAACTCTTATCGCCCTACCCGCCTGTTCGGCGTCGAGCTGAGATCCTTGAGTTGGAATGACCACGAGGTCAGCTTGACTTACTGCTAGCAGAACGATTTTCGCAGCCGTCCCTTCCAGATCGACTACGACGAATGGGGTTTTTTCCGCAGCCTCTTCGATCCGCTCAATGATGTTCTCCTCGTCCGCGGTTGCGTCGATATGCATGTTTGCTGGTGTGTTACCATCTTCTGCCCATGCTTTGATCGGGTGGTTAGGATCGGCGTCGATTACCGACACCTTTGCAGATCGCGCTATCTCGGTAGCGAGAAGCAGCGCTGCTGTGGTTTTTCCCGCCCCCCCTTTGGGGCTGATGAACACGATGGTTGGCATATTGCTCTCCGGATTTTTGCGTTTGCCGAGATGGCTATCCAACTAGCTACCCGGCTAGCCGTTACAGTAGCCAGAGATATCTGATAGCTACCCCGGTATCAAGAGGCTATCGATCTGTTATCAAGTAGGTAGGAGATAGCTAGCCCGCTATCTTACGGGTATCTGACAGCTAGCATACAGGTAGCTGATAGCTATCTGGCTAGCCAAATGAGAGTTCGCGCGGAGCATATTCTAATCTGTTAGCTAGCTGGATAGCTCCTTGGTATTCGTTGGATAGCTGGTGCCTAGGAGATAGCTGGTAGGTATCTGATGGGTACCCTTTTTTTGGGTTCTACCCATTGGCTCCGCTGCAGAGTTGGCGATCTTGGCCGGATAACCTTCCGGAATGGTACTCAGGCTGAGTTTCAGTGCCAGATCGGCGTCCATTCCACCTCGGAAAGCCATTCCTGCAGATCGTCAAAGGCCTCCGTTTGAGGTTACAGCCCACGCTCAAGCCTTTGCGGGTATACATCGGTGCGTCCAACGACGCCGGGGAAGGGGAGGGCATCAGCCAGCTGCGGTGAAGGCGTCCCATTTTCTGGGATGTCGTCGTAGGTGGCTTCGACCGAGCTCGGTATGCTCTTCAAGAGCTCCTTGTCTCCGCCCATGCGAGGGTGAAATGGGCAGTTGTCCACAGCCTGCGAGTGTTATTTCGGGTTAGGATTCGTGTTAAGGCGCAGAGCCGCTCAACCAACGATTTGATATTACGCGTGATTTTGGGCCTTAGTCGGTCTCCGTTGTGTGTGATACCCCGAACTTCAGTGTGCGAAACCCCGAGGATTTGTGGGCGATACCCCGAATATCGGCGGTGTGGGTAAAACCCCGAATCTGAACCCCGTTGTGTGTGAAACCACGAATCGGGGGTCACTGTGGGTAAAACCCCGAATCTGGGCCGGTCTGTGTGTGAAACCCCGAACGATTGACTTTTGTGTGTGAAACCACGAATAGAGAGGCATGGAAGGCGATCCACCGAATCAGCACCTCGCGCTCATGAAGGAGCGCCACCCGCAGCATGATTTGTTCATCTGCGATGTTGCCGATGCGGTTCTCAAGGACGTAATGGCCGAGCTGGAGCATCCTTTTTACTCGCTGTCGAAAAAACCCGAGACAAGTATTCGCCGCTACGAGCATAATGGTCAGTGGCTTCAGGTCACACCGAGCGTGAAGGGCTTGGCCACGATCTATGATAAGGATATCCTCATCTATGCCATCAGCCAGATTATGGCCAAGCTCAAGCGCGGTGAACCCGTAAGCAAGCGGGTTCGCATCAACAGCCACGACCTCCTTGTCTTTACCAATCGCGGAACATCCGGGAAGGACTATGAGGCACTCCAGGAGGCTATCGAACGGATTCGTGGCACGACTATCTCGACCAACATCAGGACTGGCGACATGGAGCAGACTGATACGTTCGGCCTGATCGATTCATCGTCAATCCGACGAAAACATGGGCTCGATGGTCGACTCCTCTCCTGCGAGATCACGTTATCAGACTGGGTTTTTAATGCGATCCAGCACAACGAAGTCCTTACGCTGCACCGGGATTATTTTCGGCTGCGTAAGCCGATCGAACGCCGCATTTATGAGCTAGCTCGCAAGCATTGCGGTCAGCAGCCATCCTGGAAAGCTTCTCTCGAGATCCTTCACAAGAAGTCAGGATCAAAGTCGACCGATCGCGAGTTCAGAAGAGCTGTTCGTGCCTTGGCAGCTTCGGACCACCTCCCTGACTACTTCGTCGCGTATGACGGCGAGACCGATATGGTTCTCTTTACCAATCGCAACACGATGAAGATCGTCAGCGACAAGTTTGGGGGAGGGGAGGGGGACAGCGAGCCTTGGTCTGGTCGCCTCGATCCCGAGGTTTTTGCCGATATCCGTTCTGCCGCCCCCGGATGGGACCCCTATTACCTCGAAACAGAATGGCGCCGTTGGGTCGGAGAGGAAGAAATTCAACCTAAGCATCCGGAACGTCACTTCCTTAAATTCGCTCAGAGCTGGTTCGAGAAGCGAGGACGCCCCTAGGACAGACCCTGTCGGCCCCAGCTTCGCGACTCATTGAACTTTGCCCAATCCTTGAAGCCCGATGGCGGCCGGTCGCGGCTGATGACCCTGTCTGGTGCCGCGTGTTCCACGAATGCGCGCTCTGCCGCGCTGTCGCCCGCCTGATCATTATCTGTGGCAATATGCAGCTTCGTTACGGCGCCGGGAACTCGCAGAAGCGCTATCCTCTGATCGCCGAGTGAGCTCCAGCACGGGATCCCTCTAAGCTTCGTGTAGGCGACCGCATCCTCCATGCCTTCAGCCAGTGCGAGTTCGTTTCCTTCGAAGGGAGGTGACCAGGCAGCTTGCCCAGGTCTTCCGAGCATGAACTTTCCAACATGGCCGTCGCCATTGGCCTTCAGGGCGATCCTTTGGATTGCGGCCAGTTCAGACCCTAACCGCACCGCGACGATCAGTGCTGGCTTGAACTTCGCGTGAGGCTTTCGTCCAAAAGGACACCGCGGATGAAATCGGACGTCGGGAAGATTGGTTGGAAGGTTACGCAGGCGGAGGTAGGTCTCGCCGATCGTTCCTCGTATCGCGCCTGACTCTTCCCAGATCCACTGAATACTTGGGGCCACCCTCGCTTCTGAGAACCTGGGCATCGGCGTGTTCGCTCGCGGCGTCAGCTGCGCGATTGCCCTGAGCACGGCAACATTATCGCAGCCGGCGAAGCAGTGGACGAGAATGCCTCGTTGACCTTGCCGCACCGAGAGGGAAGGGGTGGCGTCCGCGTGCGCGGGACAGAGGCACATCGCATAGGATCCGTGCCATCGGCCGCGCAGACTTGCCACGATGTCGACAGTTTGCTGCGTTGGACGAAGTGCAACCAACATAAAATCGCTCCTTTCCCCTAACGAACCATCTTCCCCTCCAGCACGGCCTGCTGCTTTTGTGCTATTGACTAGGTCGTGCTTGCCATTCGCCACCTCATCGAATAGTGCCGATTTGCGGTAATCGAGCCACATCGAACGATAGGTGTGGTCATGGGAAAATGGTTTGTCCTCCTGATAGCGGCGACATGCTCGTCTGCATCGGCTCAAGAAGCGACACTTCACAGCTTCTCTTCTGAAGTTCCGCAATCCTTTCATCAGCTGGTCCCGGACGCATCAGCGGATCGACAACCTTTGGCAGAGGTTCAGGCCTCTGAACCCGAAAGGGCACTCCGTCAGTATCTCCAAGATGATGCAGATCGCCCGTGGCTTGACGATGATGTCGCTATGCCTTCAGTCCCGACTTGGATGAGGGCAGGGCGCCCGACGTCGACACCGTTCAAAGCGCTCACCTTCAGCACGGGCACTGATTGTGGCGGAACCCAGTATTTCCCGCGCATTGGCATTTCGCCCGATGCTCAAGCCAGGCGCCGCGTCTATTTCGATCTGATCGCTCAGGTCGCTTGCGAGGTTGGTGTGCCTGTACGCCTGTTTGATGCTCTGATCGCTCAGGAAAGCCGATATCGGCCATATGCGCGCAGTTCCGCTGGCGCGATGGGCTTGGCTCAGCTGATGCCCGGCACAGCGGCCTATCTCGGCGTTTCCGACCCTTGGCATCCTGAACAGAATTTGCGGGGCGGGGCGCGGTATCTACGGGAGCAATTAACCCGTTTCGGCAGCTGGGAGCTTGCTCTTGCTGCTTACAATGCGGGCCCGGGGCGGATCGAACAGTACAACGGTATTCCCCCTTTCCGGGAGACGCGCAATTATGTGAGGACGATAATGGCGTCTCTCGATGGAGGAGCTCCAGCCCCTGTCCCGAATTCAAACAAGAATCCGTTCCGTTCGGTTTCCATATCGCCGTTCAAGCTTGCGTCAAATGTCCCAGAATACTGAGAACCCGACGCTCCAAGCGTAATAAATGCTGATCGCAAGTATCACCGGCGTACCTTTCAGGTAGTTCAACTGCCATCGGAGCCAGATTTTTGGTAACAGGAGCGTTTTCTGGAGGCGCGTTCCGCAGCTTGGTTTCCAGCGCCCTGACCGCCAGTCGTCGGCCGTAACCAGGATCGAGAGCACGGCGCATAGCACTGCCATTGCTCCGACAGCGATGTAAAGGCTGGTCCAGGCGACAAGGGCTTCGTGCTTCATCGCTGATCCTTAGCTCGATTCCTCGTCCGGACTACGAACCTTCCTTATCCGTTTTGTCTCCGTCCTGCCATAAGCAGCTTCGCGCCGTCCAAACAGCGTGTGGCCTATATTGAGGTCACCCGATCGCGCTTTCTTGATCAGTCCTTGCATATAGGCTTCCGTAGTTTTTTGGATGCTGCCTTCGCTAAGGCGCTGAGCGGCTATCAGCACGCAAAGGAGGGCTACCTTTGGACCCAGCATGCCTGACGCATAGGCTGCCGTTCGCTGGTTGATCTGGCAGGCTTGCGCCACTTTGTGCAGTTCGTTCAGTCCTGGGTTGCCTCCCAGTTCGATCATATCTTTGATGCATGGGAAAAGGGCGGGGGCTTCGGACCATTCAAATCCCGATCGCTCTATCCCGTGAGGGTCTGAGGCTGATGGACTGGGCTCCTCTCTTCTTGTTGAAAATTCTGACCGCTCGTCTGTTGAACTGGTCGGACTTGATGTGCCGACATCTCCGCTACGACCTTCTGCCGAGTCACCTACTATTCCACTGACTGAATCTGAGCTGTAATGGTGGTGCCTCGTTTCAGGCACTCTAGTGCCCTTTTTTTCCGTCACACTCGGCTCTGTTTCGTTGGTAAGCCTGTGGGTAATCCGCTCGAGAAGCTGTTCAGCAAGGCTGGCGATTTTTTTCAGCCTTGAAATCGTCTCCGCCGAGGTTTTTCGTCTGCTATGCTTTCGCTGCTCGTTGGTAAGAATATCGAGCTTCCATCGAGCGGCGCACGCCCATTCAACCCGCTTATCGAAGGTTCTGATCAGCCGGTAAGCAGTGCTCGTGGCTGCAGAGATCTGCCGCGGCAGTGTCATATGATGATCGGCGATTGTCCGTTCGCGTCGAGCTAGATCGATCAGATGTTCTTCTAGAAGGAGAAGCGGGGCCAGTGACCAGCCTGATGCATGGGGCGCGTCTTTGCCTTTTGACAGAGCGAAATAGCGCTTTCCGTTGCCTGCTAGTCGGTAGGGGATCGTGAAGCCGTACTGAGCCATCCGTGAGATATGCGTACGCGCTTTGCTCCAACCGATCCGTCCATGCAGGTGGACATTGCTGGCTGCAATCAGCGGACCGCAGCTGCTATCCCATTGTTCGTCCTTCGCTGCGACATAAGCGGCTGCTGCGTGGAGATCACGCCATACGCTGCGCGGTACGTCGATCGTTACAGGCGGCTTTTGTGAGAATTGTTCGAGGACGTCGAGTATCCTCCGGCGTCGCTCCTTGCCCCTGGCGGCGCTTCCCGCTGGGGCAAACTGATCCATCATTTTCATGACGCGCGCGGCATGTGTGGCCCTTGCCTCCGGCGTATTCAGCTCCTGAATTACGTCCAGTTTCCCGCCCGGCGTGATCGGAAGATTCCAAAGAATATCTCCTATCGCCGCCGCTTCTTCGTGTCCCGATTTGCGCTGCGCAGTTCGGTCATCCTCTAGGACGCAGTTCATCGTTCGCTCCCTCAAATCGAGGAGCGGCGCAGACAACAGCTGACCGCGCGAGAATCGCGAAAGCTGCTTGCAAATTGTCAGGGTGCGCCTACTTTGAGGGTGTCATTCAGCCTCTGCTGCCTCGCGGTAGATGCTTCCTTCGAAAGGCCCGGGCTCTGCCCGGGTTTTTCTTTGCCTGCTCCGCTTTCCTCCCTTCCCATGCACCCGCAGATGCGTTGACCCCGTGTGGCTCGCGGCCACGATTCATCGCGCGCATAAGCGCTTGCGATTTTGTCGGTCTGTTGCTAAGGAGACTTGAGAACGTAGCGCTCCAACGCAACAGGATGCGCAAAAGGGGTCCCGCGCCAACGGGGCCCCTTTTGATTTCTACAGCAACATCAGCTGCTCCTTCGCTTTGCTTGGTCTTTCAACGCGAAGAGATTCCTCGATCATCGCCATAATGACGGCGTCGCGGGAACTCAGATCCTCCGTCTTCATTTCGTCGATCCTTGCGATCAGGGCTTTTGGAAGCCAGATCTCAAGCGGCTTGAAGCCTTGTGATCGACGCCGGGACCTCTGATCAGCCTTCCGATCTCGCACTACGTTCGACTTCTGGCGCATGATTGGCCCCGCTTGTGACTAGTCACGCCCCATCGTTCGTCCAATCGTGCAGGGGGAGTTCTCATCCGTAGGCGTGCTCGAAACCGTCGCCATTCTGCCGGCGTTCCATTTGGGCGTGATGCCGTGCGATCGTTGCCGACGTCCTCTGGGCGATGCTTTCGCAAAGCCCGGCCCTCAGCGACGAGAATTCACCTTCGCACGTCGCCATTTCTCCGGGCAGATGCTTTGCCAGCGATGTCGCCACGAGACTGATCGTTTCGCAGCAAGGGTCTTCATAAGACCCGGAGACTTCGTCGCAGAGAAGGGAAAGTGCAGCCCTGACCGGATCAATGTTTAGACGAACGAGCACACGCTGAAATTCGCCCATCGAGAGCTTCCCTTCCCGAAGTCTGGGAAAGAAATCGTTCCGGCGGTGCTTGGGTATGACGCCTTCATTTGCCAGCGCATACACGCTAACACCCTGTTTTGACATCTGTTCCCGGATTATCACTGCGTAGCGTTGATGCAGCGCATGCGTTGCCCGCTCCAGCCTTCCTTCAGTCGTATCGCACATGCCCTGCGAACCCCATCCTATGGCATGCCATAGGATGGGCTTGTTTTCTCGCTATATGCAAGCAGAAAGTTTCATCTCGGCAACCAGTAGGGCGCAGAACACCATTGCGTCTCCGGCTCCACAATGTCGCTCGGTTGCTATCGAAAGATCGTTTTTAATCCTGTCGAGCGCCTGGTTCGTCTCGGCATCCAATTGGACAGTCAAGGTGATTGTCCTGCTTGGCATGGAATGCGGAAACAATAGATCGGTATTCAACCCCTCAGAATTTCTATATTTATTCGTGGCATGTTTGATTACATCGCTAAACGACTGAAATCTCTCTCGCTCAATAGTAAGATTGTGTACCGCTTTCGCGACAATAGCGAACGACGCAGGGCTTAGCACTATCCGGTGCGTGACACGGGTCGGCCGTTTGGCTGATTCATTTTGCACGCGTCGTAATCCCCGTACTGACGGTGAGTGATCTATCTTTCGCCTGCCTTCAGGGAGCAATTTTTGCAACCTTCCTCGCTATTGCTCGGTTTCGTGATGTCACATCCCGAATTTTCGGATGTTATGGTGCCGGTTCGGGATGGGTATGCCCGAGAATCGTGAAATGGCTTCCTCAAAATCGTGAAGCGGCATCCCGAATTCGGGACGAGTATTCTTCGATTCCGTGAAATCGGTTGGGCGATTCGCGAATCGTGCAATCCTAAGGTTGAGAAAAGGTTCCTGACGGTTCGACTTTGCTGATGGCGCTGGACGCCAACCTCAAACCGAAAGGGAACTACCATGAATGCTCTGAAGATGAAGAAGGCTGGCGGTACGCTGGCCCTCGCCGTCGCGGCGTTGGCCGGTGCCAGCGTCTTCGGCGTCGAAGCCGCGATGGCCGGCACCGACAGCACGTTCGATACCGCTCTCACGCAGTTCACGAACTTCCTCGAGGGCTCGGGCGGTCGGATCATCACCGTGCTTTCGCTCGCTGGCGGCATCGTCGCGCTCGCCTCGGGTCGCTTCTCGCTCGGCCAGGTCGCCATTCCCGTCGGCGTCGGTGTCGGCGCCGGGACCGGTATCCCGATCGTCACCGCCTCGGTCACCGGCACGGTCTGATCGACGTCGCGATCTGTCCCACGGAGGAGGAAGAAGCAAGTCGCCCTTCGATTGGCCTCTTTCTCCTTCTCATCGGCGGAGTTGATCTTTGGACCAGTATTCTATTCCCAAGCATCTCGACGATCCGGAGCTCATCGGGTTCTGGACGCTCGACGAATTCCTCGTGATGGTGATCCCTTTCGCCTGGGGAATCCTCGCTCAACATGTCGTGATTGGCCTGCTTCTGGCCGTCGCATTCTGGCTTGGTTACCGCAAAATCAAAGCCGGGCGTTCGATGCATTGGGTCCTGCACTTTGCTTATTGGCATTTGCCGGGTGAATTTTTCGGCCTGAAGGTCGCTCCGCCTTCTCATCTCAGAGTGATGGCGGGCTGACATGGAACTTTCTCTTGCACACGAGGCATCGCAGAGGACCCTCAAGCAGCGTAATCTGCTTGCCCTCATCTGCATGGTTCTCGGCATCCTCGTGGTGGTGATGTTCACGGCCGCATCCACCCGCGACCGCGAAGTGGTGCTGCAGCCCATTCTTCCCAGCCAGATGACATTGAGTTCGTCTGCTGTGACGCCGGAATATCTCGAGGCCGTCACGCGCGACACTGCGCAGCTCGCGCTCAATCGTTCTCCCGAGACGCTCCAGTACTGGATGGACGGGCTTGTGGCGATTTCTGCCCCGGAGGCGCGTGGTCCGCTCAAGGCTGATCTCATGAAAATCATGGATGAGCAGAAGGGTTCGCAGATCACTCAGTTCGTCACGATCGACTGGATCCGGACCGATCCTGACAACCTCACCAGTCAGGTGGGCGGAGTGCTGCACACTATCGTCGGATCCAAGGATGTTCGGCGTGAGCACAAGATCTTTCAGTTCAACTGGACCTACACGGGCGTTTCGCTTCGGCTGAAAGGCTTCGGTGTCGTCGTGGAAAAGAAGGAGGGTGCCAAGTGAGCATTGCCCTGACTAGCCTTGCCCTTGCAAGCGGCGCTGCGTTGCTCGCGCGTCCCATATGCACCGCCTCACGCGTCGTCGGGGCCGCCATCGTCGTTGGAGCGCTTTGCCTGCCGGCTGTTCCGGCTCTTGCGGACGAGAGCATTCTTGCGGTCGACAATGGCGAGATCCGGTGCAAGGCTTCGAAGGCCGACCTCACACGCATTGCGCTCAAGGATGACCGCTTCGTGTCCGTCTCGCGGGTGCAGTCTGGGGTAGAGGGCCAGGACTTCTCGATCGTTCACGAACCCAATCGTGGCGACATCTACATCTCGGTTCCTGAGGGCTACGCCAAGGCGAACATTTCGTTCTTCGGGACCACCCAGAAGGGCTTCGTCTATAAGTTCGATTGCCAGGTCGGCGGTGACAATGCCGTGCAGGTGTTCATTGCCAATGCCGACGTGGAAAACCCGGCGCCGGCCCCGGAAGTGCTTGCCGCCTATGGCTCGCTGCAGGATCGCGCGGTTGGTCTCGTCAAGGCTATGTTCGAGCAGCGTCCGGTCACCGGCTTCGAAATCTCCGATGCGGCGCGCGCTCCGGTCAATGTCGGCGACCTCAAGGTACAGCTGATCACCGAGTACCGCAGTCCGACGATGACGGGCAAGGTGCTGCGCATCGAGAACACCGGCGCGTCGCCCATCGTTCTGGCTGAGCAGCTCATCGCCGGTGACGGCGCGATCGCAGTCACAATCTCCAATCCCAATCTCGCGAGTGGGCAGGCGACTGCCGCTTACGTGGTCGTGCCGCAAGGAAGGTAGATCTCATGGATTTTCTCAGACGCAAGCCCAAGGACCTCGATGCCGACGAGAAGGCCGAACAGGATGCGGTCGATGAGACTGGCTCGATTGTCGACAACGACAAGGCACAGAAGCGCCAGCGTATGATCTTCTTTGGCATCGGCGGCATCGCAGTGATCGGTGCGACGATGTTCGTGCTCGACACCGGTGAGACGGTCGATGAGGCGATGGAGTCTGGTAAGAAGACAGAGGTTTCTACCGACGCCCTGATGAACCGCCAGATGGTCGATCAGGAATGGATGTCGATGTACGAGGGCCAGATCAACTCGCAGGATCAGCGCCTCAAGGGCGTCGAGAAGCAGTCCGAGCAGGTTGCTCAGCTTCAGAATGAAATCCAGTCGCTGCGCGGTGAGAATGCTGCGATGGCCCGCGATGGGCAGCACGTTCTCGATGCCTATGAGCGTGAGAACCAACAGTTGCGCCAACAACTTGACCGGGGGAACGCGCGCCCCACCGCGCCCGGTCCGGTTGCCGCCGCTCGCGACATGGGAGTGGCCCCTGCTCCCGGCGCTGGTGCGGCGGCAGCCTCGGGGCCTATGCGGCGCGGCAGCGATGTCCAGATGGTTGCTTTCACGCAAGGCGCCGGGACCGGGTCGCGGATCGATCCGGCGAAGGCTCCGGCGGTCTACACGGACTCGCCCAATTACCTTCCACCCAATTCGATGGCCAACGCCATTGTCGTCGTCGGGGTCGATGCGACCACCAATACCCGCAGCCAGAGCGATCCGCTCCCGGTGCTGCTGCGCATCACCGGCCCCGCGCGCTCGGTCTATGGCGAGGGCAAGCTTTTGGCGACCAGGGTCCAGGGCTGCATGGTCAATGGCGCGGCCTATGGCGATCTGTCTTCGGAGAAGGTCTACGTGAAGCTCCAGCGCATGACTTGCGCGCAGCCGGGCGGACGCTTCGCCGTTTCTGAGGTCAAGGGATTCATCGCCTTCGGGGGCAAGGTCGGAATCCGCGGCCGGGTGGTCAGCCGCGAGGGCGGACTGACCACCCAGGCCTTCATCGCGGGCCTTTTCGGCGGCGTCGGCAACGCTTTCCAGGGTGCGAACCAGATCCCGCGGATCGCTAATGAACCCGTGCTTCCATCAGCGTCCGATGTCGGCATTCAGGCGATCGGCGGCGGCGCAGCCACCGCAGGCAACACACTCTCCGATTATCTCATCGAGCGGGCCGAGCAGTATCAGCCGGTCGTCGAGATGCCCACTGGTGCCGCGGTCGAGGTCGTGTTCCTCGACGGCACCTTCATCAGGAATTGAGGCTTACCATGGAATTCAAATGGACAACGTGGAAGGTCGTCGGCGCCGTGATGGCGCTCACCGGGACCGTTGCGGCGGCTGCGGCAGTCGCCCAGGCGGCCACCAGTGGGAGTTTCGCGAGCGTCAAGGCTGCACTGATGGAGCGCCTGCCGAAGACCGAAGTCACCGCAATCGACTGCGACAAGATCGAAGGCGTCTGCGAGGTGCAGGCACGTCAGAACCTGTTCTACATCGACCACTCTGCGCGATACCTCATCATCGGCCGCGTTTATGACATGGAGACCAAGCAGGATCTGACGGCGGCACGGCTCCTGGAGATGAACCCCGACATGCTCGTCGGCGGCGGCGTGGCTCCGGACGACCCGCCCGAGGATACCCAAGCCGCGGATCAGGCGCAGCGCGGGCCCGCTCCCGATGCGCGCATTGATCCTGCCGCACTTGCCGCGCTCCCTGCCAACGGCGCGGTGACGATGGGGAAGGGGGGGCGCACCCTCACGGTCTTCAGCGATTTCCGCTGCGGATACTGCAAGCGGCTTCACGAGACGTTGGCGACGCTCGATGTCAAAGTCATCGAACGGCCGATTTCGGTACTCGGCACGCGGCCCATCTCGGAAGCTGTGATCTGCGCGCCCGACAAGCGCCGGGCTGTGAGTCAGGCCTACGAGGGCGCCTCGATTTCCTCTGGTGCGAGCTGCGATACCTCGGGACTGGATGCCAATGAAGCTTTTGCTCGCAAGCACGGCTTCGGCGGCACCCCTGTGATTGTGCGCGAGGATGGCGCCGTCGTTCACGGCTATCGGCCCCGCGAGTTCCTTGAAACTTGGTTGAAGGAGAAGGTGTCATGAAGATCAAGGCACTGCTTGCTTCGCTCGCGCTCGGTCTCGGCTTGTCGGCATGCACGACATTCGGGACAAATGTGAACGCGAACTTCCGTTGCGAGGCGGCCGACAGCGTTTGCGCGCCTTCCACGGTCATCGACGACAGCGCTCTTGCGAAGATCGAAGAGACCTCCTCGGGCGATCTTCTCAACCCGGCAGGTCCGTTCCGGATGGATGACGGTATCGACGCTCCGGTGCATGCGCCTAGTATCGGAGCCGAACAGCTGATCGCCCGTGCAACCCCGAGCTACGAGTTGGCCGTGGTCTTTCCCGGTTACACCGATGCTGCCGGAACGGTCCATGCTAAGCGCACCGTGCGCACGCAAGCCTCTCTTCCCGGGCGCGGTGATGCAATGGAGACCATGGCGATGCGCGGCGCCAAGCCCGCCCGCTCGCAGGGGCTTCTTGCGGCAGCCGAAAGCGCGCCTCCCTATCTCGCAATTTCTGCCGACCTGATGGGCTCTCGTGATCCTTCAACGCCCGTCAGCCATACTGCTGCCGCCGCGGTCGCGGTCGCAGAGGTAAGGGATGGAGCTGCAAGTCCCGCAGCGGCGCTGCCTGTGAATCCTATCGCTGAGATCGAGGCACAGGTCTCAGAAAAGCTCGCCGCCCAGCAGCGCCTGCCGCGGCGCGAGGCAGCATCCTTCCCCGCCACGCCGGAGTGATCGTGCCATGATGCAGGCCTTGAACAACATTATCGATCTGGTCACCGGCGACAGTCGCAAGCCCGAGCAGACCGCGCGGCCCGCCAATGTGCCGATGCTCTCGCACTTCCTCGGCTATCGTTCGTTCGATGAGGAGAAGCGCATCTTCCATCAGGTGCGCTCCAAGGGCTTCATTCTTGAGCTCGCTCCGCTTGTCGGGGCCAACGACCGGGTCAATGACGTGATTGGCTCGCTCTTCTCGGATATCTTGCGGCCCGGTGCCAAGTTCTCTGTCACCAACTATTCGAGCCCGCGCGTCGCTGAGAAGCTGCAGGGCTGGGCGTTGCCGCGCTATAAGGCTTCCGGCGTCTTCCAGACCCTGGCGCGCCATCGCATCGACAAGCTGCGCAACGGCGCATGGTCTACGCTCGCAGGCGACGGTCCCTTCTTTGTGCGCAGTTTTCGCGTCGTCATGGCGGTTGCCATCTCCGACGGCTCTGGCCTGACGACCGATGATCTTCTGACCATGCGCGAGGGGATCACCTCCGCGCTCGATTCCATCGATGTCCCTGTCCACGAGTTCACGCCGACCGACCTCATTCGCTTCTTCGACGAGATCCTTGCGCCCTCGACCGGCGCCGGAGATGAGGTTCCGGGCTACAACCGCTTCGATCCCATCAACGAGCAGTGCATCCGCCGCGACCTGGTCACCCACGTCGAGCGCGACCGACTTGTGCTTCACGCGCAGTCGCTCCGGCCCACCGGAGCGAGCTCCGAGGGTGTGCCCGAGATGAAGGACTTTGTCCCTGAGCGTTTCGACGTGCGCACCATGGCGGTCCGCAACTTCCCCGACCGCTGGGCGCCTTGGGATACCCAGAAGGTCATCGGAGACATCTTCAATCCCAAGCTCTCGCTGCCCTGTCCGGTGCTTCAGACTGCCTGTGGGATCATCCCCAACTCTGAGGCTTCCGAAAGCAAGGCGGGTTACAAGTTCGTGCGTACAAGCTCGCTTGCCGAGGGGAAGGGCGTCAAGCTCGTTCCGAAGCTTCGCACCGAAGCTGCGGAATGGGAGTTCGTCGCCGACCGGGTCAAGCAGGGTGAGAAGCTTGTCTCGTGCTACTACGCCGTCTCGATCTTGGCGCCCAAGGGGCGCGGCGAGATGTGTGAGCGCACCCTGAAGGCGCTATACAAGGCAAGCGGATGGGATTTGATCGACGAGACCCATATCCAGCTCCCCGCGTTCATGGCGCACTTTCCGCTTATGCTGGCCGACGGGCTCGATTCCGACCTGAAGCGCATGAAGCGGATGCGCACGATGCGTTCTGCAAACCTTGCCGCCATCGCGCCGATTCAGGGCGAGTACAATGGCGGCCATATCCCGCACCTTTTGTTCATCGGCCGGCGCGGTCAGCCGCAGTTCTGGTCTCCGTTCCAGAACAGCGCGGGCAACCACAACGTCGCGATCTCCGGCAAGTCGGGTTCGGGCAAATCGGTGCTGCTCCAGGATCTTACCGCAAGCTTCGCTGGTGTCGGCGCCAAGACCATCGTGATCGACGACGGCCGCAGCTTCGAGCACATGGCCAAAGCACTCGGCGGCACTTTCACCGAGTTTAAGTTGTCCTCAGGCATCTCGATCAACCCGTTCCGGATGATCGACAGCGAACTTGCCAGCGGCGATGACGACTATCTCGTCGATTGCCTCGCCATGCTCAAATCGATCATTTCGCAGATGGCGCGCAACGAGACCCGCCTTAACGATACCGAGCGCGGGCTGATCGACCAGGCGCTGAACCGGGTGTGGGACGCGCATGGGCGCGACGGCACGGTCGATCACGTCATGGACACGCTCAAGGAGCACGAGCATCCTTTCGCCTACGATCTGGCGACATCGCTCCTGCCCTTCGCCTCGACCGGCACCTATGGCCGGTTCTTCCTGGGCGACGCCAATCTCGACCTTTCGGCGGATCTCACCGTGTTCGAGCTCTCCGATCTTGCTACCCGCGAGGAGCTGCGCGGCGTGGTGCTCACGTCAATCATGTTCATCGCCAGCCAGGTCATGCGCCGAATGGACCGCGCTATCCCCAAGCCGCTCATCATCGATGAGGCCTGGCAGATGTTGAAGGGCGGGGCGATGGCAGACTTCGTCGAGACCTATTCGCGCACCTGCCGCAAGTATGGTGGCTCGCTCATTACCGCCACGCAGTCGATCCACGATTACTACAAGTCTGAAGGCTCGCGTGCCGCGCTCGAGAATTCGGACTGGTTCCTGATCCTCCAGCAGAAGGGCGAGACCATTTCGGACTTCCGCAACTCGGATCGGTTCGAGATGGACAACATGACCGAGGCGCTGCTCCGGTCTCTGAAGCGCAACGGCACCGATTATTCGGACATCTTCATCCGCGGCCCTGAAACCGAATGCGTGGCGCGGCTCGTTCTCGACCGCTTCTCGGGCACGCTCTACTCCTCGAGCCCGCATGTCTTCGCGCAGATCGAGGACTACGTGCACCGTGGCTACGCCATGCCCGATGCGATCGAGGCGGTCGCCTTTCCTGAGGAACATCAGCTGAAGGATGCCGCAGAATGAAGGCTATCCCGCACATCCTTGCACGCTCTGAGCCGCGCATTGCCCCTCAGGATATCATTGTTATGGGCCTCCGCCTGCTTGGTTGGTTTGCCACGACGTTGCTTGCCACGCTCGGCGTCGGCGCGCTCGCGTTTTTCGTCCTCGGCGGCTTTGTTCTCGATGGCACGATGCTCCAGCTCGACAATCTCACCTCGCGTTTCCTTGCTGCCGACACGTCCAGGCGCGAACAGTTCGAGGGGATCGCTTTCGGCTCACTTCTCATCGGGTTCGTGATGATCGGCTTCTTCCGGCGCGCGAGCCTTTTTTCAGCCTTCATCACCGGAGACGAGCGATGACCGACCTGTTCGAACATGCCGATGCAGCTCCGCCTGCCGATACTCACCCGAAGCCCGCGTTACGAACCAAGGCTGCCCGCCGCCCGGCCCGCTTCGGGGGGCTCGCGCCGCGCGAAATGATCCTGTTCGGCGCGGCCGCTGCTACTTTCGTCTGGGGCGCATGGGTGACCAAGTCCATCGCCTTCGATTCTCCGGGACGGCCTGAACTCGTCCAGCTTCAGCTTCAGGGCATCATCGGCGAGTATCTTCAGGCCCAGGCGCGTTCCAACACCGACGAACAGACTGCCGCGCGTGAAACCGCCATGTTCATGGCTGCGCTCGATCAGACAGTTTCCGGTCTCGGCAAGGACGGCAAGGTTGTCCTGCTGCATGAAGCGGTTGTCGGCGGTGAGCTTCCCGATGTCACCGAAGCTGTGAAGGCGGCAGTCTATGCTAAGGTTCCGCGCCCGCAACCCTCGCAGGCGCTCGCAGCGCCCCCGCAAGGTCAGGCCGCGCGCGTCGAGGCCGAGATGCAGGCCTACATGACCGCGAACGGGGGAGGGTAGCGCCGTGCCGATCCTCGATGGCTCAGGGCTCCCTACGGTCGTCTGGTGGTTTTTTGCCGCCGCATCGGTGATGCTCGGCCTGCAACTCGTCTTGCATGCCTGGCGGCTCTTCGCACGGCGGTGGGATAACCGGTTGCGCGACGCCCGCCTCGAAATGCTTTCCCAGGTTCGCGTGGCCGACGCGGATGGATCCGTGTTCGTGTCGCCCGTTCCCACGATCACGCCTGTGCCATCGACACCGGCATCGCCATCTGCACAGGCTCGCCGCCGAAGCCCGGCTCAGAAGCTATCGTTTGGCGGCAAGCTCGTCGGCTTTATCGTCCTTTGTGCGATTACCGCCGGTCTCACCTCACTCGCCAAGTGGCGCGACACGCATGCACTCATGATCAATGCGACCGACAGCCTGCCGCATTGGGCGTTCTTCGCGGAGACGGGTCAGTTTCCCGAACGCGGCGAGTACGTCGTTTTCCACCCGGGCACGGATCCCGTCACGGTCAAATATTTCGGCGAAAAGCCCGCCGCCTTCGTCAAGATCGCGTACGGCTTGCCGGGCGACTTGGTCACCCGCGCCGGAAACGATGTTTTGGTCAACGGCACTGTCGTGGCGTCGCTTAAGCCGCTTACCAAGCGCGGAGATCCGCTCGAGGCCGGGCCTGTCGGCGAGGTTCCGGAAGGCTGCGTCTTCGCCGCCACGCCGCACAAGGACGGTTTCGACAGCCGCTATGCGCATATCGGATTCGTCTGCCGCGAACGGCTTGTCGGCATCGGGGTACCGATCCTGTGAGGGTGCTTCTCGCCTCGATCCTGCTGGCAGGTCTCGCCGGATCGGCCACCGCCTCGAGCGGCGCGCGGTCGCTGCCGCAGGCGATCGATCATGGCCAGATGGGCCAGACCTGGCCTGTCGCCGAACCCGATCTCCTGTCGCTTATTAAGGCCAGGCTGGACCATGCAAAGGCGACCGGCAAGCTCGACGAGATGAACCGCAAGTTCGCGGAGAGGGTGAAGTCGCGGGTGATGCGCCCGGTGCCGGTTGCGGGCATCTCGCCGGCCGAGGAGACCCGCAGCTGGGAGTTCGACCCGTCGATCCGGATCGACAAGGACATCCGCGATCACAAGGGCAACCTGATCGCTGTGGCAGGCCAGCGCGTCAATCCGCTCAGCGCCTCGCCCTTGAGCAAGAAGCTCGTGTTCATCGACGGTGACGATCCCGCCGAAGTCGCCTGGGCGATTCAGCACGGCTCCGATGCGCGCGCCAAAGTCATCTTCGTGTCCGGCTCACCCTTCGAGCTCATGAAGGTCCATCAGCGTCGGTTCTACTTCGACCAGGAAGGTAGGTTGACGGGCCATTTCGGCATCCGAAGAACACCCGCGCTCGTCGAGCAACGCGGCGACGTGCTTCTCGTGACCGAACAAGCCATTCCTCGCAGGGGGAAGGGCGCATGAGCCGTTTGCGCGATCTTGTGCCGGCGCCGCTGGCCGCGCCCGAGACGCCTGATCTCAGGGTGGCGCGGATGCGGACCATCATCGGGCTGTGTTTTCTTGCTGTCATGGTGCTGTTCTTCGGCGAGCTGCGCGCAGCTGTTGAACCGATCGCTCTTGCGTCCCTGGCGGCCGCAGCAACTTTCGTTGCAGTGCAAGGCTGGCAATGGATCTCCGCCAAGAAGTCGGCGGACGATGCCTGGCTGATGCGGGGTGACAACGATGCCTCGTAGCCTCCTTCTCATCCTCTCCGCGATCGTCGCCGCGCTGATGGGCTTTGCCGTTCAGGCTCAGACGCCGCCGACGCCCGATCCGGGGCTGCCCGGAGGCAAGGGCAGCTGTCAGGGCAGTTTCGTTAATCCGGTCACTGATGTGTGCTGGGGTTGCATGTTCCCCCTCTCGCTCGGCTCTCTCGATATCTGGCCGTCCTCGCGTGCCGATACCGATAACCCCGACCTTCCGATCTGCGCGTGCGGCACGCCGGTGCCGCGGATCGGGCTCGCGGTCGGGTTCTGGGAGCCGGTGCGCCTGATCGATGTGACGACCAAGCCCTGGTGCTTTCCCAATCTTGGCGGGATCAAGCTCGATCCGGGGTTCTCCATCGGGCACGGCTATGTCTCCGACGCGGCGCAGAAGGGCGGGCAGTCGCAGAACACCGCCAAGTACCATGTCCACTACTACATCTACCCGCTGCTCTATTGGCTCGAAGTCGTCACCGACTTCCTGTGCCTAGAGGCAAGCTCTTTCGATGTCGCCTATCTGAGCGAGGTCGATCCGCTCTGGCAGGACGATGAGCTGGCTGCCCTTCTGAACCCCGAGGCCGCGCTGTTCACTTCCGTAATAGCTCAAGCGGCGTGCTCGGCCGACTGCATCTCCGCATCGTCGAAGTTGCCGATGGATGAGCTCTTCTGGTGCTCCGGCTGTCAGGGATCGATGTATCCCATGAACGGTAATGTCGGCGCCAACACCGGCGGGATGAAGCAGTCCGGCCGCCTCGCTGCCGAGCGCATGGTCTACAAGCTCCACCGGCAGGGGCTCGCTTGGGGCACAAGCGGGCCGAAGGCACTGTGCTCCAAGTACATCATGCCCATCCTGAAGAAGAGCCAGTACCGGCTTCAGCAGGTCAACCCGACCCCGATGGTAAGCGGGCGCGAATCCTGCTCGCCGATCGGCGCCACCACGATCCTTCCCAAGTCCGGTCAGGTCTATCCGGTCAAGGGCGAGGATGTAGGCTTTCTCCTCTGGAGGAAGCGCAACTGCTGCATGTTGTGAGGAGCGTCAGGCGCATGAACCGCAAGATCCCGATCATTGCAATTGCCGCCACTGGCTCGCTCGCCGCCGCCGCGGTGCTTGCGCAGGAGATCGAAGGGCTCGACATAAAGGCGATCGAGGCGCGCAGCGAAGCAGTGAAGGCCGACGCACAGGCGCTGTTCGATTACGCGACCTCCAACGCCGAGACCCAGCGCGAGGCAGCGCAGACGGTCGTTGACGACGGCTACCGGCAGATCGAGGATCTGGACGTCTCGCACGTGGCGGCGGGCACCGGACCTGTCGATTTCGACGAGATCGTCGCTGGTGCCAGAACCGGGACGGCGCGTCCCAAGGGCGCGCCTCTCTTCGTCGCCTTCGCCAGTCTGTCTATGCCCGAAGAGGCGTTGGCTACGATGATCGCCGATACGACGCGGGCAGGGGGCGTGATCGTCTTTCGAGGCTTTTCGGCCGGTAACCCGCAGACCTTCATGGCCGGCATTCGCAAGGTGGTCGACCAATCGGGCGCCAGTAACATCGCCATCGATCCGCGCTTGTTCCGGTCCTTTGGTGTTGACCGCGTCCCGACCTATGTGGCGCTTTCGACCGACTTCGAGCCGTGCGACCAGCTCGACTGCGTGACGCCGCCGCCGCCGCATGATCGCATTGCTGGCAATGTGAGCGTTTCATATGTTCTCGAGACTTTCGCTAATGCGGGTGGCCCGGGCGCGCCTGCCGCCCGGCTCGGGCTCGCTAACCTGCGTGGACAGCGGTGAATGGGGTCCGCCTCCTTGCCGCCGGGTTGGCGCTCGCCGCTTGCGGCCACCTTGCTTATGCGCAGATGGCATCGGGCGATGCGCGCACAGAAGGCGAGGCGATCGCCAAGGGCGTACGCGATAGCAGTAACGCCGGCATTCTTGGTAATGGTGCGCCTGCGAATGTCCCTGGGTTTGAGGGCACCGATTTTCCGCAGCATGACTTTGTAGATGATCCGATCGGACTGACGGCAGCCGGAGAGGCGCAGCGCTACCAGGACAATTACCGCGTCGTCATCGATCCCTATCGGACGATCGTTGATCCGACGACCATCGACCTCTCGGCCGCTCAGACCATCGCTGGCGATCCCGAGAGCTATCTCGGGTCCGCCACGCCCGGTGGCGGAAGCACTGGAACCTGCAACCCTCTGCCACCGGGAGGGGGCGGGGCAGTCACCTATCTTGAAAGCTGCAATGCGGGATCTCAGCCGTACGATGAGGCGCGGACCTGTAATGCGGCTCTTTCGGTGATCACCGAGGGCTCTCGCTATTGGGAGTATTCGTGTTATTCGGATGAACCTCAGCCGGGACATTCGGGTGTCTGCTGGGCGATCCAAGGTGCTCTTCAGCAAGGGAATTGCACCTTGATTGACAGGGACAGGGTTGGGTTTTCCTGCCTACAATGGGTTTACCCCCCACAAGGCGGTAGGCCGTGGTGTGCTGAGCCCGGTGAGCCGCTTTATCGTGAAACGTGGTCTTGTCCCGCTCAGCTCCCACCTCCTGCCCGCGGCTTTGAGCGCAACACGGTCCGGGTTGTCAGCGAGCATATCGACGAGGCAGCTTGCAACTCCGCTAGGGGCGATGCGACGTGCACCCTGTCCAGCGAAGTCTGTACCAGACCAAACGAAACGCGGATCATCGGGGGTCTCTCCGTCACACGTTCTTGCTGGGAATGGAGTCGGACATACCAGTGCGCTGGTTTGGCGCCCGCGAACGATTGCAGCGCGCTCGAGGCTCGCCCTGAATGCAGGTTCAGCCATGACGAGTGCTTGAGCTACGACGCCGACGGAACCACCTGCAACGTCTACGATCGCTGGTTCCAATGTACCACGCCCAACACCGGCGCTGCGCCGCCGCCCGCCTACGTCTGTGCGGGGGATCTTTATTGCATCGACGGCGAATGCACACAAATCGAGCGCGAGGCGTCCAGCGAGTTCAAGGACGCGATGGTCGCCATGAATGTTATGGGCGAGCTTCGCGACGGCTTCGATCCAGACCGCCTCAAGATCTTCAGTGGCGAGAACCTCAAGTGCACCAGGAAGGTTTTCGGCCTGTCAAATTGCTGCAGCGGTAAAGGTGTTCCGCTTCTGACCCCTTTCCTCTGCAGCCGTGAGGATAGGGATGTCGACAAGCGCGACGATGAGGGCCTGTGCCATTACGTCGGCACCTATTGCTCGGACCGTGTTCTCGGCGTCTGCGTGACACGCAAGCAGTCTTATTGCTGCTACGGAAGCAAGCTTGTCCGCATTCTCAACGAGCAGGGCAAGGCACAGCTCGGTATGCAATGGGGTCGGCCAAAAGACCCTGATTGTGAGGGGTTCCTCATCGCACAGTTTCAGCAGCTCGATCTCTCGCGAATGGATTTTCGTGAGGTCTACGCCGAGTTCGTCGACGCCGCCAAGCTTCCTGATGAGGTCGAGATGTCGATCCAGATCCAGCAGAAGATCGAGGCCTACTACAACACCCACGGGGGAACCTGATCATGAGCAGCGCCGACATTCTAATCTTCGGCGATGGTACTAGTCCCTTCCCCCGGGGCGAGGTCCTCGACCTTGCGGTCAGCGTCGCGATCGGGCGAGATCTCGCCCGCACAAAGGCCGAGATGTTCGGCCTCGTCTCTGATTGGTTTCTTCGCCCGGCCTCCGATGGCGAGATCAGCGCCTCCATCGGGCGGCTACTCGCCCGAGGACAAATCTCGCGGATCGGTGAGGGGGAGTTCGACTTTTGCCTGACTGAGGCTGGCGTTGATTCCACCACCACGCTTTCGGGAGGCATGATCCGGATGATCGACCGCGGCCGCGGCCTCATCAAGACATCCTTTCTCATGCAGATGCTCGATCTTGACGAAGGGAAATGCTCATGACCCGCAACCTTGCCATCCTGAGTCTCGCCGGCGCTCTCGCGGCAGTGACGATCCCCGCCTTGGCGCAGCCTCCTGCCGATCCTAATCGTGATGCGTTCTACTGTGATGAACGCAAGCTCGGTAGCTGGTTTTACTGCAACTCTGAGGAAGCCAGGCGGAAAGCGCGCGAGGCCGCGCAGTCTTCGGCTCCTACTGCTCCCGCCACAGAGCGCCTGGCTGCCATCACCGCGCAGCTTGATGAGCTCAAGGCGAAAGCCATTCTCGACCCGACCTCCGAGAACATCGTCGCCTATATCCGCTTCCAGCGTGAGCAGCTCGACCGTGCGTCGACGTTCGCTGATACGTGGAGCAGATCGATCTGGCAGAACCCCGATCTCGATTACACGCTCGAGCGTCCGGTATCGACACTCGCGAAGCAGACCTGGACTGCAGATCGGGCAGCACAGCGCGATACCACGATGGCCGACCTCACGCAGCGCTACGGCGTGTTCTACTTCTATTCTTCGTCGTGTTCAGCATGCCGGACCTTCTCTCCAGTGATGCGGGCACTTTCCGATCGCTACGGTCTTGAGGTTCTTGCCGTGTCTATGGACGGCGGCCCGAATGAGCAGTTCCCGAACTATGTCGTCAACTCCGGCCAGTATCAGCGGATGGGACTTCAAGGCAACGCCGTCCCCGCTCTCGTCTTGTTCGATACGCAAACCAAGCGACCCGTGCCGATCGGCTACGGGGTGATGGCTGCCGACGAGGTGATGCAGCGCATCCTCTATCTCACCCAGATCGAACCCGGGAGTGACTACTGATGGAACCCAAGAACCCAATTCCCGGCCGCTCGAAGGCGTTCCGACTGACAGGCTCGGCGCTAACCGTAATCGCATCCCTCGGTCTGGCCGCGTCGCCGGTTCAGGCTAATGTCGGTAACGAGCTGAACGAGTTTTTCGACGACATGGGCGCCGCTGCGAATGCGACCGGGCCCGTTGCCTATGAGGGCCAGAGTGCCGGATATTATTCGGGCGGCAACATCTGGACACGTTTCCCCCAGAAGACGGTCAACCCCGCGAACCTTCAGCTACCCTCTGTGAAAGCAGGCTGCGGCGGAATCGACATCTTCGCTGGTAGCTTCTCGTTCATCAACACCGATGAAATCGTCGCCATGCTCAAGGCTACCGCCAACAATGCACTTGGCTTTGCGTTTCAGCTGGCAGTCAAGTCCATCAGCCCCCAGATTTCTGCCACTATCGAAGAGATGGCGCAGAAGGTTCAGCAGATGAACCAGTTCAACATGAACAGCTGCGAACTTGCTCAAGGTCTCGTCGGCGGCCTGCTTCCCAAGAGTGAGCTTTACAGCTCGGAAATCTGTAAGGCTGTCGGCAACAGCCAGGGCTTCTTCACCGATATCGTTAATGCGCGGAAGCATTGCGCAGAGCCTGGTGAGCGCAACAACGCTATGGCCAACAACACCGATCCTGGCATTCCTCACGAAAGCTATAACTTCACATGGAAGATGTTGAAGGACAGCTATCCAAGCTTCTCCGATAACTTTCGTGAGTACCTCATGAATTTTGTCGGTACCGTGATCTTCGTGCAGGACGGGAACAGCGAGGGTCTCACCGCTGGATACAGCTTTATTCCTTCGGGCGATGATGCACTCCTCACTGCAATTCTCGACGGCAGTAGCTCGATCCGCATCTACAGCTGCGGCGCTGACAGGGACAAGTGCCTGAGGCCCACGCAGACGACGATCTCGATTCCGGCTAACCAGGCTCTCAAGCCTCGGGTTCATGCGATGATTACGAGCATGAATGCGAAGATCAGGTCGAACAGCGCTTTGACCAACGAGGAAATTGCGCTTCTCGGCGCTACGAGCATTCCGGTTTACAAAATCCTCACGGTGAACGCTGCCGCAACCCTCGGCGGCCTTACCAGCAGTGACATCAACGAACTTGCCGAAACGGTCGCGATCGATCTCCTCGAGGTTATCGGCCAGCGATACTACGCCTATGCACAGCAGGGCGTATCCACCTTCCACAATGCGCCCGAAGAAGCTTTGTCTCAGTGGCGTGACCAGATCAGCGCTACCGGCCGCGTCCTTGGCCAGAAATCCGAGCGGCTGACCGATCGCCTCGTCCGCACCAAGAACATCGTTGATCGCGCCGTGTTTCTCGAGAGCACGCTCAGGAACAATGTCTCGCCTCAGATGTCAGCCGCTCTTGCCTTCAGCACCTCGCTGTCTCGCCAGGGTGTTCAGTAGGGAACTGTTGCCATGATGGAGATCTTCACGATCGGCGGCGGCGAATACATCGTCAATGTCTTCAATGCCGTCGCTGCCTGGACTGGGGGAGGGGGGTTCCGCTCACTGCTCAGGGTCGTGTTGGTTATGGGCTTCATTTATGCCTTACTCATCATGGCGCTGAGGCTGGATTGGCGTGTCTTGTTCAACTGGTTCCTCGGGGCGACCCTCATGTACGGGGCTTTGATCGTCCCGACGATGACTGTGAAAGTTACCGATCGCCTCAATCCTTCGCTCGCCCCCGCAACCGTTGCCAACGTGCCCCTTGGCCTTGCGATGATTGCGTCCGTTAGCTCGACTGCCGGTGACTGGTTGACGCGCACGGCCGAGACCGTTTTCGTGATGCCAAATTCACTTCAGATGTCGAACAACGGCTTCATCTATGGAGCTCGTCTCTGGGATCGCACTCAGGATTTCCGCATCCGGGACCCCCGGATCAGCGCCAACCTCGAAGAGTACAACAAGCAGTGCGTCTTTTATGACATTCTCCTAGGGTTCAAACCCTTCGACCAGATCGCAAATTCCCAAAACATCCTTGTCGACATGGGCCCTGGCTCGCCGGCGCGTGCGATGAAGTGGGTGCCAGAAAGCGGCACTCCTTCGATCATCACCTGCGAAGCCGGCTACGTGAACCTCGTCAATGGGATCAACGCCTACTCGGATCTTGCCCTGCTTGAAGAGGGCCGGAAACTCTTCCCCGGGCTGACCCCTGCGCTCGCGCGCGCCAAACTCGTTGCCGACCTTCCTGTTATCGGAAGTCATTTTCACGGCGGCACGCAGACCGCGCAGCAGATTTTCCAGCAGCGATCGCTTGTGAATGCGTTTCTCCAGTCGCGAGCCAATCTCGGCGCGGCCGACGGCGATACGTTCGCGGTTCTTCGTGCAGAGGAGCAGGCGAGGAACACCTACACCTCGATCGCTCAGCAAGCGATGACCTGGGTGCCGCTCCTCAACATCGTTCTCACTGTCGTCTTCTATGCGATGTTTCCTGTCATTTTCCCGCTCTTTCTCATTCCGAGAAGCGGTCCGACGGCCCTCAAGGGCTACTTTACAGGGTTCTTCTATCTGGCTTCCTGGGGCCCGCTCTATGTCGTTCTTCACATGTTCATTATGGATCGCACGGCTGATGCGATGAATGCGGCTGCGCCCGGCGGTATCACGATGGCCGGCATGGCTGGTATCGATGCTGTTAACACCGACACCGCCACCATTGCCGGTTTCCTGATGATGTCGATCCCTTTCCTTGCCGCTGGCATGGCTCGTGGAGCGATGGCGGTGTCGTCTCAGGCAACCTCAATGCTTGCGCCGGCGCAATCCGCCGCGGAAGCAGCAGCTGTTGAGCGGACCACTGGCAACTACTCCTATGGCAACGAGAGCTTCATGAATCTCTCAAGCTTCAACAGACAGTCAAACCAGTGGAATACGGCTCCAGCATTCACTGGCGGGGCTGCGACCATCTCCACTGTCAACGACAATGGCACGCTTACGAAAACCTTCGCGGATGGTTCTACCGGCTACGACGTCCGGCCGGGTCTTAGCAATCTCGCTTTCTCTGCGTCTGTCAATTCCAGCAATGCGGCCGAGCGAGCGGAAACCCTCAGCGAGCTGGAGACGGCCCGCAACACGCTCTCTCAAGAGCGCTCCCGAGCGGTTTCACTCGCCGAGCGTGCGTCCAGTCGTCAGACAACGGGCGTACGTAATTCCAGCGGCAGCGAAAGCACCGCAGGCGTTCGTTCGGGTGAGAACCTGCAAAGTTTTGATAATCAGTCTCTGGATAGCAGGGACACCGTCAGCGAGGGTGATCGTGTTTCACGCACGCAAGGCGGCCAGCAGATCAGCACCGATCGTCTCGAAACGACACGAGGAGGGTCCGCCAGTCTTGGAGGCTCCGTCGGGCAGGGTGGCGGTCGCGCCGCAAAGGGGCAGGGTTCGCCGCAGGGAGGTAGCGGCGCGGCTCTTGGGGGCAGTGTGCAAGCTGGCATCTCCGGCGGACGTGTTCGTAACGACACGGTAAGTCGCGGTAGCGAGCGTTCGGAGACGACAGGCTTCGATTCCTCGACATCCGATAGTCGCTCGAATGGTTCCAATGCCACTCAGGATACTGGTAGCTATAGCCAAAGCGGCACCTTCAGCAGAAGTGAGGGTTACAACGAAAATGCCTTCTCCAGAGAGAGAGCTCTTGAGGAGGTTCGTAGGATCGACGATCGCATTGCTGCAATTGACGAGCTCGCCACCTCAATCAGCAACAACACTTCAACCCGTGAGGGCGTCGGCTCGAATCTTCAAAGCAATCTGGATAACATCGTGGTCGCTAGATATTACGATACAGCCGCACGCCTTGGCCTCGCTGTACCTCGTATCGAAGAGACCGCTCCATCCCCGCAACAGCAGTTGGCTCGCGACGTCGTTGTTCGTGAAATCGTTTCCGATTACTACGATCAGCAGGTTGCACCCTTCAGAGATGTAATTCCCGAGCGCGGATCGGTTACCGGCAACATTTCTGGACCAGGCGATTTCAGTGAGCGCGACTTGCGTTCGGATAGTCCGCGCAGCTCCGTTGGCGGCTCTCGCAACCTTGGTGTGACACCCTCGGAAAACGGCGTCGCAGAACGAATTGGTGAGGGCGGGCGTGCGCTAAGAGGACGCTTAGATGCCAACACTGTGCGCGCCGGCCAATCTAGGACTGAGTTTGATGCCGATCGTCGTGGTGAAGGCGGGGCCGATGATCGCTTCAATGAGCGGTTTTATGACAAGGATCAGAGGTAATCTGAGGAGTTGTTCCCAATCTGGGATGATCTTGCCTTACCAGAAAAGCACCGCAATGATCATAAATCCGAGAGCACCGAGAAGAAAGCCGACAGGATGGCTCTTTTGTGGTTGAAGCTCGTTCCTATCGCCGCAAGCGTTAGGATAAACCCCGATCTCCCTTAGTGAGCCACCGTAAACGCTGCTGCTCGCGTCGCCGGCCAGAGCTCGGACCACTGGATCGCTATCGATCGAATATGAATCTGAATGGTTCACCAGCGTTCTCCTGCTGATTTCGTAGCATTTTTGCGTCTGCAACACAATCGTTGGCGCAAAACTGCAGAAAGCCTAGGAGACGGGGTAGCCGTTCATCTGCTATGGTGATCGCGGGACGCGCGAATTTCAGGATGGGGAGAGGGAGGTTGTCGGCAAAGGCAAGCCTCCGCGCATTCATGACAACCAAGACGCACGCCACATACATCGATCTGCGGGAGCGCATTCTTTTTGGCGACCTGAAGGCTGGGGATCCCTACTCTTCAAGCGACATGATGCGGGATTATGGGATCGTCGTTGGGATGGCCCGGCGCATTCTCGTCTCCATGAAGGTCGGGGGGTATCTTACCCGCTCGGGCCCGTCCTATGTGGTCTCATCGTTTTCACATGAGCAGGTGGAGGAATGGCGTATCGGGCTGGGATCGCTTGTCGAAATTGGCGCCCTGCGCATGACTCTCTCTGGTGGCCAGTGGCTGGAGGACTTCACCCGATATGTTGAGAAGAACATCCGTCATGTTTCGATCGATGACGAGGACTTCTTTCAGGCTGCAATTGGGCTGACGAATATGGTCCTCGGCGGGCCGAATTCCACGCTTGCCGCGATTGTCGATCAGTTCATCCCGCAAGTGTTTTTTAGGTTGTTGTGGATGGCCGACTTCTATTCCGAACGTCGTGGCTACCTCGTTGAAGCCAGTGACCGCTTTCTGGTTGCAGCGCATGCTCGCGACCTGGCCGGCGTGAGAGCCGCCAGTCGACTTTTTTTCGATGGAAATGCGCCTGGGCTTCACGTTCTCATTGATAACATGGGGAAGGGCATTTATCCCACGAACGACCGCAAGAACGGCTTTCAGGTCATTGAAACTCTTGCCTCTGGCAGCACCACCGATATCGGCGACCTTCGTACCTTTACGCCTATTCTTACACCGCTGAGTGAAACATCCCTCAAAGCCTCACCAGTTTTTTAGCTCTATTGCCGATTGGTTCTGAAGGATGAAGTCGCATCGCGACCGCTTCCGCTGCACAGTTGCGGACGTCCTTACCACCAAGACCCATCACTAGTTTTTCGGCTGATTTTCTCATGCCATTGAGTGATCGTTTATTCAGCTTCGCGGCCGCAGCGTAGGCCACCGCGACTTTGGCTGCCTTCACATAGTCTTCCGCCAATCGCTGTGGGCCTATCGCGCCGACGACCGTCAACATTAGGCGTTGGCGTGCCAAGCTCGCTCTTATTAGGTCTCCGCCCTCAGCTTCCTGTTGGAATTCATGCAGCCGATTTTTGATACCGGGCAGAGCTTCTCCGCAGTCCATGGATGAGAGCCTTACGATGGCCATTGCCTCCATCCCCGCCAGCACGGTCATGCGTTCGTCTAAGGCCTTTTGTGTTGGCGCGAACCAGAAGTATTCCATCCAGTCGGTAACAATGAAGCCGCCAGCATAGAGATCCTCGAAGGCCTTCTCCGCCCATTTCTGACCTGCCTTGGCTCCTTTTGCCACGAGCTCCGGGCTCGCCCGCTCCTTCTCTATCGATGACGATATGTAGACCCGTCTCAGCTTCTCGATGCGAGCGTCGGTGCTGACGTCCATCATGGCTATCGCATCGCGATAGAGCTGCTCGAGGTTCCGTCTCATGGTGTCATCGTATCACGCATGGCTGGCGGTTCAATTCTCCTCAAACCAACCGCCTCCGCGGACCTCCTGTTCGAACTCCGAGATCCGCTGCCACTCGACGGCAACCTCATCGAGACCGTTAGCCTCCAATAGCTCAGCGCAGATTTGGTCTATGTGTTGTGGATCGTCGGGGATCGCCTTCTCGTCTTTGTAACGGCGCACAGCGCTCATCACTACAAGTCGCTTTTCATAATGTCCCATCGTCTGCTCGCTTGGAACTCTACGCGTTAACCACACACCTGCATGGCTTCTAATCTTCAACTAAGCAAGCGAACAAGTGACTGATTTAGTTTCTCACTCTGCCTAACGCCTTTGCCGTTGCTCCAGAGGCAGACCTAAGTTTTGCGCCGTATCGAAGCGCTGTTGACGGCGATGTCCAGCGCAGCGCCTGCGCGATTGCCACGCCATCCTGACCATTTGCGATCAGGTCCTGTGTGAGGCCCACGCGGAGCGAGTGCGTCGAAATCTTAGCAAGGAAAGCCGCGATATCGTGCCCGGGGACGTCGAAAACCCCTGCTGCCCACGCATTCTCTATGACTCGCTTGTAGATCGCGTTCACGCCATGGCGGGTCAACGCTTCGCTGCCTGCCGTGTAGACCGTAATCCCCTGCTCTGCAGGGCGACCCTCGAAGCGCTCCACGAAGTTGCGCGCATTCCCCGGTATGGCGTCCCAGCTGGTCGGCGTGATCGCTCCGCGTCCCTTGCGTCTGGTGACATGCACACGCCGGAACACAGCCCCCCGGTTGATGCCGGCCGCGTTTCTCCACAGAGCGATGCGCCGCATCGTGTCGGGAGATAGCCAGGCATACGCGCCTTCGCCTTCCTGATCGGTCTTGGAGTAGGGTATGAAAAGCTCTCCCGAGCCATCTCGCTGAGGCTCAAGGTGTTCCACCCGGACCGCACAGAGCTCGCTCACCCGCAGTCCCGCATCGTAGCCCGTTGAGAGGAGGGCTCCATCGCGCAGGCCGGTAAGCGTATCGTCGCAGAACGAGAGAAGGGCGGCGATCGTAATCGGCGAGGTTTCGGACGAAAGCTCCTCGCCGAAACGGATGGCTTCAGCCTGGCGCACGCGCCCTCCATTTGTCCGGCGTAGAGCCTTGAGCTTGTTCTTTACCAACCGCGATTGTGGTCCTTCAGGATCAAGGCCGAGGATCGTGTGTGCGGTAGAGATGCTGGCGACACGCCGCGCGAGCGTAGAGGCCTTCGCTTTTTTCCGCGATCGCGCTTCGAGATAACGCACTATCGTCTCTGCTTCTGCGGGGAACGCGGTGCGTTTTTGAGCCATGCACCAGTCGACAAAGCAGTCCAAATCGCTCGCGAGCGCGAGCTTGGTGTTGAGGGCCATCGCATCAAGCGCTGTCTCGAAGCTGAGTTGGCTGATCGGAGGAAGCTCATCCGAGGCTCCCGCCGCGAGCGCCCCAGCGAGCCGCAGCTCGGCTCGTGTTTCCGGATCGGCTCGGTCTTTGCGCCTGCTGACGGTGGGTATCCTCGCCAGGGGGTCAACCACGACGATGTCCTGTTCGCTGCCGCCTGGTGGTGAGCCGGCCCCTTTCATTGAGAACCTCCAACGAAAGGATTGCGGATTACGACGGGCAACCCGAGCGCGGAAAGATCATGGCCGTCGTGCATGTCTTCGCTCAAAACTACACCGCATCCTGCCTTGGCGGCGGCTGCAAGAATCTGAGCGTCATAAATTGAGTATCCCGTCTGCGCAGCGATTGCGAACGCCCGGTTGTGAACCGAGATGGTCAAGGGATGCACTTTGCATTGCTGACGTACCAGGCTTCGAACCGCTTCGATCTCTTCCCAGTCCATCTTCGCCTTCCGCCGGCAGACGGCTGTCATTTCCGCAAGGTTCTGCACCGATACATGACCCCCTGCGCGTAGAACCTCTTCTGCGATCGCCGCCTTACGCGTGTCTGCGGATATGAGGTAGAGGAGCACGTTCGTGTCGACGAAAGCGGCCATCACCGCTCATGCGCCTCCATGCGGTCGAACTTGAAATCGGCGGGAAGCATGCCTCGCATCGATTTGACCCGCTCAAACAAAGCCTCGGCATTCTCCGCACGCTCAGCCTTTGCAAGTGCGAAGGCATCGGAGCCCGCAGCGTAGATCTCGATGTTGTCGCCTGCCTTGAGGCCGAGCGCCTTCACCACTGACGCGGGCAAGCGGATCGCCAGACTGTTTCCCCATTGCGCAACCTGCATTTCTTTGGCTCCATTCTCACGGAGCGGATATACGTGCAAACCTTGAGGATATCAACAGGCTCACGTGAAATGAAAGGGCGGCTCGCCCGCCTCCTTTCATGGGAACGGTGAGAAGCCTTCGGCAACGGGCCTGGTCGTTGTTCATTATAGCAGATCACCCGCTGCACTCGAAGCATGGCGTCTTTGATGATCACAGTACTCAACGGGTTTTCGTGAATGTTTTCGAACTCGATGCTGATCTGATCGTCATATTCCGTGATGCCCTCAGCGTGGCAGCGTTAGGCTTGCTTGACAAAATCGTCTGATATGCTCCTAGGTATCCAGGAAGTCCCATTCGCTGCCAGTGACCCAGCGCAATGCACTCAGCTTGCCGTTGAGCATTCCCCATTCGAAATCGTCCCAAGGCCCGAGGTTGTCTTCGCCAATCTCGTTCCTCGTCCGCTCGCCGGCGGCCAAGGCGGCCGCCAGAGTGCTGCGCGTAATTTGGTCCTGTCGGTAATTACCCTTCTCAGTCTTGCCCAACTCGTCCACGATCTCGATCTCGCCACTCTCGACGCGACACATTAGATTGAGATGGCGGTTGTACCAGACCTGACGGAAAAGCAGGTGTTCCGCCTCCAATATCTCGCTCAAACTGCGGGGCTTTTCCTCATACTCAAACTCCCACTTCAATTCTTCCATCCAGTCGGGAGCGTAAGCGTTTAGCACCTCCCCGAGGGCGAGGGCATATGTGGAACCCTCTGCCGCAAATAACTCTGCGATATCGGGATGCGGCGCTCGCTCATCGGCGCTCATGTTCGAGAAGTCGTATCCATCCGGCGGGGGCCGCCTTGTCTGGGTAGGTATTGAGCGCTCTTTAGCG
>NZ_LSJS01000307.1 GCF_001557325.1 Erythrobacter donghaensis
TCCTTGAAGTGCCCCAGCTGCGCTGCGACCAGCGCCTGCAATCCGACCCCGCGCCAGGCATTCCTCACCAGCAGGTCCTGCCCCGCCGCGAGCGACTGGATGCGCGCGGCGAAGTTGGTCATGAAGGTCTCGTGATCGCTCCCGCTGGTGCGCCGCGCGACCGAGAGCACCACCGCGAGCAGGTTCTTGGCGCGGTGGTTGACCTCGCCCAGCAGCAGGCGGATGTGGCTTTCGCGTTCCTTCTCGGCGGTGATGTCGAGATTGGTGCCGACCACCCATTCGGTGCGGCCATCGGGCCCGGCCCGCGCGACCTCGACCGCTCGCAGTTGCCGCCAGCGGCTGTCGTCGGAGCGCCGGATGCGGAATTCGCGGGTGCTTTCGGACACCTCGGCGACGGTGCGCTTGAGCCTGGTGTCCTGCGCCTCGGCATCTTCGGGGTGGAGGTGGGCGATGTAGTCGCCATAGCGCACGGTGCCGTCAGGCGTCGGGGCCATGCCGTAGAGCGCGAACATGGTCTCGTCCCATTGCACCCGGTCGCTGGGGATGTGCCATTGCCAGATCCCCATTCCGGCGGTGCGGGTGGCAAGCTGGGTCTTGACCTCGCTGTCGCGCACCGCAGCGATCGCGCGGCGCAGTTCCTCGGCCTGCTGTTCCTTGGCGGCGGCCAGATCGAGACTGTTCTGGCGCTCCAGGCGCAATTGCCGGTTGGCGGCGCGCATTCCGTGAAGCAGCACCAGATCGGTGCCGACCACGAAGACATAGAGCCCGATCGCGACCTCGGCGCCGGCGATGCTGAAGGAGTTGAGCGGCGGGATGAAGAAATACCAGGCGACTCCCCCGCACAGCAGCGCCGAGAGCAGTCCGGCGCGCAATCCGAACAGGAAGGCGGTGAGGATCACCGCCGGGAAGAAGGTCACATAGGGAAAGCCCGAGGGCAGCATCGGATCGAGCAGCACGCGCGCCGCCCACGCCGCGGCGAAGATTGCCAGGGTGCCGGCAAGCCGGGTGAGCGGGTGGAAGTCGGCGATCTGCACGCGCTCGAACCACCGCAACACACGGGTCGGAGGCTCGGACACGCGATCAGCCTTGGCCATGGGTATCCCCTGCATCTGCTGCCCCACCCGCGCGCGAAGCGGCCCGGATGGCTGTCGCCACAGCAGCGAATGGCGCGCAAATTGCGGCAAGGTCAAGGCAACTTGCGGCAACCGGGGCGGCGGGCGAGGTTTGGGGA
>NZ_LSJS01000308.1 GCF_001557325.1 Erythrobacter donghaensis
GGGACTCCTTGTTGCCCATTATGCCCGGCCACACACGGAAATCCTGACAGTCCCGTCCATGGCGGAGGGAGAACGCTCCAATACGGTCAGTGTAGTGATTACCCCAGCAGGGGAGGACAAGGCGCGCCTATCTGCAAGCGACTTCATAAGGCAAGTGGACGCACTAAGGGAATTGATCGTCCTTTCTGGCATTTCACAAGGCAGCACTCCGCAGATTACACGCCTTGAAATGAATAGTCCTGCGCTGGTCGTATTCGAAGCCGATGCGAATTCTGCTCGTTTCAATCGCTTCTTCGCAGACATCGCGCAAGTGGCGCACGATGGAACAGCACCACAACTACTGAACCGTGGCGCTTTCGATGTTTTGAAGGAATTTTCTGCGCCTGTGGGTCGCGGTATTACGGACGCTCGAATTCGGTGCGGTGATTTCGAGATTATAATTGACATCGCTGCTAGAAAACGCATCGAAAGCGTGTTTGGAAACGATGACAGCTCCGAAGGGACTATTGATGGCATGTTAGAAGCCATCAATGTTCACGGTAAAAAGAACGTATTTGCTCTTTACCCTGTCGTTGGCGCGAAACGTGTAACGTGTATTTTTGAAGACAATCTTTTACATAAAGTGCGCCCGGCACTTGGTAAATATGTAGAGATTAAGGGCGAGTTGAAGTATCGCTGGCGGGAGAAATTCCCGTATGAAGCCTTCGCCCTAGATCTGTCCATATTGCCAGAATGGGACGATCAGCCGTCATTTGAAGAAATCCTCGGCATGGCACCAGGAGCCGCAAACGGCATGCCTGCCGAGGAGTTTACGAGGCTTCAGCGACATGGCTGGTAACCCGCCTCTCGTATATCTTGATGCGTGCATCTTTATCGCCGCCATTACAGGCGAGAGGCGAAAAGGTGACGAAGCACAACATGTCGCTGGCGTGATGGCAGAACTCGAACAACGTGAACTTATAGCTGTCACTTCTGCGCTTACACGCGGCGAAATTCTTGAGTGCACTTTAACAGATCAACAAAGAAACGTGATGGAGCGCCTGTTGCGGCCTCCGAAGCTCCAAATCAAAGATGTTTCATCGCCAATTCTATCTGTGGCGACCGAAATTCGGAATTTTTATCAAAAACAAAAATTGGACGGGGTAACAAACCTTCCAACGGTTGAATTGCCGGACGCCATCCACCTTGCGACTGCAATCTATTTTGAATGCCCAACGATGTTCACGTTCGATGAAAATGACCGACCAGAACCGAAATCTCGACCTAAAAGGGGTCTCATTCCCCTCAGTGGGATTATCGCAGACAGGTATGAACTTGAAATCGTCAAACCATTCTCGAAAATGACGGGATTGGCGCTCTGCTGATGCTCGGGTGCCCGCAAAATTGCGGAGAAAGATTTTCGCTAGACGGTTCCGAGCGCGGCGCCCGCCCCTCCACCACCTTCGGTGGTCCCCCTCCCCTGAAGGGGAGGATTAAGTTCAGCCGCGGCAAAGCCACGGCCATGAGGTGGGCTTCGCCCAGCTTCGCTTCCGAACGGGTTGGCCTGCGGCCACCCGCCGGCCGGAGTTGCAGCCTCTCGCTCAAACCCGTTCGTCCTGAGCTTGTCGAAGGACTGTCCTTCTTTTCTCGGGTTACGCGACACCTAAGAAAGTGCAGCCCTTCGACAAGCTCAGGGCGAATGGTGGGTGGGGTTACTCTTCACCCATCCGCAACGCAGCGATGAAAGCCTCCTGAGGAATAGAGACATTGCCATACTCCCGCATCCGCGCCTTCCCCTTCTTCTGCTTCTCGAGCAGCTTCTTCTTCCGGGTGATGTCCCCGCCATAGCACTTGGCGGTCACGTCCTTGCGCAGGGCGGCGATGGTTTCGCGGGCGATCACCTTGCCGCCGATCGCGGCCTGGATCGGGATCTTGAAAAGATGCCGTGGAATCAAGTCCTTAAGTCGCTCGCACATGCCGCGGCCGCGCTCCTCGGCGTTGGCGCGGTGGACGATCAGGGACAGGGCGTCGACCGGCTCGTTGTTGACGAGGATGTTCATCTTCACGAGGTCGCCCTCGCGGGTGCCGATCTGTTCGTAGTCGAAGGAGGCGTAGCCGCGCGAGATCGACTTCAGGCGGTCGTAGAAGTCGAACACCACCTCGTTCAAGGGCAGCTCGTAGCTGACCTGCGCGCGGCCGCCGACATAGGTGAGCTCGGTCTGGATGCCGCGGCGGTCCTGGCACAGCTTGAGGATCGCGCCGAGGTACTCGTCGGGGGTGTAGATCACCGCCTTGATCCACGGCTCCTCGATCGACTCGATCCGGTTGGTGTCGGGCCAGTCGGCGGGGTTGTGGATGTCGATGGTCTTGGCGTCCTCGGTCTTCGAATGGCCGAGGTGGATACGGTAGACCACCGAGGGCGCGGTGGTGATGAGGTCGAGGTCGTACTCGCGGCTGAGGCGTTCCTGGATGATCTCGAGGTGGAGGAGGCCGAGGAAGCCGCAGCGGAAGCCGAAGCCGAGCGCGGCGCTCGACTCCATCTCGAAGCTGAAGCTGGCGTCGTTGAGGCGCAGCTTGGCGATGCTCTCGCGCAGCTTCTCGAAGTCGGCGGCGTCGACCGGGAAGAGGCCGCAGAACACCACCGGCTGGACTTCCTTGTAGCCCGGCAGCGCCTCGGTCGCCCCGCCCTTCACCGTGGTGATGGTGTCGCCGACGCGGGCCTGTTCGACCTCCTTGATCTGCGCGGTGATGAAGCCGATCTCGCCCGGGCCGAGCTCGGTGAGGTCGGTGCGCTTGGGGGTGAAGCAGCCGACGCGGTCGACAAGGTGCTGGGTGCCGCCCTGCATGAAGCGGATGCCCATACCCTTGGTGAGCTTCCCGTCGATCACGCGCACGAGGATGACGACGCCGAGATAGGGGTCGTACCAGCTATCGACGAGGCTGGCCTTGAGCGGGGCTTCCGTGGTGCCCTTGGGCGCGGGGATGCGGGCGACGACGGCCTCGAGCACCTCCTCAATGCCGATGCCGGACTTGGCCGACGCGAGGACGGCGTCCGAGGCGTCGAGCCCGATGATGTCCTCGATCTCGGCCTTGACCTTCTCGGGTTCGGCAGCGGGGAGGTCGATCTTGTTGATGACCGGGACGATCTCGTGATCGTGCTCGATCGACTGGTAGACGTTGGCGAGGGTCTGCGCTTCCACGCCCTGGGCTGCGTCGACGACGAGCAGCGCGCCCTCGCAGGCGGCGAGGCTGCGGGAGACCTCGTAGGCGAAGTCGACGTGGCCGGGGGTGTCCATGAGGTTGAGCTGATAGGTCTCGCCGTTCTTGGCGGTATAGGTGAGGCGCACGGTCTGCGCCTTGATGGTGATGCCGCGCTCCTTCTCGATGTCCATGTTGTCAAGGACTTGCTCGGACATCTCGCGCGCCGTCAACCCGCCGGTGAACTGGATCAGCCGGTCGGCGAGCGTCGACTTGCCATGGTCGATATGGGCGATGATGGAGAAATTGCGGATATGGGAGAGGTCGGTCATCGCCGCGCGATGTAGCGTCCGGTCACCGCGTTGTCATTCGCCAAAAACGCAATTGCCCCCGGGGCTCAACCGGCCTCGGCGCGGGCGGTGCGCGAATAGCCGAACTTGGGCACCGCTCCGCCCTGCTCGGCACCGACAAACCTGCCCGGCGCAAGCGGGGCGAGCGGGGCGCCTGCTGCGGCAAGCGCGTAGGGCGAGACGCGGTGGCGGGTGCACAGCCCGCCCGAGCCGTCCTCGATCAGCGACTGCTCGAATTCCAGCCCCTGCACATCGCCGTTGGAGCGCGTCACCGTCGCCACCGCCAGCTGCCCGCCGCCGAGGTCGACCACGAACTGCGTGCCCTTGGGCACATCAGCCAGCCCCTCGATCAGCGCGCCCGACTTGGAGAGGTTGCGCAGCGTCACCTCGTACGCGTAGTCATCGTGGATCACCTGGATCTTGCGGAACACCGTCCGCCTGCGCGCGCGGCGCATGCGCTCGGCGCCGGGATCGATCTTCCACGCGCCCCCGGCCATCTCGGCGGCCACGGTTTCGGCCTCGGCCGGTTCGCTGAAGATCGGGCCCTGGAGCTGGCGCACCCCGCTTGCCGTGAGCGCGGCGAGGAGCCCGGCGCTCTCGATCCCGCCCGCCATCGTGTCCATCTGCAGCGCGCCCGCCAGCGCAACGATCGCGCGCACCAGCCCCAGCTCGCGCGCATCGTCGCGCTCGGCCGCGGCGACCAGCTTCTGGTCGATCTTGATCGCATCGAAGGGCGCGCGGCGCAGGTAGGCGAGCGAGGAATAGCCGCTCCCGAACTCGTCGAGCGTCAGCCGCACGCCGAGCTTGAACAGCGACGCGAGCGTGCGGTCGACCACGCTCGCGTCGCCGAAGAACACCGCCTCGCTGATCTCGAGCTCGAGCCTGCCGGGTGCAAGGCCGGCGCTATCCAGCGCCTCGCCCACCAGCCCGACGAAGTCGTCGGCGAGCAGCAAGGGCACCGGGACATTGACCGCGAGCCGCACGCTGTCGGGCCAATCGGCGGCCTGGGCGCAAGCCGCGCGCACCGCCCAGCGGCCGACGTCGGCGATCAGCGCCGAACCCTCGATGATCTGCGCGAACTCCTCCTCGTCGATCACCCCGCGCTGCGCATGGTTCCAGCACACATGCGCCTCGAGCGAGGTGACCGTGCCGCCGGCCGCCTCGACGATCGGCTCGAAGCGCAGGAACAGCTGCTCCTCGCGCAGCGCCAGCCCGAGATCCTGCTCGAGGCGGCGGCGGAAGATCGTCTCGTTCTCGAGCTCGCCCGAGAAGAAACGGTACTGCGCGCGCCCGCCGTTCTTGGCGGCATAGAGCGCAAGGTCGGCCGCGCGCACGATGTCCTCGCGCGTCATGCCGTCATGCGGAGCGATCGCGATCCCGACCGAGGCGCCGATCACGCAGCGCCCCTCCTCGAGGCTGTAGGGCTGGCGCAGCATGGAGATGATCTTCGCCGCCAGCTCGCCCAGCACCCCGCGGTCGTCGATATCGGGGAGCAGCACCTGGAACTCGTCGCCGCCCAGCCGGCCGATCTCGCAATCGCGGTCGATCGCGCGGGCAAGGCGAGCGGAAACCTGCTTGAGCAGCTCGTCGCCGGCTGCATGGCCGAGCGTGTCGTTGACGTGCTTGAAGCGGTCGAGATCGATCATCATCACCGCGCAGTTGCGGCGCGCCGCCTTGAAGGCGGTGAGCGTGGCCTCGATGTGGCTGGCCATGCGGTGGCGATTGCTGAGCCCGGTAAGCGAGTCGAAGCGCGCGAGGCGGGCGGTTTCCTCCTCGCGGGTATATTCCTCGGTGATGTCGGCCCCGGTGCCGCGGAAGCCCAGGAACTTGCCGCCGGCGCTCATGATCGGCTGACCGGACAGCCGGAGCACCGCGCCCTGCGGCCGCCGCGCGGCGCGCACCGCCATGCCCGCGAAGGCCTTGTGCGCGCCGAGCATCAGGGGCAGCGACTTGCCCCGCCCGTCGCTGTCGGCGGCGGTGAAGATCGCGGTGAGCGGCTGGCCGATCAGCGCCTCGAGCGGCAGATCGAGACGGCCGGCGATGGCGGCGGACAGATAGGTGAGATTGCCGGCCGCATCGCTGGCCCAGAACCAGCCGAGCCCCGACTGCTCGAGCTCGTCGAGCATGGCGAGGCGCTCGCCGTCGGTGAGCGCCGATGCGGGGCCATGCGGCCCATGGCGGCCGCTGCGGGAAGACAAGAGACCCTTCAGGGACATCTCGCGGGGGAACCTCCAGACCTCGGGCGCACAGGGAAACCTGCCGCCGGAGAATGTTCGCCGGGTGTAAAGCCCGATGGTTACTTTTAGCCTAAGACGACTGCCTGAGAGACGTGCCTAAGGCCCCGTCAAGCATCGCTGCGCCTACCAGCCCGAGGCCTGACCGGGCGCACCCCTGAGCACTGCGAAGGAGCTGTCCGCGCGGCGGTGCAGGGGTTGGTGGAACTCGATCCCCACTCGGTTCTCGCGCGACCAGCGGACCTGGGCGGTGACCGATTGGTCGGCGGAGAACTCGATCCTGATCATGCTGCCCGCAGGCATGTTCCACAGCCCTTCGATCATCGCCCCGCTTTCCGAGATGTTGCGCAAGGTGGCGTTGAGACGGTTGCCGTTGTGGACCACCACCACCCGGCGCAGCAGGTTCTGGCGCGGCGCGCGGGCCGATTGCGGCCCGTCGGCCTCGGCGACGAGATCGCCCGAGACCAGCGCGGTCGCATCAGCGGCGCTCATCGGCTTGAAGTAGATGTATCCCTGAACGTGGCTGCACCCGAGCAGCCGCACGAGCTCGAGCTCGTCGAGCGTCTCCACGCCCTCGGCAGTCGTGTCCATGTGCAGCGCTTCGGCAAGGCTGGTGATCGAGGCGATGATCGCGCCGTTGCGGCTGCCCTCCTCGGTGGCGCCCTGCACGAAGCTGCGGTCGATCTTGATCTTGTCGAAGGGAGCCTTCTTGAGATAGCCGAGCGAGGAATAGCCCGTGCCGAAATCGTCGAGCGCGAGGCGCACGCCGACTCGCTTCAGCGCCTTGAACATCGCATCCGTGCCCGAGCTGTCGTTGAGGAACACGCTCTCGGTGATTTCCAGCTCGAGCCGCGAAGGCGCGACGCCGCTGTGCGCGAGCGCGTTGGCGACGATGGTGGGAAGGTCGGGATTGGCGAATTGCAGCGCCGAGACGTTGACCGCGCAGCGGATCGAGCGCGGCCAGCGGGCAAGGTCGGCGCAGGCCGTGCGCAGCGCCCATTGGCCGATGCGGTCGATGAGCCCGGCATCCTCGGCGATGGGCACGAACTTGGCCGGGCTGATCCACCCGCGCTTGGGGTGGTTCCAGCGCATCAGCGCCTCGAAGCCGACGATCTTCTCGTTCGCGGCATAGACCACGGGCTGGTAGTAGAGTTCGAGCTCGCCCCTGGCGATCGCCTCGCGCAGATCCTGCTCGAGCTCGGCACGCTCCTCGGCTGCGGCGTGGAGGTCTTCGGCATAGAAACGATAGACCCCGCGCCCGGCATCCTTGGCGGCATAGAGCGCGAGGTCGACATTGCGGATCAGCTCGTCGCTGGTCGAGCCGTGCTCGGGTGCGAGCGCAATGCCGACCGAGGCACCGATCACCACGCTCTGGCCCTGGATCGAATAGGGTTGCGAGAGCGAGTTGATGATCTCGTGCGCCATATGGCCGAGCGTGTGGCGGTCCTGGTGGCCCGGGACGATCACCTGGAACTCGTCGCCGCCGAGGCGTCCGCAGCGGCCATGACCGTCGATCGCGCGCTCGAGCCGCTGGGCGACCTGCTTCAGGAGCGCGTCGCCCGCCGGGTGGCCGAGCGTGTCGTTGACATGCTTGAAGCGGTCGAGATCAAGCATCAGCACCGCGCAGGCGCGCTCGCGGCCGCTGGGAGCGGCGAGGATCTGCTCCAATGCCTGGCTCATCTGCACGCGGTTGGCGAGGCCGGTGAGCGAATCGTAATGCGCGAGGCGCGAGACCTGCTGTTCCGAGCGGCGCTTCTCGGTGAGGTCGGTGCCGTGACCGCGGAAGCCGCAGAAGTTCTTGTAGCTGTCGTAGACCGGGCGGCCTGCCAGCGACCACCAGCGTTCATCGCCGCTCGTGGCGGCGCGCACCTCGAGATCATGGAAGGCCGAGCGCGCGGACAGGTGGAAGGCGAGCGTGCGCTCGGCATCGGCAGTGCCCTGCGAGGGATCGACGATCTCCGAGAGGGGGCAGCCGACCACCTCCGCGGTGGTCTTGCCGAGCACGGTGGCGGCCTTGGGGGAGATGTAGGTGATGAGCCCGCGGCGGTCGGTCTCCCAGAACCAGCCTTGTCCGGTCTCCTCGAAGCTGCGCAGGATGTCCTCGGCGCGCGCCGCCACGCGTTCGCGCGCCTCGCGGGCGAGGCGGCGCTTGTGCGCGTCCTTCCATTCGAGCCGGGCGATCAGCGACAGGGTCAGCGCGGCGGCGAAGACCGCGGCGAACGTGACATTTTCGGGCACCAGCACGGCAAAGCCGGTCCAGCTCGCGATCTTGGCGCAGAACAGCGAGATGATTCGCATATTGAACAGCGCTGCGGCGGCAGCGTTGATGCACACGAGCGTCGCGATACCCCATTGCCACGGCAGGCCCTCGCCCACCCACAGCGCCAGCGCGAGCCCCGCGCAGGCCATCGGCAGCACGATTCCGACGAACACGATCCCGATCCTGAGCCCGCTCAGCGCCTCGATCCGGCGCTCGATCGCGGCGAACAGCGAGCCGCAGGCGAACAGGCTCGCCGAGGCGAGCGCGAAGGCCAGGGTGTTGGTCGAGGGCAGGCCCTGGAACACCAGCGCCGCCATGGCGAAGGCGGCAACGAGGAACAGGGTCATCCCGCCGGCCTGGCGGGGCAGGAAGTAGCTCTGCTCGCTGGCGGGCTCGTCGATCGCCTGCTGCAATCCGCCCGATCGCTCCGCGCGCAGGCGCTCGGCCCCGCGCCGCTCGCCGCGCGTGCGCGCTTCGCCCATCCCGGCTTCGGGGGCAGCGGCGGCGGCCCGCGCATTGGCGACCGACCGCAGCTCGCGCGCCGCTTCGAGGGGGCGCTGATTGTCGGTTATGCGTTTGCGGATAGGTTCCCCGGCCATTGATCTGCCTTGCCTCAGGACGGCCTAGAAAAGCGTTAATCGGAATACTTAAAACTTGAACCAAGCCGTTCTGATCTCGGGCCGGCAAACCCTCGCTCATGCTTGCAACTTTGGTTGCAAGGCTGCATTCTCACGGCCTACGACCGCGTTAACGCAAAGCCGTTACAAGCGGCATGCGCAAGGTCGAACCAGAGGGGATTTCATGGCACGCAGCGAAGTGAAGCTCGAGAACGAAGCAGCCCAGTCCACCAACGCCCTGGGCCCCCTGATCGGGGTGGCGCGCGAGGATTTCGTCAGCGCCGTCGCGCTGCTGCTGCGCGAGACCGCCTCGGACCCCTCGCGCTTCCTGCGCCACAGCACCGCGATGGCGCAGGACATGGTCAAGATCCTGACCGGCAAGAGCGAGCTTGCTCCCGATCCCAAGGACAAGCGGTTCATGGATCCGGCGTGGCAATACAACCCCTTCTTCCGCGCCGGCGCGCAATATTACCTCGCGGTCCAGAAGGGGATGAAGAACTGGCTCGAGGAGCTGGAACTCGACGAGCTGGAGCGCAACCGAGCGAACTTCATCGCCAACATCATCCTCGATGGCCTTGCGCCGACCAACACGCTGGCGGGCAACCCCACCGCGCAGAAGCAGATCATCAACTCGGGCGGGCTCAGCCTCATCAAGGGGCTCCAGAACGCCTACAACGACATCGTCCACAACAAGGGGATGGTGAGCCAGGTCGACAAGCGCCCGTTCAAGCTGGGCAAGAACATCGCCACCTCCAAGGGCAACGTGGTCTACCGCGACGAGATCATGGAGCTGCTGCAATATGCGCCTACCACGCAGGAAGTCTATGAAATTCCTCAGCTGACGATCCCGCCGCAGATCAACAAGATGTACATCAACGACCTCTCGCCGGACAAGTCGGTGATCAAGTGGCAGGTCGACAACGGCATCCAGACCTTCGTCATTTCGTGGCGCAATCCCAGCAAGGAACAGGGCCACTGGGGCATGGCCGATTACATCGCCGCCTGCGAGAAGGCGCTGGAGGTGGTCTCGGCGATCACCGGATCGAAGAAGGTCAACGTCTCGGCCGGCTGTTCGGGCGGGCAGACCGCCTCGGTGCTCGCGTCCAAGCTCGCCGCGACGAACAACCCGGTGCTCGGTTCACTGACGCTGATGGTCTGCGTGCTCCACCCCAAGCCGACCGATATCGAGGCCGGATCGCTGGTCTCCGAGAACGGAATGCAGCTCGCCCGGCAGCGCGCGATGAAGCAGGGCGTGATCAAGGCCGACGATCTGGCGCGCGGCTTCGCGTGGCTGCGCCCCAATGACCTCATCTGGAACTACGTCATCAACAACTACCTGCTGGGGCAGGATCCGCCGGCCTTCGACGTGCTGTTCTGGAATGCCGACGCCACCAACCTGTCCTCGAGCCTGATGGGCGACTTCCTCACGCTGTTCGAGACGCTTGCCTTCACGAAGAAGGGCGAGGTCGAGATGGCGGGGCACAAGGTCGATCTCAGCAAGGTGACCGTGGACCTCTTCATCCTCGGCGGGGTGACCGATCACATCACCCCGTGGAAGGCGACCTACCGTTCGACCCAGCTGTTCGGCTCGAAGGACGTGACCTACGTGCTCTCGCAATCGGGCCACATGCAGGCGATCCTCAACCCGCCGGGCAATCCCAAGGCGAAGTATTTCGTGCAAGCGAAGAAGGGCAAGCTCCCCGCGACCGCCGACGAGTGGCTGCAAGGGACCGAGGAGGTTGCAGGCAGCTGGTGGCCGCTGTGGATGGAGTGGGTGCAGAAACGCTCAGGCAAGAAGAAGGCGGCGCCCGCCAGCCTCGGCAATGACACCTACAAGCCGCTGGAGGCTGCGCCGGGACTCTACGTCGTCGAAGAAGTCTGATACAGGGCTTCCCGCGCCAGGGGCGATCCGCGAGCCGGAACGATGGCGCAAAGTTTGTGGGCGCGCGCGCTAAGGGATCGGCGTGCGCGCCCAACCCGCCTCTCTTGCGGGGGCTTGAAAGGACGTGACTACGTGACCAATCCCATGGACGACGCGGTCGTCTCGATGGAGCAAGTGGGCGGCCGGACGCTACGGACTGCTGCCTGGCGGCTCGATATGCCCTCCGACCATCTGCCGATCCTGTTCTTCAACGGCATCGGTGCGAACATCGAGGCGGTGGCGCCGCTCGCCGCCGCCCTGCCCGAGCGCGGCTTCATCATGTTCGACATGCCGGGGACGGGCGAATCGCCCGATCCGCTGGTGCCCTACAACCCCTTCACCATGAGCTGGACGGCCTCGCAGCTGCTGTCGAAACACGGGCTCGATCAGGTCGACGTGATGGGCGTGTCGTGGGGCGGAGCGATGGCGCAGCACTTCGCGCTCCAGCACCCGGGGCTGACCCGCCGCCTGACGCTGATCGCGACCACGCCGGGAATGCTGATGGTGCCGGGCAACCCCGCCGCCTTCACCAAGATGGCCGATCCGCGCCGCTACATCGACCCCGAGTTCATGAACGAGCACTTCGCCACGCTCTACGGCGGCGTCGACAAGGACGGGGCCGCGCACCAGAAGGACAGCCATATCGGCCGCCTCAAGCCGCCCTCCCCGCGCGGCTACCTTTACCAGCTGGTGTGCATGCTCGGCTGGACCAGCCTGCCCGCGCTGCCCTTCATGAAGAAGGAAACGCTGATCATGATGGGCGAGGACGACCAGATCGTCCCCGTGATCAACGGCAAGATCCTGAAGGCGATGATCCCGCATTCCCGGCTCGAAACCTTTGAGGGCGGCGGGCACCTGTTCCTGCTGACCCATGCCGACGAAAGCGTGGCAGTCATCCGCGATTTCCTCGACATGGCGGATACGCCGCGCGAAGCCAAGCGCGAGGCAAAGCGCGCGGCCTGAGGCTGCGGCTGGACACCTCGCGCGGATTGCGACATCCTCGCCCGCAAAACGGGAGAGAGAGACATGGCGCAATACGATCTCATCATCCGCGGCGGCACGATCGTCGACGGGACGGGAGCCCCCGCTTTCACCGGCGATGTCGCTGTTAAGGACGGGCTGATCGCGGCGGTGGGGCGAGTGACCGGCAGCGCACACGAGGAAATCGACGCCGCCGGCAAGATCGTCGCCCCCGGCTTCGTCGACATCCACACCCATTATGACGGGCAGGCCACCTGGGATCAGGAAATGGCCCCCTCGAGCTGGCACGGGGTCACCACGGTCGTGATGGGCAATTGCGGCGTCGGCTTCGCGCCCGCGCGCCCTGACCGTCACGAATGGCTCATCAGCCTGATGGAGGGGGTCGAGGACATTCCCGGCACGGCGCTCGCCGAGGGCATGACGTGGGATTGGGAGACATTTCCGGAGTATCTCGACGCCTTGGAGAAACTGCCGAGGACGGTCGATATCGGCACCCACGTCCCTCACGGCGCTGTGCGCGCCTATGTGCTGGGGGACCGCGAACAGCCCGGAGCCGTGCCCACGCCCGAGGACATCGCCGAAATGAGCCGCATCGTCGAGGAAGGCGTGCGCGCCGGGGCGCTGGGCTTCTCGACCTCGCGAACGGTGCTCCACAAATCTGTTGACGGCGAGCTCGTCCCCGGCACCACCGCCACGGCCGAAGAGCTGATCGCGATCGGCAAGGCGATGGGCCGCGCCAAGGCGGCGGGCGGCTATGCCGTGTTCGAGATGGCGAGCGACTTGAAGCGCGAGTGGAACGAATTTGCCTGGATGGGCCAGCTCAGCCGCGAGGCCGGCATCCCCGTCACCTTCGCCGCGCTGCAATCCATCGCCAAGGAACTCCCGCTCGACGAACAGATCGCTGAGATGCGCGCCCAGAACGACAATGGCGCGAACATCGTCGCCCAGATCGCGCTGCGCGGGAACGGGATCATCATGGCCTGGCAGGGCACCGTCCACCCCTTCCGCTTCCGCCCGAGCTGGATAGCGATCGCCGACCTTTCGTGGGAGGAACAGAAGGCCCGGCTGCTCGATCCAGCCTTCAAGGCGAAGCTGCTCGCCGAGCCCAATGACTACACGGACGCCCCCAAGGACATCGGCGGGGTGGTGATGGCGATCAGCATGGGCTGGGCCCTGCAATACGAGATGGACCCCGATTTCGACTACGAACCCGCCGCCGACGCCAGCATCAACGCCCGCGCTGCGGCGGCCGGTGTCGCGCCTCAGGAATATGCCTATGACCTGCTGTGCGAGGGCGATGGCACGGGGTTCATCTACCTGCCGATCCTCAACTACGCCGACGGGAACCTCGATTTCCTGCACCCGCTCCAGCATGCCGAGGACACGGTGAACTCGCTGTCGGACGGCGGCGCGCATTGCGGGACGATATGCGATGCGGCCTCGCCCACATTCATGCTCGAACACTGGGTGAAGAGCCGCAAGCGGGGGGCGACGATCACGCTCGAGCAGGCGATCAAGCGCCAGTGCCGCGATACCGCGCGGCTCTACGGGCTGGAGGATCGCGGGGTGATCGCGCCGGGCTATCTCGCCGACCTCAACGTGATCGACATGGACAGGCTGAAGCTCGGCAAGCCGTGGCTCGCCTTCGACCTTCCGGCAGGCGGCAAGCGGCTGCTGCAGAAGGCCGAGGGCTACGTCGCCACGATCAAGAGCGGCGTCGTCACCTTCCGCGATGGGCGGTGGACGGGCGAGACCCCAGGCGGCCTGATCCGCGGGCCGCAGCGGGTTGAGCTGGCCGAAGCGGCGGAGTAGGCACCCTCAGCCCGCGGCCACCTCGACCCTGCGCGCCGGGGTGTGATCGTAGATCGTGCCGCAATAGAGCAGCGGGGCCTTCAATGTGCGGGCCAGCGCGAAGCTCATCGCCTGCGCCAAGGTCAACCCACCCGGCATCGCGCCGTTGCCATAGCGCTGCCAGGCATTGGCGCATGCCGCAGCGGCCTTCTTGCTGAAGCGCTGGAGCTCGATCCCAGCCTCGGCGACGTAGGCGTTGTAGACTGCGCGCGCCTGCGGCCCGAGGGCCTGCTCGAGCCCCTCCACCGTCTCGCCCTGCGCCAATCCGGCGAGAATGGCAGGCTGGGCCCGGATCGCGGCGTCATAGGCCTCCCACCCCGGTTGACGGAGCAGCACGCACAACATGGCCGAGGTGTCGACGACGATCATCGTCGCAATTCTGGCAGGCAGGCGTTAAGACCGGTTTATCGCAGGCGCGAACGGCCCTCGCCCCTCAAGGCTCGATCACGATCCCCTTGGCCGGGTCGATCTGCCCTGCGACCATGGCGGTGAACACCGCGCGCGCGGCTTCGAGCCCCGCGTGGCGTTCGATGGCAATGGTGCCCTCCGCGGCCTCGAGGAATTCGCGCCACGCCGCGGCGACCAGCTTGCCGCCCTCCTCAGGCCCATGCGCCTTGAAGAAGGCGACCGCGTGGTCGGGGGCGAAGAACAGCTGCGGCTTGGGGCCGGGGAGCGGCTCGTTCTTGCCGAACACCGAACGCGCCTCGATATGGGTCGCGCCGACCAGCACCGATTGGGTCAGCGCCTCGCCGAAGTGGTGGTGGATGCGCGCCAGCAGCTCGGCATTCCCGGCGAAATCCACGCTCACGCTGCGCAAGCTGGCGACGCGTTCGAGATCATCATAGGCGACGACCTCGTCGTAGAGCCCGCTCGCATCGACAAAGGCGACGTTGCCCTTCGAGGTCAGCCCGATGCGCCGGATTCCCGGCGAGGATTGCCGCGCGACGCTGGCGAGGCCCATCGCGGTCTTGGAGGAGGCGCTGGTGACCACCAGCTGTTCCGCCCCGAACCAGCCTTCGCCCCGCAGGAAGTACTCGATCAGGAAGCCGGTGCGGAACAGCGGGCCGAAGATCATCCGCTCCGCCTCGCGCGCCGGATCGTGTTCGGGGTCGGCCGCAAGCCGCATGTAGCTGTTGTAGACCGGGCTCATCGGCTGGCGATGCGCGGCCATGTCCATGAAGCCGCTCGGCGAAACCCGCCCGGGCAGCACATCCAGGTGGCTCGCCATCGGCAGGTAGCCATAGACCCGCTCGCCCACCGCGATTTCGGGATGGCGGCTCTCGATCACCCGCGCATGGCCCCACATCGGCACGATGCCGAGGCCCTCAGGGGCGGGGAAGAAGTCCCAATATTTGAACCCGTCGCCAACCACCGCATAGGTGACATTGTTGGCGGTGACCGAGAAGCTCTCGATCGCGAGCCGCACCTCGCCATCGCCGAGCGAGGCGAGCGGCACCTCGGCGAGCACCGCATCGGTCAGCGCTGCCTTGCGAACGTGAACTTCGGTGGCGTTCATCGCCTCTCCCCTCCCTCAAGCGGCGGGGATCACACCCGCATCGGCATCAGCACATAGAGCGCGCGGGCCTTCTCGCTCTCGCGGATCAGCGTCGGCGCGCCGGCGTCGGCGAGGTGGAGTTCCACCGTGTCGCTGTCGATCTGGCCGAGGATGTCCTTGAGATAATTGGCGTTGAACCCGATCTCGAGCCCTTCGGCCTTGTAGTCGGCTGCCAGCTCTTCAGCCGCGGTGCCGTTGTCGGGCGAGGTGACCGAGAGCGTCACGCGGTCATTGTCGAGCCCGATCTTGACCGCGCGGGTCTTCTCGGTGGCGATGGTCGCGACGCGGTCGACGCCCGAATAGAACAGCTTGGGATCGACCTTCAGCAGCTTGTCGTTCGCGGTCGGGATCACGCGGCTGTAATCGGGGAAGGTGCCGTCGATCAGCTTGGAGGTGAGCACCACGCCCCCTTCCCCGCCGAGCGTGAAGCGGATCTTGCTCGCCGACAGGTCGATCAGCACGTTGCCGTCCAATGCCTCTTCGAGCAGCTTGCGCAACTCGCCCACGGCCTTTCTCGGCACGATCACGTCGGGCATCCCGGCAGCACCTTCGGGGCGCGGCAGGGTGAAGCGCGCGAGGCGGTGGCCGTCGGTGGCGGCGGCCTTCAGGAGCGGCTCGTCCTCGTCGGTGACGTGGAGGAAGATGCCGTTGAGGTAGTAGCGCGTCTCTTCGGTCGAAATCGCGAAGCGGGTGCGGTCGATCAGCTCGGCGAGCATCCGCGCGGGGATCTCGAAGCTGGTCGGCAGGTCGCCCTCGACGATCACCGGGAAGTCGTCGCGCGGCAAGGTCGGCAGCTTGAAGTTCGAGCGGCCCGCCTTGACCTCGAGCCGGTTCTCGCTGGTGGTGAGGCTCACCTGGCTCCCCTCGGGCAGCTTGCGCGCGATGTCGAACAGCAGGTGCGCCGAGACGGTGATCGCGCCGGGCTGATCGACCGAGGAGGCACTCATTGTCTCGACCACCTGCAGGTCAAGGTCGGTCGCCATCACCCGCACAGAGCCGCCCACGTCAGCGTCGATCAGGACGTTGGAAAGGATGGGGATGGTGTTGCGGCGCTCCACCACGGATTGAACATGGGAAAGGCACCGCAGCAGCGTCGCGCGTTCGATCGTGGCCTTCATCGCTTGTCCCTATCGGTCCTGATTGTTGCGTGAGGGGAGAGGAATCGCCCCCAAGCGCCGGAAAGTTCCCGAAACCTTAGCGCAGGCGAGCATACGGGCAAGTTGGCGGGATTGCGAGGGGCGACTCCGTTGGGGATAAGGGGGCCACGGGCCCCCTCGCGGACCTCACAGCATCGCCATGCCGCCGTTCACGTGGAGCGTCTCGCCCGTCACATATGCGGCCTCGCGGCTGGCGAGGAACGCGACCGCGGCGCCGATCTCGGCCCCCTCGCCCATGCGGCCCATCGGGATGCGACCGTTGATGGCGGCCTGCTGTTTCTCGTCGAGGGCAGCGGTCATCGCCGTGCGGATGAAGCCGGGGGCGACGCAGTTGGCGGTGATCCCGCGGCTGGCGACTTCCTGCGCGAAGGCCTTGGTCATGCCGGTGAGGCCTGCCTTGGCCGCGCAGTAGTTCATCTGCCCCGGGGTGCCGGTCGCGCCGACGACGCTGGTGATGTTGACGATCCGCCCAAAGCGCGCCTTCATCATCGGCTTGGCCGCGCCGCGCATCAGGCGGAAGGCCGCCTCGAGGTTGATGCGGATCACCTGATCCCACTCGTCATCCTTCATCCGCATCCCCAGATTGTCGCGGGTGATGCCGGCATTGTTGACGAGAATGTCGACGCTCCCGAGCGTATCGAGCATCGCCGGGATCAGCTCTTCGACCTGGGTCTGGTTGCCGAGATCGCAGGTGATCTCGACATGGCCGTCATGCTCGTGGCTGTAGGCCTCGTTGAGTTCGTCGCGGAAGGCGCGCAGCTTGGCCGCGTTCGAGCCCGACAGCGCCAGACGCGCGCCCTGCGCGGCGAGCGCGTGAGCGATGGCAGAGCCGATCCCGCCGCTCGCGCCGGTGACGAGCGCATTCATGCCGGTGAGTGAAAACATCGTCGGTTCCTTGCCCCGGATTGATCGTGGCCCCTGTTGCGCGCGCAAGGCGCGAGGGTCAACGCCGGATCGCGAGCTTCACGGGGCAAAACTCGTCCGTCGCCGCTCGGTGATGGCGCTGCCGGAGAGCTGGCCTTCGACCAGCTCGTAACCCATCAGCGCGAACACCCGTCCGCCGGTGAAGATCGGGCGGGCGTTGCCGTACCAATCGACGCAGGAGGCCTTGCAATTGTCGCTCTCCGAAATTCCCGACGCGGCGGCGAGTTCACCGAGCGGGGAAAGCTTGCGCTGCTCGCGCCGCAGGAAGGTGATCGCCGAGCCCGAGCCGAGGAACTCCCCGCCATCGCGCACCGACCCGCGCGTCACCGGCAGGCCGAGCAAGCCCGAGGTGCCGTCGGTGCTGCCCGGATCGGGTCGGAAGAAGAAGGCCTGGCTGCGGGTCTCGCCCTCGCCCGCTGCGGCAAGGATGTGGAAGTGCTCGAGCCGCGGCGTGCTCCCCATGGACAGTGCCGAAAACCCGAGCCCGTCGCCCCGCGCCGGACCGATCGCGATCGCGTCATTGCCCATGCGGTCGAAGCGGGTGACGCCGTGGGGGATCGCGATCTCCTGCACCGCCCCGCCGCCGAGCGGCACGGCATAGACCTTCCCCGTCTCCTCTTCGCTGCGGTAATTGCCCGCGGCATAGAGCGCGTAGTCGCCCACGAAGCGGTTCTGGAAGCGCCAGCCCTTGGGCTCGGGCAGCGTGCGGTAATCGGCCTGCGCAAGTCTCTCCTCGCCGTTGCCGAAGCGCGCGAACGGCACGCTGGCGAGCGCGACAGAGCCGCCGCTCACCTCGCCCTCCCACATGCCATCGCCCCCGCCCTCGCCGCGCAGCAGCACCCGCAGCACGCCTGCGCCCGCGTCCTCGGCGAAGGAGAACTGGTCGATGGGCGATCCGCTGACCTGCACCGCGCCGGGTGTGCCGCCTGCGAGGGGAATGCGGTAGAGCTGCCCCGGAACGCCGCGTCCTTCCTCGAACGAGGGATCATCGGCCACTCCGGTCCAGACATAGACCGCCTCTGCCGAGACGTAGAAGGCGTGGCTCCACGTCCCCGCGATCGCGCTCGCGCGGCACTCGAAACCGGCGGAAAGCTTGCAGCGGGTGACGGTGTGGAGCGTATCGAGCGGATAGCGGCCCGACCGATAGGGCTCGGCAACCATGAAGTCCTGCGGCTTCACCAGCGGCACGGGCCTCGCATAGGGGCTGCGCTTGCGGATCGCGGGCAGGCTGTCCTCGAGCTTGGCCCAGTTGGCATAGACCGGCGTGTAGACCACCAGCTCGTCCCCGATCAGCCGCGAGGCATAGTTGGAGGACGAATAGTAATCGCCCGAGCGCATGTAGTGCGTGTCGCGATAGGCGAGCTTGCCATCGGCGGCGATGTCGAAGCGGTTGATCTCGGTCCCGTCCGAGCCATAGGAATAGCCGATCACGATAACCTGACGTTCATGGATCAGCATCTCGTCATACCAGGTGTCGCCGGGGTCCTTCTTGCCGGGGGGAAAGGCGTCGACCATGCCCGCAGGCGCGAGCGCGTCGCCGCCGATGCGGACCGTGAACAGCCGCCCGCGCCGCAAGATCACGAGATAGTCTCCAGCCTGCTTGACGATCCCGCCTTCGTCGACCCCGGCCTCCTGGGTGTTGGTGATGCTTTCGGCGGCCGGGGCGGCGTCAGCTTCGGGTTCGGCAACGTCGGCGACCGCGTAAGCCGGCGGCGCGGACATGACCAGCTCTGCGGTGACCATTATTCGCCGCTCGAGCCGCGCCATCTTGCGGGTGAAGGCGTCGAGCGCAGCCTTGTCGGCAAAGCCGCTGAGGCCCTTGCCGCTTGTGGCTGCGGCGCTTTCCTTGGCGTCAGAAGGTGCGCTGAAGCCGACTGCGGCGATCAGCGCCACCACCAGCACCAGCACCACGCCTATCGACAGCGCCTGACCATCACGCGACTGCACCATGTCCATGCCTCTCTCCCCGTGACCGGCTTTCCGCCGGACAGGAGCGAGATTAACCCATCACAGGCTTTTGGCAAAGGCCTCAAGGTCTTGCATGGTGATGAGGCTGGTGACCTCGGCCTCCTTGTCGGTGCGGCTCACCATCGGGCCGACGACCTTGCCGCCGAGCTCGACGAACCTTTCGACGCCGTCCGCCCGCATCGCCAGCACACTCTCGCGCCAGCGCACGCGGCCGGTGACCTGCTCGATCAGCAGCTTGCGCGCTTCATCGGGGTCGGTGACAGGCGAGGCGGTGACGTTGGCGTAGAGCGGCAGCGCCATTGCGCCGGGCGGGGTTGCCGCCAGCGCGTGGGCCATCTTCTCGGCCGCGGGTGCCATCAGCGTGGAATGGAAAGGCGCCGAGACATTGAGGATCATGCCGCGCTTGATCCCGTGCTCCTTCACCAGCGCCACCGCCCGCTCGATCGCGGCGGTATGGCCCGAGATGACGACCTGCGAGGGGTCGTTGTCGTTGGCGACTTCGCACACCGCACCTTGCGCGGCGGCTTCGGCCAGCGCCTTGGCCTGCTCGATGTCGGCGCCGAGCAGCACCGCCATCGTCCCATCGCCCACCGGCACCGCGGCCTGCATCGCCCATCCGCGCAGCTTGAGCAGGCGCGCGGTGTTGGTCAGGCTGAACGCGCCGATGCTCGCAAGCGCGGTGTATTCACCGAGCGAATGGCCCGCCACGCAGTTCGCGGTCTCGAGCAGGCTGACACCGAAATCGCGTTCCAGCACCCGCAGGGTGGCGATGGCATTGGCCATGATCGCGGGCTGGGCGTTCTCGGTGAGGGTGAGGCGATCCTCGGGGCCTTCGCGCATCAGGGCAAAGAGGTTTTGCCGCAGCGCCTCGTCGACCTCGCCGAAGACCTCGCGCGCGGCCGCGCTGGCGGCGGCAAGCTCCCCCCCCATGCCGACCTTCTGGCTACCCTGTCCCGGAAAGATGAACGCGCGCATGTGCAATCCCGCCTTGTTGTGATTTTGGCGGGCGCCGTTACGTCCGCGACGGCGGGCTGGCAAGGCCGAAGGGCACAACCCTGTTGGCAGAATAATGCCCGATCAGTGCGCGGCCGAGATAGGGCACCCCCATCCGGTCGCACCAGAAGCGCGCGATGTCTTCCTCGGTCTGGCCGAATTCGACGTAGTTTTCCGGGACATCGGTAACCGCGCCGAGCCTCAGCCCGGCAAGCCGCGGCAGGGTTCCGGCAAGGTGGAAGAACAGCCGGTCGATCGAATAGATGTGTTCGGCCACCTCCTCGACCATCAGCACATGGCCGGTGAGGTCGGGCATCATCGGCGTGCCCGCGATCATCGCGAGGGTGATGAGGTTGAAGGCCGCGGCGGGCGTGGTACCGTCGAGGCTGGGCTCGAGCCCGCTGGTATCGCCCTCGAGCCAGCGCAGCACGCGCCGGATCGCCTCCTTGCCACCTTCCGAGCGCGCGCTCACCGGCATGTGGCCGTGGACGCTCTGCCCGATGCGTTCGCGGTAGAGCGCGGCGAGGAGGTACCCGGCATCGGAGAAGCCGATATAGGTCTTGGTCCGCGCCGCGCGGTTCATCTGCGCGACCGCCGCCTCGGCAATGCGGTTCGAGCCGTAGCCGCCCTTGGCGAACCACACGACATCGAAGGCAGGATCATTGGCGAATTCGAGCAGCGCGGACAGACGGCGCAGGTCATCGCCCGCGAAATGTCCCGCCCGCTCGAAGCACTGGTCGTGGAAGGTGACCCGGTGCCCCGGAAACTCGGCTGCCACCAGCGTCTCGAGCGCGGCCTGCTGTTCGCGGGTGATCGGGGTGGCCGGGGCACAAATGGCGATATTCGTCATGAGGCGCAGCCTATGGCGCTTGTCAGGGGGCGTGCAAGCCAATAACCAAGCCGGATATGGATAACGGGGTCTCAACGGGCGCGCTCTCCGGGCGGCCCCTGTTCTTTTGCGGCATCGGCGGCTCCGGAATGCTCCCGCTCGCGCAGATCGCGAAGGGTCTGGGCCACCCGGTCGCCGGCTCCGACCGCAGCCGCGACCAGGGCCGGAGCCCCGAGAAATTCGCGTGGATGGAGGCGAACGGCTTCACTCTGTTCCCGCAGGACGGCAGCGGGGTCACGTCCGCCGAGCAGGTGCTCATCGCCTCGGCCGCGATCGAGGACACCGTTCCCGAAGTCGCGCGCGCGAAGGAACTGGGCTGCGAGCGCCTGAGCCGCGCCGAACTGCTCTCTCAGTTGTTCAACGCCGCCGATTTCTCGGTCGCGGTGGGCGGCACCTCGGGCAAGTCGACCGTGACCGGCATGATCGCCTGGATCCTCGCCGAGGCGGGGCACGATCCGACGGTGATGAACGGCGCGGTGATGAAGAACTTCGTCTCCCCCGCCAACCCCTTCGCCAGTGCGCGGATCGGTTCGGCCGGGGTTTTCGTCGCCGAGGTCGACGAAAGCGACGGATCGATCGCACTCTACCGCTCGACCGTGGGCGTGCTGCTCAATGTCAGCCTCGATCACAAGAGCATCGAGGAATTGCGGGTGCTGTTCGGCGATTTCGTCGGCGAGGCGGGGACGGCGGTGATCAACCTCGACAGCGAGGAGGCCGCCTACCTGCGCCCGCGCGCCGTAGGAGCAGTGACCTTCGGAGTGCGGGCCAAGCAGGCCGACATCGGCGTCGAGCCGGAATCGATCGAGATGAGCGCCGTCGGTATCAGCGCGGTGGTGGTCGACAACCGACGGCGCGAGGCCTTCCCGCTCGAACTGCCGATGCCGGGGCTGCACAACCTGTCGAACGCGCTCGCGGCGATTGCGGCGGCGAATGCGGCGGGGATCGGGGTGGGTCACGCGGTCTATGCCCTGCGCAGCTTCAAGGGCCTCGCCCGGCGCTTCGATGTGATCGGCACCTCGCCTTCGGGCGTCACGGTGATCGACGATTTTGGCCACAACCCCGAGAAGTGCGCTGCCACCCTGCGCACCCTCAAGGCGACCCAGGGCCGGGTGATCGCCTTCTTCCAGCCCCACGGCTACGGCCCCTTGCGCCAGATGGGCGAAGAGCTCGCCCGCACCTTCGCGCGCGAGTTGGGGCCGGACGATGTGACGATCATGTGCGACCCGGTCTATTTCGGCGGAACGGTCGACCGCTCCGTCGGCTCGGAGCGGATCGTCGAGCTTGTCAACGCCGCCGGTGGCAGGGCCGAGCACATCCCCTCGCGCGAGGATTGCGGTGCGCGGATCGCCGCCCTCGCCCGCCCCGATGACCGGATCGCGGTGATGGGCGCGCGCGACGACACGCTGACGGAGTTCGCGCGATCAATCCTCGCCCGCCTTTCGTGAGCCTCTACGCCCGCGCCGCATTGCATGCGTGGCGGATGCTGGGGGCGCTTGCGCTGGCCGTGCTGCTGGTGGTGGCGGTCGATCGGCTCTACGGCCATTCGAGCCTCGCCTTCGCGGCGGCGATCATGATGCTACTGGTGGCCAACACCCCGATGCTGCGCTTCAACTGTCCGCAATGCGGCAAGAACGCCTTCTTCCGGGGGATCTTCGTGGTGCCCTGGCCCAACCGCATCTGCACCCGCTGCGGGCACGACCTCGACGCCTCCGACCCTTCGCAAAATCGCTGATGGCTGAGCGGACGGCGCGCGGTTAGCTATCGGCCCATGCACGCCCGCGACTTCTCGCTCGACACGCTGCTGGCGAATTGCGCGCAGCGCCACGCGCACCGCCTCGCGACGGTTGACGGCTCCCAGCGCCTGACCTGGGCGCAGCTCGACACCCGCGTCACCAACCTCGCGCAGTGGATGCTCGCGCGCGGGATCGCGCCGGGAGACCGGATCGCGCTGCTGCTGACCGACGGTGCGCCGTTCCTCACGCTCCTGCTCGCCTGCGGCAGGATCGGGGCGATCGCGGTGCTGCTCAACTGGCGGCTCGCCCCGATCCTGCCGCAGGCGAGCAGGAG
>NZ_LSJS01000309.1 GCF_001557325.1 Erythrobacter donghaensis
GGATCGGCGGTCTCGTGAACCAGGCGGTCTGCTCTCGTCGCCAAGGGCGTCTCCTGTCCGGTGCGCCGGCACGCTGCCGGGCTGTCGGTGCGTCCGAGTGCCCGCACGCGGCCTGCCGGGCCATAACCTGAATTGCCAACCCGTCTTGGTGCCCCCCGCTTGCGGCTGCGCCAGAGGCTGCGGCGCGCTTGCCATAGGGGAAGGAAGATCACGCGAGATGCCGAGCCGGATCGCCTATCTCGTGCACGATCTCGCCGATGCCGCCGTCGCCCGCCGCGTGGAGAGCCTGCAGGCCGGCGGCGCCACGGTGCTGCTGGCGGGCTTCCACCGCCGCTCCGCTCCGCCCGCAGTTGCCGGGACGGCCGCGCTGCCGCTCGGGCGCAGCCATGACGGACGACTCGTCGCACGTGCGGTGCTGGTGCTGCGGCGGCTGCTCTTCCCCGGTCGCCTGCGCGAAGTCGTCCGCAGCGCCGACATCGTCATCGCCCGCAATCTCGAGATGCTGGTGCTCGCCGTGCTGCTCGCAAGGGGCCGCCAGCCGGTGGTCTACGAATGCCTCGACATTCACCGCAGCCTGCTCGGCATGGGGCCCGCGAGCCGCGCGCTGCGCTTCATCGAGCGCCGCCTGCTCGCGCGCACGAGGCAGGTGATCGTCAGTTCCCCGGCGTTCGCAAAAGCCTATTTCCGTGAGCGGCAGGGGTGGCGGGGGCCGATCGAGCTGGTCGAGAACAAGGTCGGCGCAGTTCCCCAGACCCTGCCCGCTGCCGTCCCCGGAGCACCCTGGGTGATCGGCTGGTTCGGCATGCTGCGCTGCCGCCGCAGCCTCGCAATCCTCGGTGATATCGCGGCGCGCTCGGAGGGCCGGGTCAAGGTGCTGATCGCCGGCCTGCCCTCGCCCGACGTCTTTGCCGACTTACCCGCCGAAGTCGCGCGCTTGCCCGGCGTCACGTTTGCCGGGCCCTACACTGCCAGCGACCTCCCTGCGCTCTACGCCCGCGTCCATTTCGCCTGGTGCATCGACTATTTCGAGGAAGGCCTGAACTCGGCATGGCTGCTCCCCAACCGCCTTTACGAAAGCCTGGCGCACGGGGCGGTGCCGGTGGCGCTCGCGGATGTCGAGACCGGGCGCTGGCTCGCGGCGGCCGGGGTCGGCCTCACGCTCGGGCAGGGCGAGGCGCTGGGCGAGGTGCTCGCGAGCATGACCCCCGCGCGCCACGCCGACCTCGCCGCCGCCGCGCGCGCTCTGCCGCGCTCGGCCATCGCCTTATCCCCCGAAGATCACCGGCGCCTGGTGCGCCGGCTGGAGACCACGCCCGCATGAGCCACCCCGCCCCCGAACCCGCGAGCGTCCTCACCGTGATCCCCTGCCTCAACGAGGCCGCGCACATCGCCGCGCTGATCGCGCACCTCCTCGCCGATCCCGCCAACACGCGGATCGTCGTCGCCGATGGGGGGAGCACCGACGGCACCCGCGCCATTGTGCGCCGCATCGCCGCAGGCGAGCCGCGCGTGACCCTGCTCGACAATCCCGGCCGCATCCAGAGCGCCGGGATCAACCGCGCCGTGGCCCGCTTCGGGAGGGAGGCGACCTGGCTTGCAAGGATCGATGCCCATGCACTCTACCCCGAGTGCTTCGTCGCGCGCCTGATCGCCACCGCCGAGGCAGAGCGCGTCGATTCGGTCGTGGTGCGGATGGAGACCCGCGCCGCCAGCGGCTTTGCCCGGGGGGTGGCTGCGGCGCAGAACTCGCGTCTCGGCACCGGCGGAGCCGCGCACCGCAGCGGGGCGGCAGGCGGACTTGTCGATCACGGGCACCACGCGCTGATGCGGATCGCCGCCTTTCGCGCAGCGGGCGGCTATTGCGAGACCATGCCCTGCAACGAGGATGCCGAACTCGACCTGCGGCTCGGCGCGCTGGGCTCCCGCATCTGGCTCGCCCCCGATCTCCCGGTCACCTATTTCCCGCGCACCACGGCGCGCGCGCTCGCCCGGCAATATTGGCGCTACGGCAAGGGCCGGGCGACGACGATGCGCCGCCACCGCCGCATGCTCAAGCCGCGCCAGGCGCTTCCCTTGGCGGTCGCGCCGGCCTGCGTGGCGGCGCTCGCGGCTCCGCTGTACCCTGCACTGGCCCTCCCTGCCGCAGGCTGGGCAGCGCTGTGCCAGGGCTGGGGCCTCGCGCTGGCGCTGCGCGCGCGCCGCGCGGATGTCGCGCTCGCGGGGAGCGCAGCGATGATCATGCACGCCGCGTGGAGCGCAGGCTACTGGAAGCAGGAAATCGCCGCGCGCATGTCGGGCGGCAGGAGCGTGCCCGCCCCGGTGCTCCCCTTCGCTGCCTCCTGAAGCCATTCGCGATAGGCACGGTGCGTGCCTGCGGGCGCGAAATGCGCTGCCACCGCCGCGCGCGCGGCCTGCGAGAGGCGCTCGCGCAGGGCGCCGTCTTTCTGCAAGGCGAGGATCGCCGCGGCAAAGCCCCCGGGACTATCCGCCACCATCACCGCCGGACCGCAGGCCTCCTCCACGCCTTGCAGCGTCACCGGACTCACCACCATCGGCTTGCCCCAGGCAAGCGCCTCGACCAGCTTGATCTTGAGCCCCGAGCCGAACCGCAGGGGCGCGATGACGATCCCGGCACGCGCGTAGAACGGCGCGAGCTGCGGGACGAGCCCGTGGAGGCGCACGCCATCGGGCACCCGCGCGCCGACGAAATCGGCCGCGACCGTCCCCACCACATCGAGCCGTGTCGTAGAGGCGGCGGCGGCGATGGCGGGCCAGACCCGTTCCAGAAACCACGCCAGCCCGTCCGAATTGGGCGCGGTTCGGCTGCCGACAAACAGCAGGCGATGGGGGTCTCCGGGCGCGGTCTGCGGAGCCTCGGGCGTGCGCGTGCCGGGGGCGAGGATGACGCGTGTCTCGGGCAGCGCCCCGGCGACGAAATCGGCCTCGTCCTGCTGGATCGCGATCACCGTGCCCGCTCGCTCGAGCAGCGCCACCTCGGCCTCGCGCGAGAGGGCGGTGACCGAATCGCGTTCGGCCCCCGCCCCCGATCCGGCGCGGCGATGGAACAGATCGTGCATGATGATCGCGCTGCGAGCGCGCGGCGCGCCGAGCAGCGCGAAAGCTTCGGACTGGAAGGCATAATCGGCGAGCACCACGTCCTCGGGCCGCAGCACCTGCGCCGAAAGCCAGGCGCGGTCGGCAGCACTCCAGGGCGCGGCGATGGTGTAGGGGCGCGGCCGGTCGCGCGTCCAGTCGCCCTTGAGGCCGACACGCCGCGCAAGGCTCCGCGCGGCTCCAATCGCCGCGTCGCGCCACACCCCCGGATCGGTCGAGACGAACCAGCGCCCGATCCGCGCGACACCCCGGATACGGTGCTCGGTGAACACCGCCATCTCGGGACGCGCGCGGTACAAGGGGATGCGGCCCATCACGTTCGGGGTCGGCTGCCACAGCACCGGCTCCAGCCCGGCCGCGCGTGCCGAGCGGGCGAGGTCGATGACATAGGACGAGCTGCCATTGGTCGCCCCGATCAGGCGCTGGCGGCTGACGATGATCGCCCGCGCAGGCGGTGGCGAGCGGAGCGCGGCGGTTCTCATGCGGCCAGCCCCGCCACCCGCCGCGCCCGTTCGCGCCACAGCAGGCCCGCGTCGGCATCGGCGCTCTTGGGGATGAGTTCGAGCAGCGCACCGCAGCTGTGCTGGTCGATCACCAGGTCGATCAGCGGATGCTGCGCGCCGGCCGCCGCGACGAAGGGCGCGCCGTCGCCGATGGCATGGGCGGCCCGGTCGGCCAGCATCGTATCGGCGAGCAGCACCAGCGCCGCCCCCCGCCCGCTCCGCGCGACCGCAAGCGGATCGGCGAGGTCCGCGGGCGAAAGTCGCACCACGACGCAGCCGCTCGCCTCGGCAAGTGCTGCGGCGATGGCGATGGGCGAACCCGGTTCGGGATCACCGCAGAGCAGCGCAAGCGGGGCAGTTGGCGCAGGATCGAGCGCCGCGCCGCGCGCGCGCCACTTGCCGACACGCCGAGCCAGCCCCTCGCGCACGCTCGCCCCCAACAGCCCGAGCGCGCGCGGGCGGCGGGCAAGGATCGCGAGTGCGCGCAGCGGTGCCCTCGCCTTGAGCAGGCCGACCGCCTCGCAATGCGCCAGCGCGTCCTCGAGCGAGGCCAGCCGCGCCCGCCGCGCCGCAGCCAGTCCGCGCTGCTGCGGCTTGGCCAGGCGGTCGCGCTCGGCTGCGATCAGCGCGGCGAGATCCCCCGGTTGCCAGCGGAACGAGACCGAGCCCGGGTGGCGGCGGTAGTAATAGGTCGGCTCGGGCGCGAAGGCATAGGTCAGCCCCGCCGCGAGCGCACGCTCTACCATGTCCCAGTCCTCGCCGATCCTCAGGCGCAGGTCGTAGGCAATGCCCTGCCGCCGCAGCGCCTCGAGCCGCAGCAGCGGCTTCAGGTAGCCGAGCTGCACCCCGGGTCGGTCGAGCCGGCCGCTCTCGAGATACTCGATGTGGCCGATCATCCGTTCGCGCGCCCATTGCGGCCCCGCAGCGAACAGCGCTGGCGCCAGGTCTTGACCGAAGGCAATCATGTTCGCCGCCGCCATGTCTGCGCCCCGGCTTCGCGCCAGGCCCAGCAGCGCCTCGACATGGCGCGGATGGAGGATGTCATCGCTGTCGATGATCGCCGCCCAGGGCGCGGCAGCTGCGGCGATCGAAAGATTGCGCACCGCCGCGAGCCCCTTGCCGTGCCCGCGCACCGGGATCACCCGCGCATCCTCGGCGGCATGGCGGGCGATGATCGCGGCCGTGGCGTCGGTCGATCCGTCATCGACCACCACGATCTCGATCGCGGCAAGGCTCTGGCGACGGCACGAGGCGAGCGCTGCGTCGATATGCGCCGCGGCATTCCTCGCCACCATCAGCAGCGAGACGAGCGGGTCGGGAGGGCCGGCGACAGGGGCGGGCATGGCGGCGGGTCGCTTTCGTGAAGGACGGCGAACGGGACGCGCGCGGCGATAGGCCCGATCGGGCAACCTGCGACCTTAACGAGGTTAGTGCGCCGCGAGGGTACGTGGCGCAAAGCGGCGATTATCCCACGGGCTTCGGACAAAGGCAGCAGCATGGACAAGGTCTGCGTGATCATTGCGGCGATGGATGCGGCAGGCACCATCGGCCGCGCGGTCGCCTCGGCACTGGCAGAGCCCGAGGTCGCCGAGGTCGTGGTGATCGACGATGCCTCGCGCGATGCGACCGCCGCTGCGGCGATGCGCGCGGACGACGGCAGCGGACGGCTCGCCGTGCACCGTGCGCCCCGCAACCTCGGGCCGGCTGCCGCGCGCAACCTCGCTCTGGCGCGCTCGCGCGCGCCGCTGGTCGCTGTGCTCGATGCCGATGACGCGGTACTTCCCGGCCGCTTTACCGCGCTCGCCGATCCGACGGGCGACTGGGACATGTCGGCCGACAACATCATCTTCGTCGCGCCCGAGGAGGCCGCGGACTTTACCGGCCTTGCCGCCTTTGCGACCGGCGGCGTCGCAGAGCGAATGACCTTCGCGCGCTTCGTTGCCGCCAACATCTCGCAAGCCGGACGCCCGCGCGGCGAGCTGGGATTCCTGAAGCCGGTGATGCGCCGCGCCTTTCTCGAACGCCACGGGCTCGGTTACGACGCGCGCCTGCGGCTGGGCGAGGATTTCGATCTCTATGCCCGCATGCTGCTGGCGGGCGCAAGCTTCCGGCTGGTGGCGACCTGCGGCTATGTCGCAATCGAGCGACCCGATTCGCTCAGCGCCCGGCATTCGGCCGCGGACCTCGCCGCGCTCGTCGCTGCCGACGATCGGATGCTCGCGGGCAAGCTCGCGGCCGAGGAGCGCGCGGTGCTGCTCGAGCACCGCGCACAGACTGCGCAGCGCTGGCACCACCGCCATTTCCTCGACGCCAAGCGCCAGAGCGGGCTCGTGCGCGCGTTGATTGCCCATCGGGGTCGGCCGCGGCTGCTGGTCGATGCCGGGCTCGGCGTCGCGCGCGACAAGCTGGCGGCTCTGCGCGTGCCTGCCCCCCTCCCCCGCCGCCGCTTCCTGATCGCGCCCTGACCGGAGCATTGCTGCAACAGGTGGCTAACCTGTGTGAGCGCTCCGGCGCGGGCAATCGGCGAGTGTCGCCCGCATCCCGTCACCCCCCTCACGGAGCGCGCGCGCCTTGATTGCCGCCAAGCATGCCAGCACCACGCCCGCGGGGAGCGGGCCTTTCGGGTTCGAGCGCCTGCCGGTGACCGGGTGGGCGGCCGCGATCGTCGCGGGCCTGTCCGCGCCCGCGCTGGGCCCGGCGGCGACACTGGTGCAACTGGTGTGCCTGGCTGCGATTCTGAGCCTGCGCTGGCGGCGTGTGCCGCAGCTGCTGCTGGCGGGTCTGCCGCTCCTGGCGCTGGGACTGTTCGCGACGGCTTCGACGCTGTGGTCGGACGTGCCCGCGATCTCACTGCGCTATGGCCTCCAGCTGGTGGTGACGGTGTTGATGGGGCTGGCGCTCGGGCGATTGCTGACCCTGCGCGAACTGGTGCTGGCGGTGTTCATCGGCACCACCATCGCCGGCCTTGCCGGACTTGCGAGCGGACGCGCGGGGATGTCGGAGAGCGGGCCGGTGCTGATCGGCCTGGCGGGCTCCAAGAACCAGATAGGCTACATCGCGCTGATCTGGCTGGGATCGGCGCTGTGCGTGGCGGCCTCGCGCGCGCATCGCCCGCTCACCCGGTGCGTCGCCGCACTGGCGGTGGTGCCGGCGCTGTTCCTGATCGTGCAGGGGGATTCGGCCACCGCGTTGGTCTCGGCCGTGGTGCTCGCAGGCCTGCTCGGCCTGATAGCGCTGGCCGCGCTGCTCGGGCGCGGCGGGCGGCTGTTCGCGCTCGTCGCGGCGGCGCTGCTCGCCATCCCCGCAGCAGTCGCGCTGCCCGCGATCGAGCGCGAGATCGCGATTATCCAGACCGACGTGCTCGGCAAGGACCAGCGCCTCACCGGGCGCACGCTGCTGTGGGAGGAGGCCGACCGCCTGATCCGGCAGGCACCCGTGATCGGGCACGGCTACAAGGCGATCTGGCTCGGCCCCAAGGGCAAGGGACTGCTGGCGAGAAACGGCCAGAGCGACGGGCGTGCCTTCCACTTTCACGACACCTTCCGCGAACTGATGGCCGATCTCGGCATCATCGGCCTGGTGCTGTTCCTGCTGCCGCTCGCCTATGCGGGGGTGCGCGGAGTGGTGCTGCTGGTCGCCGCGATCGACGCCCCGCGCGCCTTCGCAATCGCGACGCTGTTCATCATCCTCCTGAGAGTTCGCACCGAGCTCATCGTCGGCCCCTTCCTGATCGACACCGTGCTGCTGACCGCGATTGCAGCCGCGCTCGCCGCGCTGCCGCTGGCGGCGGCGGGCCAGGATGCCCCCACGCCCGCGCCCGCGCGCCGGCGACCGGTGCGCCGCCTTCCCTCCCGTCCGCAAAGGAACCCTGCATGATGATGCGCCTTCCCGCCCTGTTCGCCGCCCTGCTGCTGACGCTGCTTGCCGCCTGCGCCGGAGGAAGCGACGCGCCGCGCGCGCGGCTGCTCGACGATGCGCGGGTCTACACCCTCGGGCCGGGCGACAAGCTGCGCATCACGGTCTACGGCGAAGAGACGCTGACCGGCGAATACGGCGTCACCGGCGCGGGCGATGTGTCGTTCCCGCTGATCGGCAACATCCCGGTCGCCGGGCGGACGATCGAGGATCTGCAGACCGAGCTCACCACGCGTCTGGGCAACGGCTACATCGCCGACCCCCGGGTCAGCGCCGAGATCATCACCTACCGCCCCTTCTACATTCTCGGCGAAGTCGCGCGGCCGGGGCAATATGATTTCGCCGTCGGGCTGACGGTCGAACAAGCGGTCGCGTCGGCGGGCGGGTTCACTTACCGTGCCAATAGCCGCAAGGTGTTCCTGAAGCGCGCCACCGACACCCGGGAAATGCTGGTCGACCTGCGCGAGACGCCCTCCTTCCCGGTGCGCCCGGGCGACACGATCCGCGTGGCCGAGCGCTTCTTCTGAGGCCTCCCGACTAGGTCGCGCCGGCGGAGGTGCCGATCCTTCGGCCCGCCGCGCCGAGCAGCGCGGCGCTGCCGAAGGCGCGGTGCCCCCAGCGCAGCAGCCGCGCGGTATCGCCGATCCGCCCCGCAGCCAGGGTCTCGCGCATCCGCCACGGCAGCTGGCGCGCCATCGCCCGGCGCAGCGCCAGCGGCAGGCCGAGCCCCGCCAGCAGCGCCGGATCGAGCGAGCCGTCGGCGATCTCGCCGATCCCGTAGCGCGCCCCGAGCAGATCGCCCGCCACGGCCAGCTCGCGCTCGCCGGGCGCTTCGGCTCCCGGCATGGCGGCATAGCGGGCGAAATGGCGCGCGGCGGCTTCGTGGAGCTTGCGCATGAACAGGATCACCCCGCGCTGGAGCACCGCGAGGCGCTCGGCCTCGGTGCCCTCGGCTGGCCCGCAAAAGGGGCGGAAATCGGCATCGTTCCACCGTGCATCGATCCCGGCGAAGATCGTGCGCTCGGCATCGATCCAGCCCGCGACCGTGTCCGTGGCGACCACCGCGCCCCGCCTGGTCATCCGCGCAGCCACGTGCTTGCGCTGGTAGAGCGTCACTCCACCGGCATAGACACCGGAGTCGGCGCGGGCGATCCGCAGGATCATCTCGTAATCTTGCCCGCGGGGCAGATCGGTGCGATAGGGGCCTGCAGCCAGCTGCACCTCGCGCCGCACCATCCAGGCCGGGTTGGGCAGGAAGCAGCATGTCATAAGTTGCACCAGCAGCCGCTTCTCGCCGGGCCGGGGCAGCGGTTCGAGATCCTCGCTCGCGGGGGCATCCGCGCCCCGTCCGGAAAATCGGGCAAACCGTCCGTAGGAAAAGCCCGCCGCAGGCGCCGCCTCGAGCGCCGCGACATGCGCCGCCAGCGCACCATCCGGGAGCAGGTCGTCATCGTCGAGCACCAGCAGATAGTCCCCGCGCGCCGCCGCGATCGCGCGGTTCATCGCCGCCGACTTGCCGGCATTCTCCTGCCGCAGCATCGTCACCCGATCCTGAAAGGAGCCCACAACTTCAGGGGTTTGGTCGGTGGAGCCGTCATCCACCACGATGATCTCAAAGGGCGCGAGGCTCTGCCTGAGTGCCGAGGCGATGCTCTCGCCGATCAGATGCGCGCGGTTGTGGGTGGGCATGATGATCGAGACCCGGCGCGCAGGCTGCGGCCGGGCCGCGGCGGGCATCCGGGGCGGTGGGGCGGTCATGCGCGCCTATCTGGTCGCTGCGCCGTGCTGCGTCCCTAACCTGCTTAGTGGCCGCGCCCCTCGCGAGCCTGTCTTTTCGCACCCGCAGCACGAACGGCGTCGGCACGAACGGCGCCGCATGCCGCTTCATCCGCCAAGTCGCCGACGACCCGCCCCCAATCACGCGAGTGCCCATGACGACGAACCCTCTCCCGCCCCGACGCGCGTCCGGCCCCGCTTCGCACCGCGCCCGGGTGCTGTTCCTGCTCACCGAATATCCGCGCGCCGGACAGACCGCGATCAAGAACGAGATCGAGGCGCTGGAGGCCGATTACGAGATCGGCATCCTCGCGCGCCGAACGCCGGTGCAGGCCTATGCCAATCACCGTCCCCACGCCCTGGTGCGCGATCTGGAGGATTGCATCGCCGCGGTCGAGGCGTTCCAACCCGATCTGATCCACGCCCATTTCCTCACCGAACTCGGCTTCGTCGGTGAGGTGGCGCGCCGCACGGGGGTGCCCTTCACCTTGCGCGCCCATTCCTTCGACACGCTCGCGCTGCGCCCTCCGGGCCTGGGCGGGCGGATCGCCGGGCTGCTGCGCGGCGGGGCGCCGCAGAGCCGCGCGCAGTGGCTGCGCGAGGGCCTGGCCGCCATGGAGAGCGAGCTGTGCCTCGGCGTGCTCGCCCTCCCCTTCGCGCGGCCTTGGCTGATCCGGGCCGGTGCCTGCGAGGCGAAGGTGATCGATTGTTTCCCGGTCATGCGCTTTGCCCAGTTTCACGACTCCGGCCCCAACGGCGATGCGGTGATGAATGTCGGGATCTGCGCGAGCAAGCGCGCCATGCCCGACTTCCTGCGGCTCGGCCGCCGGGTTCCCGAGCGCAGCTTCAATCTCTACGCGATGGACCAGCGCACCGACTGGCTGAAGCAGCGCAGCGCCGAGAACGGTGCGGGCGTCAACTTCGTCGGCCCGATCGAGCCCGAGGCGATGCCGCGCGAGTACAAGCGCCACCGCTGGCTGGTCTACACCGCCGATGCCGACGCCCCGGGCGTCGGCTGGCCGGTGGCGATCGCCGAAGCGCAGGCAGCAGGCGTCGGGGTGTGCATGCCCGCACTGCGCCGCGACCTTGCGCAATATGTCGGCGAGGGCGCGGGGATCCTCTACGAATCGGTCGACGAACTGCCTGCCATCGTATCCGCGCCTGTGCCCGAGGAGATGCGCGAACGCGGCTTCGCGCAGGCGCGCAAGTCCGACATCGAACGTCACAAGCATCTGCTGACCGATCTGTGGGACGACGCGCTGCGCGCCCGCGCGCCGGACATGCTCGCACGCGGCAGCGCGAGCACCGGCACCGGCGGCACCACGAGCGGCAGCGCCGCCGCCACCCCGCGCAGCGTCGTGAGCCCGGCATGAACGCCCCCGCTGCCACGCCCGCGCCGGTCCCCCTGCATCCCGAAGGCGACGAGGCGATGTCCCCGGGCCCGGTCAGGGGCCTCCTTTCGCTCCTCTCCCCGCGCGAGCGGATCAATGCCGCGATCCTGTTCGGCATGATGCTGATCGGCGCGGCGCTCGAGATCGCGGGGCTGGCCGCGGTGCCCGCCTTCGTCAGCGCGGTGGTCGATCGCGAGGCGATGCTGCGCCTGCCGCTCCTCGGCCCGGTGCTGGGCCCGCTCACCGAAGGGCTCGACAGCAGCGAACTGGTGATCTGGGGCGCGGCCGCGCTGCTCGCCATCTTCGCGATCAAGAACGGGTTCCTCGCATTCAATTACTGGGCGCAGATCCGCTACGTCTCCCACCGCCGGATCGCCATCGCGGGGCGCTTGATGCGCGCCTACATGGCCGCGCCCTACCGCTTCTTCCTCGCCCGCAACCGCTCAGAACTGCTGCGCAATGTCGACAACGAGGTGATGACCGTGTGCAACAGCGTGATCAGCACGATCCTCGAGCTATGCACCCGCACGGTGATCGTGATTGCGGTGCTCGGCTTCCTGCTGGTCGTCGAGCCGGTCATCACGATCGCCTGGATCGTGTTCCTCGGGCTGATCGGCTTTGCCGCGTTGCGCGGGGTCACCGGGCGGCTGCGGCGCTTCGGGCTGGTGCAGCAGCAGGGCCGCGCGGCGCTCAACCAGAACCTCATGCAGGCCTTCGGCGGCATCAAGGAAATCCGCACGCTGGGGCGCGAGGATTTCTTCACCGGCAAGGTGATGGACGCGGCGACGCAGCTGACGCGCGCGCACGGCTTCAAGCTCCTGATCATGAAGATCATCCCGCCGGCGTCGGAAATGGTGGCGATGACCGGGCTGCTGGCGCTCGCCGTCGGGCTGGTGCTGCAGGGCCGCACGACCGAGAGCATCCTTGTCACGCTCTCGCTGTTCGTGGTGGGCCTGGTGCGCCTGCGCGAGGCCTCGAGCGCGGCGCTCAACCAGTTCGCGGATCTGCGTTACAGCCTTGTCGCCATCCAGCCGATCGTGCGCGATCTGGCTTTGCTCGGCGATGCGCCGCTGCGCGATAGCGCTCCGGACGTCCCCCGCCCGCAGAGCGTGATCGCGCTCGAGGGCGTATGGCACCGCTACGAGGGCGCAGCCGACCATGCGCTCAAGAACATCGACATCAGCATTCCGGTCGGCGCGGCGGTGGGCCTTGTCGGCACCACCGGGGCCGGCAAGTCGACCGTGGTCGATGTCCTGCTCGGCCTCGTCGCCCCGGAACGCGGCGGGCTGGTGGTTGACGGCCATCGCCTCGACGAGGGCGAACTGCGCGCGTGGCGCCGCCAGGTCGGTTACGTGCCGCAGTCGATCTACCTGCTCGACGACACCATCCGCCGCAACATCGCATTGGGGATCGAGGACGCCGATGTCGACGAGGAGGCACTCGCCGAAGCGATCCGCCTTGCCCAGCTCGGCCGGTTCATCGACCGCCAGCCCGAGGGGCTCGACACGCTGGTGGGCGAGAGCGGGGTGCGCATCTCGGGCGGCGAGCGCCAGCGAATCGGCATCGCCCGCGCGCTCTACCATGATCCGGCGATCCTGATCCTCGACGAGGCGACCAGCGCGCTCGACAACACCACCGAACGCGCGGTGATCGAGGCAGTCGAGGGGATGCGGGGCACGCGCACCGTAGTGATGATCGCGCACCGCCTGTCGACCGTGCGCGGCTGCGAGGTGCTCTACTACCTCAAGGACGGCCGGGTCGAAGCGTCGGGCGACTACGCAACCCTCCAGCAAAGCCACAGCGCCTTCCGCGAGATGGCCGCGTGAGCGGGCGCGCGGACGCTTCGGCTCGGCGCATTCCGAACCGAGGTTAGGGCGCTGGCGCCCGCAAGGGGCCAACGCCGCGGCGCGTGAGACGTCCGGCCATTCGCCGGCGCGCGGCACGCCTGTCCGCTTGTCCGAAGGAGCAATGCACCGCTCATGGCTCTTGCCGCCCCGTTCCCCTACCTCGCCCCGCCTGCGCAGCGCCGGCTGCGCCGCGGCGGGCTGCTCGGCGCTCGACTGGCCGGTGCGGTGAGCGTGATGGCGCTGCTGCTGGTGCCGGTGCTGCCGGTCTCGCCGGGGCAGTCGGGCAGCGCCTTCGCGGGGATAGCGGCTTTCGCGCCGGATCTGCCTTCGCCTTTCGAGCGCCAGAGCGAGGACGCAGCGCCCGACCTCGCGATGGTGCCAGCCGCGCCCTTCAACGCTCGCTATGGCGATGCCGCCAGCGCGCTGCGGGCCGAGACCTGCCTGACCGAGGCGATCTATTACGAAGGCGCGCTCGAGCCGGAGGCCGGCCAGCGGGCGATCGCGCAGGTCGTACTCAACCGTGTGCGCCATCCGGCTTACCCGAACAACGTCTGCGGCGTCGTGTTCCAGGGACAGGAGCGCTCGACCGGGTGCCAGTTCACCTTCACCTGCGATGGCTCGCGCGCCCGCGCGCCGGTGCCGAGCCTGTGGGCGCGCGCCAACCGCGTCGCCAGGGCGGCGCTTGGCGGAGCGACGGCTCCGGAGGTCGGACTGGCGACTCACTACCACGCCGATTACGTCCTGCCCTACTGGAGCAGCACGCTCGACAAGGCGGGGCAGATCGGGCGCCATGTCTTCTACCGCTGGCGCGGGTGGAACGGGACTGCGGGAGCCTTCACCCAATCCTATGTCGGACGCGAACCGCTGGTCGCCGCTTGGACGCCGCGCGCGGCTGCCGCAGGGCCGCAGGGCGAAGGCCTGCCCGGCCTCGGCGCGTCGACCGACGCCGCAGCGCTCGCCGGGCCCCTCGTTGGGCCTGCTGCCGCAGTGCCGCCACCGCCACCGCCGGCATCCGCGCCTGCCGCGCCGTTCCGCGCGCGCCCTCTGCCCATGGCAACCACGCCAAGTGGCGGCACACCGTGAGCCGCCGCCGGGGGACCGCCATCGCGAGCCTCGCCGCGGCCAGCCTCGCGCTGCTCGCCGCCGCGCCCGCACGCGCGCAAGCCAGCGGCGCCGAGGCGGTCGCGGGGTTCGAATCCGCCGGCAACCTGCTGCGCAAATGCCGCGAGAATTCGAGCTTCGCGCGCAGCTTCTGCTTCGCCTATCTCGGCGCGGTTGCCGACGCGGCGCGGTCCTACCGGGTGTGGATCGGTTCGGGCGACCCGTGCCTGCCCGCGGGCCTCACCATGGGACGGCTCGCCGATACCTTCACGGCCTACCTCGTCGCCAACCCCTCACTCACCGAGGCGCAGGCCGCATCGGTGATCGTCGCGAGCCTGCAGGAGGCCTTCCCCTGCGAAGCTCCGGTTTCACCGGCCCCCGCAGCGCCTGTGCTGCCGTCACCCGAACAGCCGGATGACCCAATAGATCGCGGCCCACAGGCCGATCGGCAACCCCAGCAATAGGGCGAACCGCAGCAACCGCGGGTACTTGTCCTGCCGGCTGCTGCCGCGTCGGCGCCGCGGATGCAGGCGCACTTTCTGGCGCGGGGCTGCCTTGCCCTCGCGCGTGCCCTCACGCTCCTCCGGCCGACCGTGCTGGGCCTCCATGATCATCGCTCCTAATCCGCTGCCCCTGCGGCAACCCGTTGCCCTGCTGCCGCCACCTGCGGTGAACGCAACACGTTGTTAACCTAATCTAGAGCCTCTTTGCCGGGCGCGGAATAGAAACCTCGCGCGCAGGCAGGGGCCTCATCGCAAATCCGTGAAACACGCAGGATCATCAAGGATCCGGCCGAACCGAAAGGGTGCTGCACCGTGTATATCGAGCCGCGAGACGCCTTCCAGATCGCCCGCACCGCAAGCACCTCGAACGATTGGCCCCCGGCCGCGGTGTCGCGCGGGCTCGACATCGTCATCGCCCTGTGCGCGCTGATGTTCTTCCTGCCGCTCCTCGTGCTGATCGCGCTGGCAATCGCCTGCACCGACCGCGGCCCGGTGTTCTTCCGCCATCGCCGCGTCGGGCTCGGCGGCAAGACCTTCGGCTGCTGGAAGTTCCGCACCATGGTGGTGGACGCCGAAGCCCGCCTTGCCGAGATCCTCGCCCGCGACCCCGAAGCCGCGCGCGAATGGGCCGAGAGCCAGAAGCTGACCCATGATCCGCGCGTGACGTGGCTCGGCAATTTCCTGCGCCGCTCGAGCCTCGATGAGCTGCCGCAGCTGTTCAACGTGCTGATGGGCGAGATGAGCATCGTCGGGCCGCGCCCGATCGTCGAGACCGAAGCGGCGCGCTACGGCCAGCATTTCGCGCTCTATTGCCGGGTGCGTCCGGGGATCACCGGCCTGTGGCAGATCTCCGGGCGGAGCGACATCCGCTACTTCGAGCGGGTGTTGCTCGATGTGCGCTATGTCAGCAGCCGCACGGTGCTGCGCGACATGCGGATCATCCTGCTGACGGTGCCCAGCGTGCTCGCCGCGCGCGGCTCGCGCTGAGGGCTCGGGGAGCGGCGCCGACAGTCTGCGAAAGCATCGCCCTCCCGCGGCCGTAGCGAAAGCCGGCGGGATGCCTTGGTTCGCGGCCACGCGCCGTTCGATCGCGCCGCTGCTCTGCGGCTCCGGTTTTGACCAATCACCGCGCATTCCCGCAGCCCGTCGAAGGCGCAAATCCGTGGGTCGTTCGATCTGCGCGGGATGACAGCGGGCCGTGTGGGCGATTAGGCTGATGGCCGCGCCGGTGGGGGCGCTGACGCGCTGGAGCCGGATGCGATGATCCCAGAATGGCCCATCGGCCTGACATTCGTCACCGCGATGCTTGCCGGCGCGGCAATCGGCAGCTTCATCGGAGCCGCGATGGTGCGCCTGCCCGAGGGACGCTCGCTCATCGCGGGACGCTCCGCCTGCGACAGCTGCGCTGCCCCCATTGCCGTGCGCGATCTGGTGCCGCTTGTCTCGTGGCTGGTGCTGCGGGGCAGATGCCGAAGCTGCCGCGAGCCCATCGGGGTGTGGCAACCGGGCGCCGAGATCGGCGGCGCGGCGATCGGCGGGGCGGCTGTGCTG